>JACRIL010000053.1 GCA_016235825.1 Planctomycetota bacterium
CCCGCCCCTGGGTGCCAGATAAACGCCGTTCTCGCAGTTGATCTGCGTCTGCCAGGTCGCCATGCCCATATCGACGGCGACCGCCGCGAAGACCGGCTTGAGTGCGCTGCCCGGCTCGTAAGGATTGACGATAACCTTGTTGGTGCGGTTAGCCGCCGGCGTGGTTGAATATTCGTTGGGATCGTAGGATGGCGTAGAATACATCGCCAGGATTTCGCCCGTATTCGGATCGGCCACAACGCCGACGGCCCACTTGGCCTTGTATTGTTCGTTCACCGCGTTGACGGCCGTCTGTAGCTGCTCCTGGATCACCGAGTCAAGGCACAGATACACGTTCGCCCCGTCGCGGGGCCTGGTGCTCTGCTCCTCGATGGGCCAGATGGGCCTGCGCCGGGCGTCGGCGACAAAAGCCCTCAGCCCGTCCTGGCCGTTGATGTATTTCTCGGCGAATAGTTCCATTCCCTCGCCGCCTTTGCCGTCTTTGGTCCGGAATCCAACCACGCACGAGCCGATCTGTCCCAGCGGATAATCCCTCCGCCATTCGTGCGTAATGCCGATTCCAGGCACTCGCATGGCCGTTACGTTCGCCGCCTCCTGGCCTGTCAGTTCACGCTTCAGCCAGACGAACCGCCGGTCCTGGCGAAGCACGAGCATGTTCTGAAGATCAACCGGGCTTGAGTTGAGCGAAGGGGCGATTTGAATCGCCGATTCGGTCAGGTTCTTTTCGCCGATGAGTTCGGGATCGGCGTAGCAGCTGGGAACCTGGCTGGTTCCGGCAACCAGAACATAGCCGTGGCGGGAGCGGGCGTAAATTCCGCCGGGCCTGGCGGGAACGGGAACCACGATCGTCTGCTGGCGCTGAACCTGGCTTACGGCCGGGGCCTGATATTGGCCCATCATTCCGACAAGACGCACGCACAGAGCCGGCAAGGCCAGCACAAGCGCGCCCAGCAGCAGTTCCAGCCGCCACTTGCCCGCCGCCGGAACCGCATTTTCTGTCGTCTCGTTCACGCTCAAGAATCCGTTCCTCTTGGCGCCGCGCCATCCATGACTGACAGCCCAAAAACTCGCGGCGTTATCTTGCCCTGGCGCCGCCGGCTCCGACCGGCCTGTCCGCGCTGGCGACCGTGCCGCCGGGCCGGCTCTTGTCGATCATGTCAATCGCCATCGCGTCGGCCTGAGCGCGGATGAATTGCGGCGTTACCAGCCTGCCCAGCGTTACCTGCCTGTCCCACAAATCGCGGCGAATCCGGACGTTCTTGAGTTCAAGCTGCTGAATCTCATGACGAACGGCCACCTCGCCCCGCTTCATCTGCACGAGACAGACAGCCGCGCACGCCATCGCCGCTATGAACAGGCCTATCTTCATGTCCCGCGATTGCCCGCCGGTATCTCAATCTCCAGACCGACCGGCAGATTGTCCGGATTCCTGATCCTGTCCCTGTTGGCGTCCAGCAGTTTGCGGACGGCCGCATTGCTGGCATCCTTGAGTTCCTGCCTGGCGATCTTGGTCAGGCTGTCGCCCTTGCGGACGACGTAAACCCGCCTGGCCGGGTTCTGCCGGGCCTGATTTGCGGCCTGGCCTTGAGTCTGAAAGTGATTCCTGAGCTGGTCCAGGTCCATTTCTCGAACAGACAGGCCGGGTGCGGCGATTGGCCCGCTTGGCGCCGGATTCGGCGCTGGCCGGGCCTCGCGAACGGTGAAATCCGTGCCAGCCACGATCTCGGCCGCGACAGGACCGGATCGCCCGGCAGTCGAATGATACTGCCCGGCTGCGTCCGGTCGAACCGCCGCCGGCAAAACGGATTCGGGCGGCGAGCTGATGATCAACTGCGCCCGCTCCGGATTGGCCCGGTCCGCCGCCCGCTCGCGAACGTTAGAGCCGTCGCGAGCCATGGCGTCGTCGCGGGTCTGGTTGGACCTGCAAATCTCGGCGGCAACATTCTGCACCACCGGGGCCTGCGTGAAATACTGCGATTTGTCGCACGGTTGCGTGCTGCCGGTCTTTTCGGCCGGGGCCGCCCCCGTCGGGCCGTTAAGCCCGCTGAGAATGAAACCGAATGCGATTATGAATATCAGCCCCAGCAGCAGGCCGACCCGCGTTTCCCTTGTCATGGCAATGGCCTCCATGCCTTAGCCTGTCCTATAAAATCCTTTGTATCCCGCGGAGCTTCGCCGACCTGCTCCTGGGGTTTTGGGCGACTTCGCCGGCCGACGCGGTCAGCGGTTTTTTGTTGAGCAATTTTGCTCCGCCCGACGCGGCCCATGCGGCAAAGGCCCGCTTCACCGGCCCGTCTTCCAGCGAGTGAAAGCTGATAATCGCCGCCCTGCCGCCGACGGCCAGCACTCGCGGCAGCGACTCCAGCAGCTGCCTGAGATTTTCCGGCTCGTCGTTGACCGCCATTCGCAACGCCTGGAACGTCCGCGTCGCCGGATGCACGCCCCGACGCGACTCGTGTGCCTGCCGGGGATATGCGGCCGCGACTATCCTGGCCAGTTCGCCGGTCCGCAGGATCGGCCCGCGCTTCCTTGCGGCCGATATCGCTCGGGCGATCCGCCTGCTGTACCGCTCCTGGGCGAACTGAAAAATAATGTCGGCCAGACGCTCTTCGTCCAGCCCGTTGACCAGGTCCGCGGCGGTCTTTTCTATTCGGTTGTCAAGCCGCATGTCCAGCGGCCCGTCGGCCTGAAAACTCAGGCCCCTTGCCGGATCGTCCAACTGGGCCGAACAGACGCCGAGGTCCGCAAGAACGATGTCGGCAAATTCGCGGCCCGCATGGGCCAGAACTTCCCCGATCCGGGCGAAGTTGGCCTGAAAAAGCCGCACATTCTGCCCGAACCGCTCAAACCGGGTCTTGGCGGACACCAGATTCCGTTCGTCTACGTCGAGGCCGATAAGCAGGGCGTCCTGCCCTGCCTGCTGCATCAGCAACTCGGCGTGTCCGCCAAGACCCAAGGTACAATCTACAATACAACAGCCCGCGACCGGCGCGAGCAGGCCCACGACCTCCGTGGCCATTACGGGCGCGTGTCTTGCCAAGCCATCCATGGCCGGCACCTGCTTCTTACGCCCGCCCCGCCGCATTAGCCACGGCGTCGCCCCAGCGAACTGGGCCGCTCAGCGCATCCTGCGCGTCGGCTGAAAATTGAACCTGGGCATACCCGCCTCCCAACGCCTGAACCGCTGCCAGCCGGCGTGCCAGTTGCATGAGGCGCTGCCTTGCCCCGCCGTTTAACTTCGACGGATGCGCCAACTGACTTCGCAGTTCGCTCAGACTCCCCGCCGGACATCCTTGCCGTTTGGTCGGTCCGTTCTGGGCGTTTTGGTAGGTGAGCATGCTGGACTCCTTTCGCACCAGGTTTCCATCCGGCAGGCATTCCGGCCCGGTCCGTGGGCCCTTTCCGGCTGATCCTTCAGCCGGGCCTGCCAGATGAGTGTCTTGGGTTTTCATGACGGCTTTTCCTGGCTGTTGAGCCGGTCAGCCGCCTCGTACAACATCTCGCCGTAGTTGGCGAGGTTCTGCTCGACGTGCCGCTTCCAGGCCTCCGCCGCCCAGATTTCGACGTGATCGTCCGAGGAGGCCAACGTCACGTCCCCGGACACGTCAGCAAGCTTCATCGTCTCTTCCGACAGCACCACCCGCCCCTGCGCGTCGTGCTTGAGCACCTGGCCGAGCGAGAACATCAGGCCCAGCTTGTGCACGTCCCGGCTTGGCAGGGCTGACTTCTTCATCTTCCCAAGCAGCAGACGATAGTATCGGTCCGGATACATCCACAGCCGCTTCTCCGGACCTATGATTACGATAAAGTTTTCCCCATCTTCGGCCGGGACGATCTGCTCGCGTATGGCGGCAGGTATCGCCAGCCGCCGCTTCGCGTCTATCGTCGCATCGTAATGTCCGAAGAAGACTGCCATTTCTACTTGGTCCTTTGCACCACCAACTGGTATAGTTAGGGAATTTACACCACAAACAGGGACAACCGCAAGAAAAAAAAACACCAAATTCAACTTTTTTTATTGTCGTCTTTGCAGCTATCCTGAAAACAAACCGGCAAACGCCGGCCGGGCCATATCAACCCGTAATCCATTTATCGGTATACCCTCTTGCCCAACATGAGAAAAATTATCAACAATCTCCGCCGCTTGGCCGTAAAATTTTCAACCCAACAGATGATTTTATGCAACATCCTTATTTACAAGATGTTATATGGCAGATTACGTAGCCGATTTTCGCGGCAAGAGGTAAAAACGGGTGCCATCGGCCGCATCAATTTGCGGCCGTGTGCTTTTTTGAAACCTCAAAGACCGGATAATGTGGGCGGGACGCCCGCGTCATACTTTCTACACAACGCAGGTGGGACGCCTACACCACAAACCACTCGTTCGCGCCACGGCAGAAGCACTGAAATCCGGGAATACCCTGACCGACAAGTCCCGCTCGATTCGCATAACCGTGCGGGATGAAACGACGGCCGGGAATTGTTGCCCGGTCTTGATGATGCGAGTTATAATGACGCACGAAAGATCGGACGAAGGAAATAAGGATAAATGAGGATGCACTGCTCGATTCCCGGGTCAAGACCGCACTGCCCTCCGCTTCCGGCTTCGCTGAAGCTACGCCGGACAAGCCGCCAAAAGGCTTCACGCAGGACAGTGGCACCGCGTTTGGAATGCTCCTGACTTGCGCCAACAGCCCTTTATCCTTCGATAAGAATCACAGGGTAACCATGCAGAAAAGGAATAAAATACTCATAATCAGCGGGCCGCATGCCAATGAAAGCTGCTCGCCGATTTTTGCCGACAAAACATACGAAAAGCTTCTTGAACTTGATGTATCCGTGGAAATCATCCGGATTCCCCATGCATATACGCTTTTGGCTAACCTGGATGACCCCCAAAACAGTATTCCCGACTACTGCATTCCCAGGGTTCCAGGCATGCTCGACATGGATTTAGAGGGATTTACGGGGGATGGTATTATTCGGCAGAAGTATCCCGAATCATTAGTTTTTGAATTCCACTGCGGCAAGGGACTGTATGCAAGGATTGCCCCCGATAAGCCGATCAGGGATTATCGAATAGGCGAATTTTATAAACATGGAATGTTCGTACAGGACTTCAAGTATGAGATAGCCTGGTGGCGGAATATCTCAGCGGGGGGCACTCCTGGAAAGACACTCATTGAGATGCCCGTGGTGCAGAAAACCGTAAACCAGGACAGGATTGACATGCGAATGCGTCGGCTTGAGGAATTGGCCAAGAAGGGATACACCATACAAGAAGGGGCTATTGACGCATACTTCAAACATGAAGCGGATATTGCCGAGACTGCCCGCCGGGGGCTCCTTGGTGAAGAAATGATTAATAAATTGGCAGCATGGATGGCCGGCATTGCTGGAGAAGGCGAAAAATGACTGGAGCGGGTGCCATAAGCTTGCTTGCAAACTGTGCAGATCAGGTTTTGGAACACGGCTTGCGAGCAAGCCGTGCCACCAGCCACTGAAACGAGATAGATCATGTCCCTTGACGTGTATGTAATGCCGATGTGGCGTTTCAAGGCGGGCGACGCCGAGACCGCCGTGCAGCAACTTGGCGGCGACAAGGCGCTCATGATTACTCCGGGAGGCATCCTGAGTTGGAAACGCTTTAAAGCTTCTCTTTCCCGTTTTCAGGCCAAACGACAGGTGCGACGGATTGTCGCCGAGGCCGAGAAGGAATTGAACATTCGCATTGAGTGGAATGACGAGGGAAACGTAGTTCATTCCCAACAGGCATCTTGGGGATTCGAGGCGTTACGGGCTTACGCCAAATGGCTTGATCTGCAGGATTGTTTTCCAACATTTGACGATCCGCCCGAAAACAACTTTTACAAGCATCCCGCATTGATATGGAAAGAAGATCGCCGGACATTCCGGTTTTCGCACATAATCGATCATGATTGCTATAGCGGTTATTACGTCCCCTGCCGATTTGATCGCGTTGTGTACGTCGAACCGTTCCAATCGTTTGGGCGTTTTACCTTCCACCACAGTTTTGGCTCGTCGTACACCCTGGCGGCACAACTTGATACACTTGAAAAATATCTTCCCTCAAATGTTGATTCCAAAGTCTCCGCCGACAGTTGCAATCCGATTCTCGCCGGGTTCAATACGCTGAAAGAACTTGCCTCGAAAAGCATTGAGCATCAACTTCCGATTATTTTTTGGGGATAATCGCATCCGCGCATGTCAGGATTTGGCAGAACTGCCGGCCAGGATTTCATCGACGAAGTGCCTGTCGTTTGCGCAGACGGGGACTTTGTATTGTCCGCCGAGTTTGTCCGTAGAAAAGTAGCATGGGCATCCTGCCCATGAGTATCACGGCCGTCTCGGCCGTGGTTTTGTTGTTTTTCTGGCTATGCAGGGGCAAGATGCCCCTGATACTCACGGGCGAGACGCCCGTGCTACTGCACTGCCCGCTAAAATTTCATCCACGTATTTTCTGTCGTTAGCGCAGACGGGGACTTTGTGCTGTCCGCCGAGTTTTCCTCGTTTTGCCATCCAGTTGTAGAAGGTTCCTTCCGGCACGGCTGTAACCTCAACGCCAGTCATGCCCAGGTCGCCGCGGCGTTTGATGGAATAATCGTTGTTGAGCCGGAGCAGTTCGGCGTCGATGGCGCGGGCGAAGGCGGCCATGTCGGCCGGCGGGTCGTGGAATTCCACCACGTACTGATGCGCCCCGACGCGATGGTCCTTGTCGGGATATCTGGGCGCGGCGGTGAACTCGACCACCGGAGCGCCGCACGCCTCGGCCGCCGCCGCCACCGCCGCCGACACCTGCTCGCCGATTATATTCTCGCCGAACGCGTTTATGAAATGCCTGTTCCGTCCGGCAAAGACGATCCGGGGCGGGCGGAGGCTGACGAACCGCACCACGTCGCCGATGTCGTAGGCCCACAGGCCGGCGTTGGTGTTCAGGACAAGGCTGTAAGGCACATCGAGCCGGACCTGTTCGATGGTCAGCCTGGTCGCGTCTGGCCTGCCCCACTCGGAAAGCGGCACGAACTCGTAAAAAATCCCGTTGTCGGTCAGCAGTTCCATCCCAGGATCGTCCGCCCGATCCTGGATCGCGATAAAACCCTCCGAGGCTGGATAAACTTCCAGAAAATCCAGCCTGTGCGACGGGTCGAAATATTTCAGGAACGTCGGGCGGAACGGCGCGAAATTCACCCCGCCGTGCACGAACAGCCGCAGGTTCGGCCAAACCCTGCTTATGCCTCCTTCCGGCGGCAGGCCCCTGAGCCGGCAGACGTGGTCGAAAAGAATCTTCACCCAGCTCGGCATGCCGGTTACGAAGCGGACATCGAGCGATTCGACCCGCCGTGCGACGGCCTGAATCTTCTGCTCCCACGACGAGATCAGGGCCAGGTCCTTGCCCGGCTCGTATCTGGTCGTCAGAGGCCAGCGGATCGACCGCGTGGCGATGCCCGAAAGATCGCCGACCATCGCCCCGTTCTCGATGCGGGTCAGGGCGGTCGAGCCGCCCAGGAACAGCATCTTGCCGTCGAAGACCGAAGCGATCATCCCCGGCCCGCGCCGGCCGTAATAGGCGAATATTGACAGCGCGGCGGCGGCGTTGGATTTGTTCATTTGCGAACTGATCGGAATATGCTTGTCGCCGGCGGTCGTGCCGGAGGTCTGGGCAAAGAATTTTATCCGCCCCGGCCAGGATACGTCGGCCTGGCCGTCGCGAATCCGCCGGAACATGTCCAGCCGGCCGACGTAATCGGCCACCGGCACGGCCTTGACGAAATCGGCGTGCGTCCGGATGGATCTGAAATCGTGCTCTTTGCCGAACCACGTTCCGGCGGCGGTCCGCAACAGCGATTGAAACGTCCGGTTTTGCGATCCCGCGGGGTCCGCCGCGGCCCGGGCCAACCGGCGATCCATCCGGCGAAAATAAAAGCCGGCCGCCAGCGACAGCAGGCTCACGTGCCGACCTCTTTGGGGTTGCCCGCAGGGCTGAAGCATATCCGGCGGTTCCACCAGTGCGCCACGTGCATCCCGAACTCGTGCGGGTGCTCGATCATCGGGGCGTGCGAACACTTGTCGATGAAGATCAGCTCGGAACTTACGATAAGCCGGCGGAACTCCTCGGCCACGTCGGGCGGGGTTATCTGGTCCTGCCGGCCCCAGATCAGCAGCGTCGGGCAGGTTATCGAGGGCATGCGCTCGGACAGGTTGTCGCGCTTGGCCGATTTGGCCAGGTCTATCAGCGTGCGGGTGGATGCGCGGTTGTAGATCAGGTCCTTGATCTGGTCCACCAGTTCATCGGTAACGTGGACTTCGTCGTGAAAAACCTCGCATATCTTGTCGTGTATCCATTCGCGGGTCGGCCTCCTGCCTACGAACGAGAAAATGCTCCGCTCGAACAGCCCGCTGGATGCGGTCAGCACCAGCCCGGCGACCCTGTCGGGCACGCGGAAGGTCAGCGACATCGCCACGTGTCCGCCGAGGCTGTTGCCCATGACGACGAATTTGTCCCAGCCGGCCTCGTCGATATAATGCTGGGCGTAGTCGGTCAGGGTCTGCACGCTGTTGAGGTTCGCCTCCTCAAAGAACGGAAAGTGAATCGCGACCGGATTGCAGGTCCGCGGCAGGCAGGGGATGATGCCCTTCCAGTTGGCCGGCTGCCCCATCAGACCGTGCAACATCACCAGCGGCATTGTCTGGCTTTGTTCCAACCTGTCAGCCTCCTGTTGTCCGTAACATTAGTGGCATATTCACAAAGCCAGTTTATCTGCCGCCGCGGGCAGTGTCAATCCGGCTTTGCGTCAAATGACGCCTAAAACCGGAAAGTAACGGGTTGCCAATGCCTGCCTGACCGCTAATTTGCCGGGGCGCTGGCCGTGGCGGCTGGTTCCGGGCCGATCAGGATCAGGTCGCCCGGCTCGAAGCCCATTCTCCTGCCTGCCGACGCGCTGATCCTGAAGAGCGGCGCCGGCTTGCCGTTCAGGTTCGCCTGCTCGGCGGCCAAATCCTGGCGAATGACGGCCTTGGACGGCAGATCGATCTGCGGGAACATGGCGGGCATCTTTGTCATTACAGACTGAAGCTTCTGCTGGTACTGAACCAGTTCGGCCACATTCTGCTCAGCCGCGCCCCGCTTTCTCCGCTCGACAAACCAGAGCATCGCAAGGCAGATTATTATCAGTAGCAGCAACCCGCCGACTATGATCAGGAATTTTGCGTCGCCGGCCGCCTGCGGCGCGGCAGCTCCGTTATTTCCGTCACCCTGATTCGTTTGATTATCCGTCATTTTAGCAACCTTTCTTTTTTACGGTTTCCATTCCAAAAACGTGGTTGGATAATGCCATATGGGCACGGTTTGCAAGCAAACCGTGGCACCCGCGCGGGGCGACAGGTGAGTCCCAATTCTCCTCACCTTGCGGATTTCGCGGAGCCGCGGTCAAGGCCCGAAGGGCCGGCAGATAGTAGCCCCAGGTGAAGCGGAGGACGGCAACCGCCGTCCGAAACGAAACCTGGGGACAAATCGTCATTGAATAAGTTCCCAAATCTCCGTTCGCGCCACGGCAGAATCGGCAGAATTCTCGAATACCAAGTCCAATGAGAATGGCCGATTCATTGTTCTGTTGCCGCATCTGCCTGTGGCGTGGGCATCTTGCCCGCGTGTGACGAGGGCGTCCCGCCCTCGCGCGGCAGGCGGCGCCCTCAAACGAAGCGGCTTGTCCGGCGTAGTCTTGACGAAGCCGGAAGCGGAGTTTGGGGGTGCCGGTTAATTTATTGACGCCTTCAAGAACTCCACCCCCAAGCTCCACTTCGTTTCGCTTGAGGGTGCCACCAACCGATGCATCGACCAAAATCTTCGGCCGGGAGGTTCCGGAATTTTGGCGCGTCTGCCGGTGGCGGGATCGGAAATTTGGAACTTCATTGAATGGACGGGTTTTCCCCGGGTTTCGCTTCGTCCGCCTGACGGCGGACTGCGCTGCACCCGGGGCTACTTTCTGCCGGCTCTTCGAGCCTTCAAATTGGTCGCACCGGACTTGCAAGGTATTGCTGTCCTTCTGAAAATTCATGCAATGAGACAAAACCGGGACCGAAATTGTACGGAGAAACTGCTCCTGTCCGACGAATTCTCCCGCAACCGATCTATTGCCGGTTTGTGCCGGTGGCCGTAAAGAGTCAAACACAATGTTGTTATTTCGCGGGACCGCCATCTCATTCACCGCTTTTTTGGGAGGTGAACCTCATTTCCATTATCTACATGGTTGTACCAGCCCCAGGCTCTTTGATATCCGACGGTCCCTGTCCGGCGCCATGAAATCGGCGAACCGCGGCAGAGGCCGGTTCTTCTTTGAATAATAATATCTCAGCCCCCGCTGAATGGCCAGATTCGCCAGCCAGGCATTTTTCTTGAGCGGGAAAATCTTGAGCCTGCTGAACGTGCTGGCCGGGGAATAAAATTCGTTGATGGCCGCCATCTGGACGTGGCGGAGCTGATTGACCGTCATTTTTTTCGGCTCGAACACGACCGTCGCGCCGTTGTACTTGTCCCAGTCTGTGGTGAGCAGCCGGCCCTGCGAGCGATACTGCTCGAAGACGGCCGTGCCAGGATACGGCGTGAGGATCGGGCAGCAGATCATGCACAGGTCGGCCCGCTGGGCGAACCGGACGGCGTTCATGCAGTCGCGCCAGTCGTCGCTGTCGAAACCCAGGATGAAGCTGCCCCAGATGCTTATCCGGTACGATTGTATCTTTTTGATGAGCTGCACATACTGCCCCGCGTCCACGTACCGCTTGCCCGCCTCGCGCAGCGTGCCTGCCCGCGGGCTTTCCAGACCCAGAATCACCCCGGCACAGCCGCTGTCGCGCATCGCCGCCAGCAGCCGGTCGTTCCGCGAGATCAGGATGTCGCACTGCGAGGCCCAGCGTATTTTCAGCGGCTTGAGCGCCTCGAAGAGTTCCATCGCCCAGGCGTGGTTGCCGGCCACGTCGTCGTCGGAAAAGATGAATGTCCGCGATTTGAACAATTCCTTCGCCTGCCTGATCTCATTGACTATGTCGGGGATGGCCCGTTGGCGGAACCGCCGCCCGAAGATCGCCGGGGTCGTGCAGAACGTGCAGCCGTGCGGGCAGCCGCGGGTGGTCTGGATCGGGTTGAAGATCAGGTAATCGGCCGGGTTGAGCAGGTCCTTACGCGGCGTGGCGATCGGGGCGTCGGGACATTCCTGCCAGTCGTAAATCCGGCTCGGCCGGCCCGCCGCAAGATCGTTCAGGGCGCGGGGCAGCGTGCCCTCGGCGTCGCCGCGGCAGACAATTGTCGCATGTTCCAGGGCCTCCTCGGGTATGGCGGAGGGATGTATGCCGCCCATTATCACCGGCACGCCCAGATGCCGGTATTCATCGGCGATTGAGTAGCCCCTCCTGGCCTGCGTGGTCATCGCGCCTATCCCCACGGCGTCGACGCCCGCGGCATCGGCCCGGTGGGGCGAATCGGAGAGGTTCTCGTCGATTATCTCAACGTCCCAGCCGCTCGGGACGACCGCTGCGCAGATCGCCAGGTTCAGAGGCATGAATAGCCCGCGACGATGGAATGTCATCCGCTGGATTACCTCCGGCATGACCAGCGTGGAAAGCGGGCTGCGGGGATTGATCAGCCTGAGTCGGCGGCGGCCTGCGGAAACCGTTAATGGTTGTGCTTGAGTTTGGGTCATGAACAGTCCCGTAGCCAAGCGAAAGGCAGGAAAATTGCGCCAGATTCTGAGTTTCTTGCGGGTTCAGCGACGTTAAGTTTAAGGCCCGAAGGGCCGGAAGATAGTAGCCCCGGGTGCAGCGAGTCCGCCGCCAGGCGGACGACTTGTCCGGCGTAGCCTTGGCGAAGCCGGAAGCGGAACCCGGGGTTTGGCGTCAATCGGCATGTTCCAAAATTCCGCTCGCGCCACGGCAGATAAAACCGGAACCTGAAACAATCCGGCCGACGATTTTCAGCGAGACATTTATGGCTCCTGGAGAAAAACAACGCCCATACGAGCGTTTTTCCCACAGCCGACTTATCTGAAGGCGATCCCGGCTTCGTAAAGGTTTTGCCGGATGAGAACGTTTTTCCCCCCCACGCCGGATAAATATTTCGCCGGAGACTATTGGCTGGTGCGGATTGAAAATCCTGGCTGGTCTGCCAGTGGCGGGATCGAAAATTTGAAACTTCATTAAATGGACAAGGTTTCCCCGGGTTTCGCTTCGTCCGCCTGACGGCGGACTTCGCCTTACCCGGGGCTACTTTCTGCCGGCCCTGCGGGCCTCTAATTTGGCGACAATGAGTTTGCAAGGTATCAGTGTTTTCACAAGATTTCGCTTTGTCTGCCTGACAGCCATAGACCTTCTGAGAATTCATGCGATGAAACAAAAACCAGACCAGACTTGTCCGGTTCGGCCACATGTAACCAATCCATTACCCATTCCTGCCTGGATCCATAAAACGGTAAATATAATGTTGTTATTCCGCAGGGCCGCCATCTCATTCACCGTGTTTTGGGAAGGAGAACCATGAGACCCATAGCCCGTCCTATTGCAAGTACACCTCGGCGATGGTCCACGGTTCGTCGCCTGCCTCGATCACCTGTATCCTCAGATACCGCGTGAAGATCGGCGTGAAGAGCATCGCGTGCGAAACCTTGCGGGTGCCGATGCCCTTGTAGCACTGGCTCCAGTTCTGCCCGTCGAAACTTGTCAGGACGCACATCTTCCGGCAGAACCCGCGCTCGCGGCTGCCGTGGCTCAGAACGATGTAATTCAGCAGCCCGCCCTTCTTGCCCAGGTCGATAATCAGGACGTTGCCGCCGGATGCGGCGGTGGCTTCCTCGCCGTCGGCCGCCTTTTGGGGGTCCTGCATGTTGCCGCTTATAACCCATGTGTTCTTTTCCGGGATCGAACCAAGCAGTTGCCGCCCGTAGTTCGGATTGCACCCGCAGGCAAGGGCCAACAGACCGGCAAGGACCCATAAAGAGGCCTTTGATAGCCGCATGAAGACTTGTTCCGTCATATTAATTTGTATCGGTTCCAATCAGCCCTGTGCATCAATCGGGCGGGCGAAATGTGCGGCAATCGGCCTTTAAAAACCTTCGCGACCAGACGCAGGTCATGAAACAGGTTATAGCCTTATATTAGCCTTACGTCCACCCGCCGCCAAGTGTTCGTTTGCCAATTCCGCAGCCGGCGGAACGGGTTTTAGGGTTCTTTTTGGACGGCGGATGGATTATTATTATGTCATGCTGCTCGTATCTGACATCTGGAATTCGCCCTGGATCATAATACCGCTGGCGGCGATATATGTCTGGACGTGTTTCAGGATAGGCTTGACCGCCAGCCAGTACGGCCGGCGGTTATGGGTCTGGTTCCTGATAAGCCTGTGCTTCACGGCCATCCCGGCGGCCATTTTTCTTTGGATCGACTATTTCAGGCTCAGACGCCGCCAGCAGTTGGAGGAAGATGAGGACGACGAGCAGGTGGAAGAATCGGCCGGGCAACTGCCGGCGGCGACGGCAACTCCGGCAGTTTCGACGGCCCCTGCCGTGCGGGCCGTTCAACCGGAAACGGAACCCGAGGAATCTTCCGGCCCGCTGCCCATGCACGCGATTGTCTGCCCCAACTGCCACGGCATCCTCCAGCCGGGCCAGACCGCCCGTATCGGCGGGATCCTGAAATGCCTCAAGTGCGGCCTGCCCATCGACGAGATCAAACTGGCATGAACGCGATTATAATGTCCGTCGGCGACGAACTGGTGAGCGGCCAGACCGTGGACACCAACAGCGCCCACATAGCCCTGGAACTCGCCGGGCGGGGCATAACCGCCGTCGAGCATGTTACCATGCCCGACAGCCGGCCGGAAATCGCCCAGGCAATATTGCTGGCCGCAAACAAGGTTGAACTGCTGATTATCAGCGGCGGGTTGGGGCCGACTGCCGACGACATTACCCGCCAGGCCCTGGCCGAGGCGATGGGCACGGAGCTGGAACTCAACGAGGCGTGCCTGGCCGAACTGGAGGCCTTTTTTAAAATCCGCCATCGCCAGATGAACCAGACCAATAAGATTCAGGCATACATCCCGCGCGGGGCGACGCCGATACCCAACCCGCTCGGCACGGCGCCCGGCCTGCGGGCGGCAATAGGCCGGACACAGATCTTCGTCATGCCCGGCGTGCCCAGCGAGATGAAGAAAATGCTCGCCGACCACGTCCTGCCGGCGGTGGGCGGGTCGGCCGGGGCGGCCGTCATTCGCATTTTGCATACCTTCGGGCAGGGCGAGTCGGACATTGCCTCCAGGATCGAGGACCTTATGGCCCGCGGGCGGAATCCGCTGATCGGCACGACCGTGGCCGCGGGGATGGTCTCTGTCCGCCTGATTTGTCGGGCGGCGGACCGCCAGGCCGCCGGGAAACTCTCCGACCAGGCTATCGCGGAACTTCGCGGCCGGCTGGGCAACCTGGTCGTGGGCGAGGGCGAGCAGACGATGGCCGGTGTTGCCGGCGAACTGCTCAGACGAAAAAATGCCACGCTCGCCACCGCCGAAAGCTGCACCGGCGGGATGATCGGCCAGCTTGTAACATCGGTCAGCGGCTCGAGCGATTATTACCTCGGCGGGATCGTGTCGTATTCTTACGAGGCCAAAACCGCTCTGCTCGATGTGCCGGCCGAACTCCTCGCCGCGCACGGGGCCGTAAGCCATCAGGTCGCCGAGGCCATGGCCAAAGGGGCCAAACAGCGATTCGCCAGCACGTGGGCAATCTCGGTAACCGGCATCGCCGGCCCGACGGGCGGCTCCGAAGCCAAACCGGTCGGCCTGGTCTTTATCGGCCTTGCCGGTCCCGACGGCTCAATCGCCGTCCACAGACACATCCTGCCCGGCACCCGCGACATCGTCCGCCTCCGCAGCAGCCTGACAGCCCTGAATCACCTGAGACTGGCACTGATTTAGAATTGGAAACATGACTGTTGATCGGCAAATTACGGGAAGTAGCACTTTTTGACGGGTAAATCGAACTTGCCGCCGGACAATGATTGTCAGACCATAAATCTGCAAGGGGTTTTGATGAGCGTTGAACAAGTAGAAATCATCGACTTCATCGGTATAAACAAGGACACTGGCAAGGTGGTACTAACGATCTCGGACCATTTGGACTGGGCAGATTCACACTTGCATCTTCAGAAACTACAGGACAAGCTCAATTCCTATCTTCGCTTTTGTGAAAGCGGAGAGCTATATAAGACGTATCCTGACGCAAAAGGAAGGAATGTCGTTTTGAGTATTGCCGCAAAATATCCCTTTTCACCAGAGGGGGAGGCATTCTTTTCAAAAGCAAAGATTTCTATTGAACGTGCTGGTTTCAGTTTAGAACTTGTCTGATTCATCTCGGCTTTGTGTAGCAGGCGCCATGTCCGGTTTTCGCGGCGAACGATAAAAACGGGTGCCACTGCTCGCATCTGTTTGCGAGCATGTTCTTTTTTAAATCCCGTTTGACATGCAATTTGTTGCATGTGGAATTTCCAAGGATCATTGGCCGGGGTATTCCAGGATATCGGCGTGTCTGCCAGTGGCGCGAGCGAGAATTTGGGGGTTTGTTGAATGACGACATTCCCAGGGTTCCGCTTCGTCCGCCTGACGGCAGAATGCGCTTCACCCGGGGCTATTTTCAGACGCACCTGACGGTGCTGAAACGCCCGCTACACACAGGGATGGTGTCATTTCCGGTTTTCGCGCCGAATGGTGAATCCGGCTTCGCTGCGCTACGCCGAGACAAGCGGGCGCCAGCGCTCGCATCTGTTTATCTCGGCGCAGCGCAGCGAAGCCGGATTGCGAGTATATGCTTTTTTAGTGCGTTGCCTGGAAGGCTTTGGCGTAAACATGACGTTGGGCAGGAGACAGATGCGATCGGAAGGAAAAAAAGAACATGGCCGCAAACATATACGTCCGATGGCGCCCGCACCACAAAAGGGCAAAATATTGTTTGATTCTCCCCCGTAACTAACCCAATGCCCGGCCTTGCAAACTTCCGGTGCGCAAAGTAGGGTATCTCGCGCGAAATGGATCAACCTCGGGAAAATCAGGCGAAAAAGGTCTCAATTGTCATCCCGACGCTCAACGAGGCGGGCAACGTCGACGCCCTGCTTACGGATGTGCTCAGGTGCGCCGGCGACGAGCGGGACGTAGAGATTATTATAGTGGACGACGGCTCGACCGACGGCACGCGGGAAAAGGTGCTGGACTGGTCCGCAAAGAGGCCCGTTCGGCTGGTGGCTCGCGACAACGAGCGGGGGCTGACCGGGGCCGTGCTGGCCGGAGCGGCCGTCGCCCAGGCTGAAATTATTCTCGTTATGGATGCCGACCTGAGCCACCCGCCCTCGGCCATTCCGAGCCTCATCCAGCCGATCGCCGACGGCCAGGCCGACATGGTCATCGGCAGCAGGTACATCCCCGGCGGCGGCTGCGAAGGCTGGCCCGCCAAACGCAAGATAATGTCCCGCGGCGCGGCCATGATGGCCTGGCCGCTTACTGACGTCAAAGACCCGCTGGCTGGCTTCTTCGCAGTACGCAAGGACAAGATACTGGCCATCGATCAGGGGCGCGAAGGATTCAAAATCTCGCTGGAAATCCTCATGCGATGGCGCGACACCCTGCGCGTCGCCGAGCGGCCGATCGCGTTCAAGGACCGCACCTGCGGGTCGAGCAAACTCGGCTCGAAGGTGATGGTCAACTATCTCAACCGGCTGGCCGCCCACGCCGGCGGGGTTTTTGCGACCGGCCTGATCGGGCGGTTCATTGTAGCGACGCTGCTTGCGGCAGTCGTGGATGCCGCCGCGCTGGCGATCCTCGGCGGACAAGGCATCTGGTACGGCAGTGGACATTTAGTGAGCATTGCCGTCGGCCTGCTGATCGCACTGCCGATTTATTGGTTTTGGGTCTTTTGCGGCAAATTCCGCAGGCCTGGTGCCGGGCCGATAATCGATTATGCCGTCCTGGCTACGGCGGCGGCATTTCTGCGCGGCGGGCTGCTCGACGTGCTGGCCGGCAAGTGGGGCTTGCCCGTAGTCGCCTCGGCATGCGCGAGCTGGCTGGTGCTGGCAGTCGTCATTTACGCCGGGCTAGCATTCTGGGTCTTTTCGCCGACGATACGCGGGCTTTCCGCCCCTTCGCGATGGACCACCGCGTCGGTCGGCATCATCGCGTTCATGCTGCTGATACGGTTGGCCTATCTGGGCGGCCCGGAGCTGATTCCCGAGGAGGCCTACTATTGCAGCTACGCGGCCCATCCCGACATCGGCTACCTCGACCACCCGCCGATGGCGGCATGGCTGATCTGGGCGGGCACACACGCATTCGGTGTAAACGAATTCGCGGTAAGGTTCCCCGCGTTCCTCTGCTGGCTGGTTGCGGGCGGATTCATCTTCGCAGTTACGCGGAACCTCTTCGGCAAGCCGGCTGGCCTGCGGGCCGCGATGCTCATGTCAATCCTGCCGTACTTCGTCGGCAACGGCCTGCTCATGACGCCCGACTGCCCGCTCGTGGCCTGCTGGGCGGGGGCGATTTATTTTCTCGAGCGGGCGATTTTGGCCGGCAGAAAATCGGCATGGCTGGGCGTGGGCATCTTCATGGGCCTGGGGCTGCTCAGCAAATACACGATAGTCCTGCTCGGCCTTGCCGCGCTGGTCGCCGTGCTGCTGGACAAGCGGGCGAGAAAGGCTCTTGCTAGTTGGCAGATATGGACAGCCGTGCTAATTGCAATCGCTCTGTTCTCGCCGGTCATCATCTGGAACGCCCAGCACGACTGGGCCTCGTTCCGCTTTCAGACCACTCGGCGGGGCGATACGCCGACATCTTTCAACACGCACATGCTCCTGCTCTACGCCCTGATCCAGCTATTCCCGACCGGCCTGGCCGCCGCGATCCACTGCCTGGCGGTCAAACCCGGCCCGGTCGTGCAGGCAGATTCGAATGTTCCAGACAGTCGGCCCGATGATAAATCCGTCAGGATATTCCTGCTGGCCCTTACGCTCGTGCCGCTGGCGGTGTTCCTTTATTTCAGCATCCGCCATGAGGTGCAGCCGAACTGGACCGGCCCGATCTGGCTGGCGGTCCTGCCATTTATCGCGCATCGGATGGCCCTGCCCGCCGATATCCCGGCCGGCAAGGCGGATCGCATCATGCAGCGATGCTGGGGACCGACGCTCGCCGTGCTGGTCCTGCTGTTGGCCGGCACGGCTCACTATATCACACTGGGCCTGCCTAAAATCCCCTTCCCGGCCGATCAGGACAAGCTGGCAATGAACGATCTGGCCCGGCAGGTCGCCGCCGTCGCCGATGATATCCGCCAGCGCACGGGCAAAATGCCCGTTATCGTCGGGATGGACAAATACCAGGCCGCCAGCGAACTTGCCTTCTACGTGCCTCTCTACGGCCGATACAAAAGCGAAGAATATAAGTTCGCCAGCAACAGCATGATCTTCGACGAGAGCAGTCTGATGTGGGATTTCTGGGCGAACTGCGATGAACTGAACGGCCGGACCTTTGTGATGGCCAACCCGCTGCCGAAAGATCCCGAGCCGCTGCTGAAGGAATATTTCAACCGCCTGGACCCGCGCCCGCCGCAAAAAATCGACCTTCGCCTCAACGGCAAATTCGTCCGCAACTATTACATCCAGACCGGCGAAAACTACAACGCCGCCGCCCACAAACAGTTCATCGAATCGTCAAAAGAGTCGAAAAAAGCGATTGGAAAATAATATCGTCTCAATTCGAGCAAGAGTTCTTGAAAGAAATAACGCTTGACGGGACGTTTTGTCAGGAACTTGCTCTGTTGAAAAGCCACACCGATCAGCCTGTGTCGCGTAACAGGCCGTGAGCTTCGGCGGGGGTAATTCGGCCCCCATCCCTGCTGCTTTGCGTATTCATCGCCGCCAAATTCAAGGCCCGTAGGGCCGGCATGATTGTAGCCCAGGGCGGAGCGACGGACGGCGAGCCGGCCGTCGCGGAACCCTGGGAAAATTCGTGAAGAAAGTTTCTTTTCACACTCGCGCCTCGGCTGACGTGCCAGAATTCATGATCGCCCCAGCCAATGACTTTCGCCGAGACATTTTATCAGTTGTGAAGAGAGACCAATATTCTTGCCCGGCTTCGCCAAGTAATTGTGGCGAACAAACCCGCATTCGCATGGCCTTATCCAAATCAAATGAATGAATCGGTCAAATAATTCGCCGGGGCGCTCCGGAATCGGAGATCGACGGCCTGTGGCGCGAGCGAATATTTTATCGCCGACTTTCCCATGGGTTCCGTTTCGACCGCCTGACGGCGGTCTTCACTCCACCCGTGGCTATTCCTACTTTTTGTACCCCTTCTGCTTCTGGACTTCGTCGATGAATGCGAGCATGTTTTCGAGGGGCACGTCGCCCTCGACGGAATGGGCCGGGGCGAGGATGTACCCGCCCTGGCTGCCAAGCTCGATGAGTTTTTGCGTCTCATTGCGGACATCCTCGGCCGAGCCGAAGGGCAGGGTCTTCTGCGTGGAAAGCCCGCCGTGGAAGGCCAAGCGGCCGCGATACTTCGGCAGAAGCGTCCAGACGTCCATGACCTCCGGCTGGAACGGGTTGAAGCAGTTCAGCCCGATCTCTACGAGGTCGTCGAACAGTTCGTCCACGTCGCCGCAGGAATGGATGAAGACGTATTTGCCCGCCGAACGCACCGCGCCGTACATGCGTTTAAGGACCGGCTTGATGAATTCCCGCCAGACGGCCGGGCCCATCTGCAGGCCGTGCTGCTGCCCCCAGTCGTCGCCGAAATAGATCGCGTCAATGTCAAACTCCACCGCACGTTTCACCAGGGCGATGTTGAAATCCGCAATTGCGTCGAACAGCCCGCGGACGAAATCGGGATTGTCGTAAAAATCCATCATCAGGTTTTCCATACCGCGCATCGTCCAGGCCCGCTCATACAGCGAAAATCCTATGTCGTATATCCGGAAACAGTCTTCATGTTTTTTAATCGCGCCGGGGATGTCGCCGTAGAACAGCCTGTCGTTGGGATCGGGCAGTTTGAGACCCTTGAGGTCCGGCTTCGGAAGAACAAGGCCTTCGACCACGCCGATATCCTTGTCAACCGACCTGTTCCAGACCACCCCGAAGACATCCCTCACCCGGCCGCCGCCGATATCCTTGAAAAAGCCTATGTCCCCTCCCAGCCCCAGCAGGTGGTTTTGCAGGATCGGATCGAGATCGTTTGTTTTGCAATGTTGGGTGAGTTTTTCGCGGGCCTCGACCGTGAAGCCGAAGGACCACGGGACGTAAGGCGGCTTTTTGCCCGCCAAAACCGTCTGGACCACCTGGCGTTTGGTCATGCCTGAAGTTCCTTTCATGGCGATTCGGCCCGGTCCGGCCGGCCCGAACCGCATGAACGGAACAATATCTGCACGCGGTCCGGGAATCAACCGGGAACATTCACCCGGCCCGCGGGCGCCGGACGGTCAGCCGCAAGTTTGAAAAAAGAACGCCATCGGCAGTTGACATCGGCGGGCGGGAGGCCTAATATTTTTAACCGTGCGATGGAATATCGTTGACACGGAAGGAGCCTGAAAATGAGTTCGCAAAACGTCATTCACTTTACCGACGCCAGCTTCCGGCAGGAAGTATTGGACAGCGACAAGCCGGTCCTGGTGGATTTCTGGGCCGAGTGGTGCGGCCCGTGCCGGATGCTTGGCCCGATTATTGAAATGCTGGCCGACGAATATGCCGGCAAGGTCAAGGTCGGCAAGGTCGATATCGACACCGAAAAGACCTACGCGACGCAACTGGGCATCCAGAACATACCGACCGTGATAATCTTCAGGGAAGGCCAGCAGGCCAAGCGGTTCATGGGCGTGCAGCCCAAGGCCGATCTGAAAAAGGCCTTGGAAGAAGTGCTGAATTCATAGGCTGCTCTCCAGCGGTCAAGCCATGAAATCGCTGACACGCCAACAGGTCCGCCGCATCGACAGTCTGGCCGTCGGTAAGCTCGGCATGCCGGGGGCGCTGCTGATGGAAAACGCCGGGGCCAATGCGGCAAGAATCATCGACGGGCATTTCGGCCCGGCCTTCCGCTCGGCGGCCATCGTCGCAGGGGCCGGCAACAACGGCGGAGACGGATACGTCATCGCACGCCATCTGCTCATCCGCGGATGGAAGGTCGCGGTCTTCCTCGTGGCGCCCGAGGACAAGATCGCCGGCGACGCCCTGTTGAACCTCGACATAATCCGCCGGATGGGGCTGGAAATCCGTCCATGCTCAGATCATCCGACGATTGTGGCGCTGGCGGGATCGCTCCGCAGTTTCGACCTGGTTATCGACGCCATCGCCGGCACCGGTCTGGCCGGCCCGCTGCGAGAGGATATCGCAAAGGCGGTCGATCAGGTGATGGCCGCGGAAAGATCGATAGTCGCCGTTGACGTGCCGACCGGCCTGGACTGCGACACCGGAAGGCCGCTGGGACCGTCGACCGTCAGGGCCGACCTGACCGTAACATTCGTCGCCCGCAAGACCGGCTTCGATGCCCCGGGCGCGGAGAAATACACCGGAAAAGTCGTCGTCGCGGACATCGGCTTGCCCGAAAACCTGGCGGAAAAATTGTTGAATATGGACTTTTCGGCCTGAAAACGATATGCTACGGACTTGAAAAGGCGAGTCCCTAATGGACGAACTGATCCTTGAAAATTTCAGGTGCTTCCACGGTTCCCACAAGGTTCCGATCAAGCCGCTGACCCTCCTGGTCGGAGAGAACAGCACGGGCAAGACCTCTTTCCTTGCAGCCATCAGAATTGCCCACCAACTCGCCAGCGGGAAACCTGTTGATTTTAACAGCGAACCCTTCAACCTCGGCGCTTATGAGCAAATAGCCAGTTCCAGCGTGGGAAAGACGGGGCAATCCGACAACTTCAGCGTAGGATGCTCGCTTAGTAGAAATGGATCGGAGCTTATGCGATGCATCGGCCTATTTTCACAATCCGATTCACAACCTGAATTGGATAAAATTACAGTCGAATACAATATCGCCAAAATAGAAGCTCTTCGCACTTCAGGCAATAATGTGGACTGCAATATCACCAACAAACAGACAAACAAGGTCGTCAAGAAAACATTTTCCGATTCGACAAGTCGACATTCGATAAGCCTCGGCATATTAATCCGCAGTGAGTTTCTGTACGATAAGGCAATTAAGCAACTTCTTCATGGTTTTTATGCTTTTTTTCCTCCGCCTCGAGCAGACTCCAACGAGCCTTGGGCCATGGCCCCCGTCAGGAGCAAGCCAGAGAGGACATACAATCCTGTTATGGATATTCCTGACGCACAGGGAACACATGTGCCGATGCGATTGGCGATCATTGCTGCCAAACCAGACAAATGGGACTCTCTGCACACGGCATTAAGCAGATTCGGCAAGGCATCCGGTTTATTTAAAACCATCTCGCCACGCCGAAAAGGTTCTTCGTCCAGCGATCCTTTTCAGATCATGGTCGAACTTCCCGGCGGAAAACGGAATCTGATAGATGTCGGATACGGGGTCTCGCAGGTTCTCCCGTTTTTGGTAGAGTGCATGACAAGAGAAACGGGCATCTTCCTGCTTCAACAACCCGAAGTACATTTGCATCCCAGAGCGCAGGCTGAGTTCGGAAGTTTTATCGGCGAACTGGCCGCTCAGGGTAAAAAAGAATTCATTCTGGAAACCCATAGCGATCATCTGATCGACCGCGTCCGCATGGATATCAGAGATAAAAAAAATAGGCTGAAGCCTGAAGATGTCCAGATACTTTACTTCGAGCGGAAAACGAACAGCCCGTGGATTGACATCCGCCAGATATATATCGACGAATCAGGCGAGTTAGTCAATGTACCCGATAGTTACCGGAGTTTTTTCCTCAAAGAACAAGAGAGATTCTTGGGGATATAGATAAATTATGTGTTTGATTATAGATACAAGTCTTTCAGCCATGATTTTTCAAACACCCACTCCAAAAGAATTTTCACCAATTTTAAAATGGCTCAATTCGAGAAAAGGTCAGCTGGTCATTGGTGGGAAAAATAGAAAGGAAATTTGTAAGGTTGGGAAAGCCTTGGAAAATATCGCGAAATGGAAAGAGGCTGGAGGAATAATTCGTGAGTTTTCCGACAATAAAGTTGAAGCCGAGGAAAAATCACTTCCTAAGATTCGATCAAATGATCCTCATGTTATTGCTCTTGCACGGATAAGTAGAGCTCGAACTTTATGTGCAGAAGATAAGGAACTTGAAGCAGATTTTACAAATACAAAAATCATCCCTTCTCCCCAAGGGATGATTTACAAAAATGAAAATCATGCTCATTTATTAAAACACACACAAGGCTGTCCCGGCTACCGGAAAAAAGGCAGGAAACACTCATGATCGTCGTAACAGGCGCGGCGGGATTTATCGGATCGAACATAGTGGCGGCGCTAAACGCCGGCGGGCGGAAGGACGTGGTCGCCGTGGATTATTTCCTCCCTGCCGCCGTGCCGGCCGGGCTGGCCAACAACCCAGCGTATCTGGACTCGCTGGCCGCGGTGCGGCGGATTGGAACCGATGAGTTAAAAGGCTGGCTGGCCGCGAACGCCAGTGCAGTTGATGCCGTGATTCATATGGGGGCGTGCAGCGACACGGCGCAGACGGACGAAGCCTTCATGATGGCCTGCAACTTTGAATACACCAGAATGATCTGGGAATTCTGCGCCGCGGCGGGCAGGCCGCTGGTTTATGCATCCAGCGCGGCCACCTACGGCGACGGCTCTGCCGGCTACGACGACAAGATCGACCCTCGCGTTTTCAAGCCGCTGAACCTCTACGGCCTGTCCAAGCAGCGATTCGACCTGTGGGCGCTGGAACAAGCCAAGGCCCCGCCCCGCTGGGCGGGCGTGAAATTCTTCAACGTCTACGGCCCGCGCGAATCGCACAAGGGTCGGATGGCCTCGGTCGCCTTTCACTCATACAACCAGATACGCAGGACGGCCCATGTTGAGCTTTTCAAGTCGCACAGGCCCGACTATCCCGACGGCGGGCAGAAGCGGGATTTCATCCACGTCGATGACGCGGCCGCGGCGGTCCTGCATCTGCTCGAAACACCGGCCTCCGCCGCGGCCCCCAACGGCCTGTACAACGTCGGGACCGGCACGGCCCGCACCTTTGCCGACCTGGCCAAGGCGGTCTTCGTCGCCATGAAGTTCGCTCCGAACATCTCGTACATCCCCATGCCGCCCGACATACGCGACAAGTACCAGTATTTCACGCAGGCGGACGTCGCCAGGCTCCGGCAGTCGGGTTTCGTCCGGCCTATGCTCAGCATTGAGGCCGGCGCAAAGAAATATGTCGAATGGCTCAATCGGCAAGGCGGCAGGGCATGATTAAAACAAATAACAAACTTCCCCATGCTTACGCATGGGGCTTTATGAATGGCTCGCCGACGAGTTGTTTTAAAGCCCCGCGTGTAAACGCGGGGACGCCGTTTTATTTTACTGGCATTAACACGACAGCGCGACTTTGGGTTGAAACACACGAGAATGTTAGGAAACTCAAATAGTCGTCTGTCAAGTTTGAACGGTAGAATAAGGACTTACGATCAAAGTCGCGCTGTCGTGTTAAACTGATTCGCGATGAGACCAAAAAGAAAAAGTAATGGCAATCAATCAAAACCGGCCGGGCGAGGCAAAAAGCCGCCTGCCTGCTGCCGGACCGATGGAAAAATTATGTCTCGCCAACAGGCCGCGGAATGGGCCGCACGGCTCGGCAAGGCCGGCAAAACCGTGGTCTTCACCAACGGCTGCTTCGACATCCTCCACGCCGGCCACATCCGGTATTTGCAGTGTTCCCGCAGCCTCGGCGACGCACTTGTAGTCGGCCTGAACACGGATGATTCCGTCAGGCGGCTGGGCAAAGGCCCCGGCCGCCCGCTGCAAAATCAGGCAGATCGCGCGGCGATCCTCTCGGCCCTGGCCTGCGTCGACGCCGTTACGCTCTTCGACGAAGACACGCCCTACGAGATCATCCGTGCCGTCCGCCCGCGGATCATCACCAAGGGCAGGGATTACAAGAACAAGACCGACGTCGTCGGCTGGGATCTCGTCGAATCGTGGGGCGGCCGGGTCGAACTGATTGACCTGCTCGAAGGCCGGTCAACCACCGGCCTCATCAAACTCATGCCGGCAGGAAAATAACCCCGCCCGACTCACATCTGTTTCTTGCAAGTGGAAGGGCAGAACGGCATAATTTCTGGCACAAACTGATTCGGAGGCTGAAAGATGACTACAAAAATAAAGGTCTTCGTCGTTTTGACGGTGATTTTTATTACATCTATTTCCGCAGTCATTGGTTTTGGGATCATTCTGTGGATGAAAGGAAGAGAGTCTTGCGATTCCGGGTATCCATGGAAGAAGGATTATAGCAAAATAATACAGATCGACGGCGGCTGCGAGATGTACAAGAGCGACTTCGGCAGTTGGCCGATGAGTTCGCGCGAACGGATCAGACAAGAGATGATAACAGGCGGAATGTCGCCCGACGAGGCGGAGAAAAGCCTGGCATATATTCCGGCGGGTCTGACCGGCAAGGAGCTTTTAACATTGTTTCTGACCGGCTACGCCTCGGCCGGTCCCAATGACAGACTGACCAATCTACTGACCGCCGACGGCCAGGACGGTTTCGGGTACAGGGTGAGCCGGCCGGGCCAGCAGTGGGGGCCTTACGGCGGGACAGACATGATACAAACATCTTTGACGCCAAATTCCACCCGATATTTTGTCGATAGTTTTGGCAATCCGATTCTGTATTACCTATATGACGAGAAGGCGAAAAAATACCATGCCGAAGACAATCCCGACGGCCCGTCGCAGACGTTCCTGGATTATTGCCGAGATAATTACCGCACCTCATTCATCGTGATTTCAAAAGGCAAGTGCAAGACCTGGCCGGCATTGCCGATCTCCGGTAATTCTGAGATTTTTTCAAATATGGGAATGGAAAGGTAATCTGTTTGTCGAGCAATTCTTTACATGCAGGAAATTCGTCTCGCAACTATGTAATTACCGCATTATGCAGGGCATCTGTCTTGTTAGCCCGCAAGGGCGTTTGCCAGTAGCCCCGTCCCGGAGCGACTTGTCGGCATAGCCCTGCGAAGCTTCAGCGAAGGAGGGGCGAAACCGGAAGCTAAGGTCGGTGAATGGTTGCACCAGGTTCGGAGATCCTTGCGGAGCCGGCGAAACCATATTCAAGGCCCGCAGGGCCGGTAGAAAGTAGCCCGGGGTGGAGCGCAGTCCGCCGTCAGGCGGGCGAAGCGAAACCCCGGGAAACAGTCAACATTACGAATATTCTCCAATATCCGATCTCGCCACGGCGGAAGTGACGGAATCACAAAATGCCCCGGCGAATGATCCTGGCCGATGCATCGGTCTGCCGTTGCCAAGACCGCGCGAGGGCGAGCTTTATCCGCAACGACTGAATGGCACATCGGAAAATATTGGCCGCGGCGAACCAAAATTCCGGCACATCTGCCAGACGGCGCGAGCGAAAATTTGGGCACATATTGAATGACGGCTACCCCGGGTTCCGCTTCGTCCGCCTGACGGCGGACTCGCTGCACCCGGGGCTATTTTCTATCGCATCTGCGATGCTGAAATTGGCGTTCCAGGACCACCGCCGCTTTTCGGCGCATTTTTTATAGCTGATCCATTACTATCCGTTCCTGTCGATGGCCGGAAAACGCAAACAAGAATGTTGTTAAGCCGCAAAACTGCCATCTTATTCACCACGTTTGGGGGATGAGAACCAACTTTTCAAATGCGGCGCGACTTTACTTTTTGGCGCCGCTTTTCGGCGTGATCCATCCGTAGCGCCTGTAGCAGCCTCGGGCTTCATCCGTCGTCAGGAAATCCATGAAACGCCTTGCCGCGTCCGGCTGTTTCGCGAATTTCAGGAGTCCGATTCCGGTGCCACGGCATATCTGCTGCTCAGGCGGAAGTTCGACGATTTCTATGCGGCCCTTCTCCAGGTGCCCGAAAGCGGACCACCCGAATCCGGCGTCCACCATGCCGGCCGCTACCGCCTCGACAATCGCGATGCAGCCGTTGGCGCGATAGGTGATGTTTTTCCGGATTTCGTCGAACAGCCCCAGGCGGACGGTGATGTCCTCCCATATCCCCTTGAGGCAGTCGAGCATTGAGATAGCCACGCGAACGCCGGGCCGCGCCAGGTCGGCGATTTTGCGGATGTTCGCGGGATTTCCGGCCGGCGTGATGATCGCCGAGCATCGGCTGGCGATGCTCCGCCGCTGGCCCTTCTGGACGATGCCCCTGACCTCGCCGTCGTCGAGCAGATACTCAGCCCCGCCGATGGCCAGATCGTGGACGCCGGCCTCCGCGATCTCCTGCAGAAAATCGTCGCCGCCGGTGTCGCCGACTGCCTCTTCGGCCACTGCCTTGGCGCAGTGCCGGCTGCACACGTCTATCAGAACCCTGACGCCGGTTCGGGTCTCGAAAAGTTTCGCCGCTTCTTCCAGCGGCGCGGCGCACGCCCGCGCCGAAAACACGCGAATTTCAACCTTTTTGGCGGATGTCAATTTTGTTTCTCCCTGTTGCCGGGATTGTACCGCGACCGGCTATTGTAAATCAACGTGTTTCGGCAAACGGTTCCGGAGAACTTTCCGAACGGCATTTCACGCTAACAGCCCGTTGAAAAAGTAACATGGGCATCTTGCCCATGAGTATCACGGACGTCCCGGCCGTGGATTTTGCTGTTTTCCGGACATTTCAGGGGCAAGATGCCCCTGATACTCACGGGCGAGACGCCCGTGCTACTGTGAGATGGCCTTTTTCAACGGACTGCTAACCCATCTCCCTCGCAGGGAAAGGACTGGATGCCGGCAGCAAACGCCGCTGCATGTATTCCATCAATAATTCCATTCCAATACATGCATCCGGTCGGTATCATTATGTCAACGGATATCGCGATTTTCAGGAGATCACGGATGAACAGAATGACAGTTGTCGGATTGGTTGTCGCGGCAATACTTGCCGGCGGGTGCAAGCCAAAGGACGTGGGGCCGATGGTTGGCGGGCCGCCGTCAGGCAAAGATTACTGGAAGCAGCTCCCGGAAGGCCAACTTGCCCTTCGCAAGCTGACCGACCCGGCCGACATTCCCGATTTCACGGATGCCTGCAAAAATTCCGGCCTTTTGCATCAGGCGATCAACAACAGCCTGGCGCACCTTTCAAAACCGTCCAGCAGGAACTTTTTCCCCTACGGCGAGATAACCCACGACCAGGTCGTCGCCAGCCTCATGGCCTTCGGCGACCTGCTCGACTCGAATCCAGCGCCCGACCAGATGAACCGGACGATCCGGGAAAAATTCGACGTCTACATCTCCGTCGGCTGCGACGACCACGGCACGGTGCTGTTCACCGGTTATTACACGCTGATCTTCGACGCCTCGCTCGTGCGGACGGAAAAATTCAAATACCCGATCTACAAGTCCCCGCCCGGCCTGATCAAGAAAACCGACGGCGATCCGGTCAACCCATATCCGGGCCGAAGGGAGATCGAGCAGTCGCAGATGTACGCCGGCAGCGAGCTTGCGTGGTTCGCCGACCAGTTCGAGGCCTATGTCGTGCAGATACAGGGCTCGGCCAAATTGCGCCTGCCGGACGGCAGACAGATCGGCATAGCCTACGCGGCCAACAACGGCCACAAGTATCAGAGCGTCGGCGACCAGATGATAAAAGACGGCAAGCTCACCAAAGAAAAACGCAGCCTCCAGGCCATGCTCGACTACTTCAAACAGAACCCGCAGGATGTAAGCGAATACACCTGGCGGAACCCGCGATACATCTTCATGATGGAGGCGAAGGGCGAGACGGTCGGCTCGCTCAACGTGCCGGTAACGCCCAGGCGGACCATCGCGACCGACAAGGGAGTCCAGCCGAACGTGATATATCCGCGAGCCTGCCTTGCCTACGTCGCGACGGAACTGCCGACGCGGGTCGGATCGGACTTCATGATCGCGCCGTTCAGGAGTTTCATGCTCGACCAGGACACCGGCGGGGCGATCCGTGCGCCTGGCAGATGCGACATATACATCGGCGTCGGGCCGGAGGCGGGCCTGCTGGCCGGCCAGACCTACCGCGAGGGCAGGATTTATTACCTGTTCCTCAAGCCCAGCCTCATGCCGCCTCAGGTCCTGTCACCCGCGACGGCGCCGGCCGGGCCGCCGAAAAAATAAAACTTCCGATAAGGACGATAACCCGAAAATTTCACCGCAACCTGGAGAATTCAAAATGAAAAATCTTGCCATCTTCTGCTGCGTCGCTTTCATCGCCGGCTGCCTGAACATCAACGCCACGGTCCCCAACCCGCCGCCGGTCAATATAAACACAAACGGCGGATCGTCGGGTTCGGGAGGCGGTTGGGGTTTTGACAACTCTTCCGCGGCCAGCGAGGGCGGATACCAGTTTATCGCGTTCGACACGCTTGCCTGGCCGGGCGAGCCGGTCGCCCTGGCGGCCCGGCTGAAAACCGAAGGCGGAGATTACGTCGCGGGCGCAACCGTCGGTTTTTATCGGTCCGGCAAACTGGCGGGCCAGGCCAAGACTGATTCCAGCGGTCTGGCGACCATCTCTGTTTCGCCGTCTTCCGCGGGCGACTACCTTTACACGGCAAAGGTCGAGGAAATTCCTTCCGGCCGTGCCGGCAGCGTCGAGCCGGCCCCCCTGCTGCTGGCCTGCCGCGACCGCAGCGCAAAGCTCATCCTCATATGGGCAAACGACACGCTGCTGGATGGCGGATTCGGCGACTGTCTGAAAGGCAAAGGCCCCTCGCCGTCGGCGGCGTCGGCGGCAATCGCAATCTCCGGAAGATACACCTTCATCTACTCGGTCAACCGCGAGTATCTGCTGCACCGCAAGGCCAAGATGTGGCTGGCGGACAACGGTTTTCCGGCCGGGCCGATCCTGCTTGATAAGTCTCCGGGCTTCGCCGACGCCGGCAGGTTCAAGAACTCCGACCCGGCCTCGCTGAAAAGCAACTTCTCCGGCCTGTCGGCGGCAATCGCCAAAGACGACGACAGGGCGCAAAAGTATCTCGATAACGCCCTGACGGCCTACTGGCTGCATCAATGGGAAAACAAGGCCAAGGACATGCGTAAGGCCGCCGAAAAAATCCGCGACTTCAAGCACCGCCAACTCCTTCAGGTGGTCAACAACTGGAAGGACATACAGGCTGCCGTCTGCTCCGGCCGGGACTTCTCCGCCGACTCCGTCGCCGACCGGCTGGAAGATCAGGCTAAAAAAATGCAGAAAAATTGAGCGATCCTGCGCCTTTTTGAGAACCCTTTTTTGAAAAAGCCGCACCTCAAAGTGGTATTGTGGCGGCATTATTGACTTGACTCCGCCTCATTGAAATCATATTTTCAATTTTTCGGTTCTCCTCCCCAAAACGTGGTGAATGAAATGACGGTTGTGCGGAATAACAACGTTGCATTTCAAACTTTACGGCAACCGGCAGCATGTAGGTCGCGCAACTTGTTGCGCGACAAAATTTCCCGCGAGCAACGAGTTGCACGCCCTACGGCAGATAACGGATTGGTTACGGGCAGACTGCGCCGGACAAGATCGGTCTGGCTTTTGTTTCATTGCATGAATTTTCAGAAGGACAAGAGTACCTTGCCGATTCATCGCCGCCAAATTAGAGGCTCGCAGAGCCGGCAGAAAGTAGCCCCGGGTGAAGCGAAGTCAGCCGTCAGGCGGACGCAGCGAAACCCGGAGAAAGCCCGTCCATTCAATGAAGTCTCCAATTTCCGGTCCCGCCACTGGCAGACGTGGCAAAATTTCTCAACCGCCCCGGCCGAGAATTGGAATATTTACCCCTCAAGGGATATGTCGGCTTGTCTGAGCGTTAGAGCAGACGGGACCGGGTGGGGCTGTTCCGTAATGGGTCAGTTACGGGGGGATTGTGGTGCGGGCATCCTGCCTGCAACGTCAAGAATAAAAAACGCAGGCGAGACGCCCGCGCCACAAGAGGGCAAAACATTGTTTGAGTCTCCCCCCGTAACTGACCCATTACGGTGTTCCTTCCCTCACCCTACCCTCTCCCAGAGGGAGAGGAGTAAAAAAACACCTTATCTTCTCCCTTCGGGGAGATGGGCGTTGTTTTTCTCCATGAAACATAAATGCCTTGCTGAAAATCGTCGGCCGGATTGTTCCACGATCCGGTTTTATCTGCCGTGGCGTGAGCAGGAATTTGGGACATGTAACATGACGCCAGACCCCGGGTTCCGCTTCGTCCGCCTGACGGCGGACTCGCTGCACCCGGGGCTACTATCTTTCGGCCCTGCGGGCCTTGAATTTGGCGACGCAGAATCCGCAAGGACCTCCGGACCTGGCGCAACTATTTGCCCGCCCTCCGCTTCCGGCTTCGCCAAGGTTACGCCGGACAAGCCGCTCTGGGACGGGGCTACTTTCAGTCGCCCAATCGGGCTAACAGGATGGACTCGTCCGGCGCGACATCTGAACAATGCCCAACCACGTTTTTGGGATGAGAACCGATTTTTCATTACGCGATTGCACCGGCGGCGGCAACTTCATAAATAGATTCGCAAGGAGCGCACCATGACGACGGCCAACATTACCAGAACGGCGATTATCTCAGGAATATTCCTGTTCACGTTCAATTCCATCTGCCCGGCCCAGGAGCCCAGGGTTCCGTTCAACGACCAGGCGGTCGAGGCGGCGATCAACAAGGCGGTGCAATATGTCCTTTCGGAGCAGAGGGCCGACGGAAGCTGGGAACCCTTTGCCGAAGGCGGCGGGCGAGCCCCCCAGACCGACGGCCCGACCGCCATGTGCATCTACACGCTCGTCGCCAGCGGCATATCCGCCAAGGACCCCAGAATCGCCAAGGCCCTCGACTGGCTGGTCAAGCCCGCAAATCAGGCCAAGCTGACCTATTCAACCGCATTCCGCTGTCTGGCATGGCACGCGGTCAACAAGCAGCTCGACAACAAGTATATGAAAAACCTCGCCGCCGACGTTGATCTTCTTATCAAATCGACGGAAAACGGGAGCTACAACTACGTTACCAACGGGAAAGACAAGGCCGCCGGCGGGGACAATTCCAACAGCCAGTACGGCCTGTACGGCGTCTGGACGGGCGCAAGGGCAGGCATCGAGGTGCCCAGGGATTACTGGGACAAATGCCTGAAACGCTGGATCGCCTGCCAGCACGCCGACGGCGGCTGGAATTACTACGGCACAATAGAGGAAGATCCAGCCAATGAAAACACCCAGACGCTGGGGTCGATGACGGTGGCCGGAATCGCGTCTCTGTTCGTCTGCATGGACTGGCTCTTCATGGACAGGTTTGTCAAGTGCCAGGTCAATACCGAGGTGGCCGCGGTGAAAAAAGGACTGGATTGGATGGACAAGAACTTTCTGACCCACAAAAGCAAGCTGTTATACTACCTGTACGGCGTGGAGCGGGTTGGGCTGGCCAGCGGATACAAATATTTCGGCACGGCAGACTGGTACAAGACCGGGGCGTCATGGCTGCTCAACATCCAGGGCGGCGATGGAACCTGGCCGGGCTACGGCGGAATTCTCCCCAACACCTGCTACGGGCTGTTATTTCTGATTCGAGGCCGGTTGCCCGTGATATTCAACCGCCTGGAATATGACGGCGACTGGAACAACCGGCCGCGGGCCCTGGCCAACTTCTGCCGGTGGTCCGAAAAGGCCTTCGAGACCGAGGCAAACTGGCAGATCATCACGCTCAAGAGCGACGTCAACGAGTGGCACGACGCGGCCGTCCTGACCATCACAGGCTCAAAAGAGCCGAAGTTCTCCGCGGCAGACATCGAAAAACTGCGAACCTACGTCAACCAGGGCGGAACGCTCTTCAGCATCACCGAGTGCAACGGCGCCGCCTTCAGCAAGGGCATCAAGGAATTTTATCAGAAACTCTTCCCGAAATACGAGCTTGCCCTGTGCGGCAAGGACCACCTGATCAACACGATCGTCTACAAGACTTCGTCCGGCATGAAAATTTATGAACTCAGCAACGGCATCCGCCCCCTGGCCATACATGCCGACTACGATCTGCCTCTGGCCTGGCAGCAGTACCAGGTGGCGACCGGCAAGCCGAGCTTCGAGGCCGCCGCCAACGTGGTGATGTACGTTACGGACAAGCAGTTCAAGAATCGCGCTTCGCGGATCTGGCCGGCCGAACCCAAGAGCTGGCCGGCAAAGTCGATCAAGGTCGCCCGGCTGAGATTCCCCGGCAATTACGACCCCGAGCCTCTGGCGATGCAGAGGTTCAGCCGCCTGATGGCAGGCCTGCACAACATCAAGGTCGATTTCATTCCGGCGGGCCCGGCCTCGGAGCCGGCCGCTGCCAGCCAGCCGACAGGACCGCTGACCGGCATCGCACCGGCGGAACTGACGGACGACATCAAACTGGCCGTCATGACAGGCACGGGCGGTTTCAAACTCGATACGGCAGACAAGGACGCCCTCAAAAAATGGATTAACGCCGGCGGAATTCTCCTGCTGGACGCGACCGGTTCCCGGAACTTTACGGAGTCGGCCAAGGACCTTGCCACAGAATTGTTCGGCGCCGACGCCCTGCTGCCTCTGCCGCTTTCCAGCCCGGTTTACCAGCTCAAGGACATGACCATAGACAAGGTAAAATATCGCCGGGCGACAAGGACCCGAATCGGGGGAGGCAACAAAGAACCCAGGCTGCTTGCCGTCCTGAAAGGCGACAGGCCGATGGTGATAGTCTCGCAGGAAGATATGACAGGCGGACTGGTCGACTACGCCAGCGCCACGTGCGACGGCTATGAACCCGAATCGGCGTTCAACATAACGCGGAATCTGGTCATGTACGCCGCGTCAGCACCCCCCGCCTCAGCCGACGGTGCGACTCCGCCGGCCTCCTCGCCGGCAAAGTGATTTCATCTGGCGACTTCCTGTGAAAAACAACCGGCGGCTTGTAAGACCGCCGGTTTTGTTTTCGTAATTTCAAGCCGCGCTTGCCTCAGACGACTATAATATATTTTCCTCTGGCGGTGTAGTGCGTGTGCAGCAGTTTGTGGCTGATATGTCCGCACGGGCCGTCGGTCAGAAACTTGTTGTAGATGTCCCAGATGGCGGGGTTGTCGTGGCTCTTGCGGACCTTGTAGGCAGAGTCTTCGCTGTAGATTGCATTGGCGCGGGCCTTGCGGATTTCCGGGCTGGTCGGAATCGGCTGCCCGCCTCCGCCCAGGCAGCCGCCCGGACAGGCCATGAACTCGATGAAATGGCACTCGGCGAACTTGCCGCCGGCGCGGATGTTCTCCAGCACCCTCTTTGCGTTGGCCGTGCCGTGGCAGACGCCGACTTTCACGGTTGCGCCCTTGAGCCAGTTCCAGTCGTTGAAGTATCGCTTCAGCAGATCTGGCACCGGCCCGACGTCCGGTATCTGTATCTCGGCGTATCGCACGCCGTCAAACCCGCGGATCGGAACGATGTCGGCATGGTCGTAGAACTGCTCGACCTTTTTGCCGGTTACCAGTTCGATCACGGTCCGCAGTGCCGATTCCATCACGCCGCCGGTTGCGCCGAAGATGACGCCCGAGCCGGTGGCCGTCCCGAACGGATCGTCGAAATCGCTTTTGGGTATGTCCGGCAGGTGGATGCCCGCCTCGCTTATCATCTGCGCCGTCTCGCGGCAGGTCAGGCCGAAGTCCACGTCCTTGTAGCCGCTGGAGGTCATCTCCGGCCTGTTGCACTCGAACTTCTTGGCCGAGCAGGGCATGACCGCCACGCTGACTATATTGGCCGGGTCTATGTTATTCAGTTTCGCATAGTAAGTCTTGATGAGCGTCCCGAACATCTGCTGCGGACTCTTGGCTGTGGAAAGATGATCGAGCATGTCGGGATGGAAATGCTCGATGTACTTCACCCAGCCTGGCGAGCAGCTTGTGAACTGCGGCAGCTTGACGGACTTGTCGCCGTCAACCAGGGCCTTCTTGAGCCTCAGCAGGAGTTCCGTGCCCTCTTCCAGGATAGTCAGGTCGGCGGTGAAATTGGTGTCGAAGACCTTGTCAAACCCGCAATACCGCAGGGCCGTGTTCATCTGATACGTCATTGGCGTTCCCGGGGGCAGGCCGAAACATTCGCCGATGGCCGATCGCGGGCTGGGCGCCGTCTGGATGACCACGTGCTTCGTCGGATCGTCGATCGCGGCCCAGACCTCGTAGGTCGGGTCGTTGGCCCGCAGGGCGCCGGTCGGGCAGCGGTTGATGCACTGCCCGCAATTGATGCAGATCACCTCGCCAAGGGGCTTGTCCATAAACGTCTCAACCTTCGACTTGTGGCTGCGATGGGCGACCTCGAGCACGCCGACTTCCTGGAGATCGATGCAGGTCCGCACGCAGCGGCGGCACAGCACGCACTTGTTCATGTCGCGGAGCACCGCGTAGCTGGATCGGTCAACCTCGTATTTGGCTTTGTCGGGATGGCCGAAACGATAGAAGTCAACGCCGTATTCTTTCGCCAGCGACTGCAACTCGCAATTGTTGTTGCGGGCGCAGCAATAACATTCGCCGTAATGATCGCTCAGAATCAGGTCTATGACGTGCCGCCTGGCGTTGCGGACCTTGGCGGTGTGCGTCCTGACCTTTATCGGCTGCGCGATCGGATATGCGCAGGCCACCTGGAGCGTCCGCTGCCCCTCAACATCGACGACGCAGACGCGGCACACGCCGGCCACGCACAGATCGGCGTGGTTGCAGAGGGTCGGAATGCGTATGCCCAATTTGACGGCCGCTTCCAGGATCGTCGTGCCCATAGGCACCTTGACGTCCTGGCCGTCGATGTTGGCCGTTACAGTCGCACCGATCGCCCCGGCGTCAGCAGGCGTTTTGACCTGGGATATCCATGTGCTGCGCGGCGCACGGGGTTCTTCCTTGCAGTCAGACATTGCTTACTCCCTGGCAGCCGCCGCGGCGGCTGGAATTCGGCCCATAATTTCGCTCTGAAAATGCTTCACGATCGACAGCAGGGCATTGGGGCTTGACTGGCCCAGACCGCACTTGCTGGCCAATTGCATCGTCTCGCCCAGCGAGCACAGTTCGCGAAGGTATTGCATTGAGCAGCGGCCCTGCTGAAGCAGATGTATGCCTTCCAGGAGTTTGCCGTTGCCCAGGCGGCACGGCGTGCACTGCCCGCAGGATTCGTCGGCGAAGAATTCCATGAAATTCTCCGCCACTTTCAGCATGTCGCGTTCCCTGCCTATAACGATGATCGAGCCGCCCGTGGCAATGTCCTCATAAGCGATAGTCCGCGTGAATTCACCGGCCGGAACGCAATATCCGCTGGCCCCGCCGATCTGGACGGCCTTGGCGTCCTGCCCGCCGACCGCCTCAAGCAGGCTGGCCACTGTGATTCCCATCGGAAACTCGTACACGCCTGGGGCCTTGCAGTCCCCCGATACGCTGAACAGCTTCAGGCCCGCGCTTTTGCCCGTGCCGACCGACTTGAACCAGTCGGCCCCGCGGGCGAATATGCAGGCCACCCACGCCAACGTCTCGACGTTGTTGACCGCCGTCGGCCTGCCCGTAAAACCGGTATCAACCGGAAAAGGCGGGCGGTTGCGGGGCTCGCCTCGCTGGCCTTCCATCGATTCGATGAGCGCCGTCTCCTCGCCGCAGATATATGCCCCGGCGCCCATGCGAATCTGTATGTCCAGCTCGAAGTCGTCCTTCCCGCAGACGCCCTGACCCAGCAGGCCCTTGGCCCGCCGCTCCGCAAGCACCTTTTCCAGGTGTTCCCGCAGATATGTGTACTCGGCCCGCAGGTATAGAATGCCGGTCGTCGCCCCGATGGCATATGCCGCGATCGTCATGCCGTCGAAGACCAGGCCGGCGTATTCGCTGAGTATGACGCGATCCTTGAACGTGCCCGGCTCGCCCTCGTCTGCGTTGCAGACGACGAACTTGCGGTCGCTTTTGGCCGCGGCTGCAAGGTTCCATTTGACGCTTGTCGGAAAACCCGCCCCGCCCCTGCCCCTGATGCCCGATGCCCGAACCTCGGCGATTATCTCGGCCCTGCCCTTGTCCATCGCCGCACGCAGGCCGCCGGACGGCTCCACCGTCGAAAAAGTCAACGCGTTCTTTATCGAAGAATTCATGGGCTTAATGCTCCTTATTATGCGTGGCAAAGACGGAAACTGCCCGGCGGCACTGCTCGATTATGTCGTTCACCTGCTGGGGGGTTACCTGTGTATAGACTTTGTCGTTGACGAGCATGGCCGGGCCCTGGTCGCACATGCCGAGGCAATTGGCCCATTCAAGCGTGAACATCCCGTCGGGCGTCGTCTGGCCGAACCCGATGCCCAGGTCGTTCCGGAGCTGCTGGGCGACGCTTTCCTTGCCGGCCATGTCGCAGGAGATCGTCCTGCACAGCCGGATGACGTACTTGCCCTGCCGGGTCAGGCTCAGGAAGCTGTAAAAGCTCGCCACCCCGTAAACTTCAATCGGGTGAATCCCCAGCAGGTCGGCCACTATCTGCATGGCATGGTCGGAGACCCGGCGATACTTTTTCTGAATCTCCTGCAAAATCGGCAAAAGCGAACTGCGTTCCCGGCCGTACCGCCCGGCCCAGCCCGCTATGTCGTCCCGCAGCCTTTCGCGATCGGTTATCAGCATGTTGTTGATTCTCCTACTTTTTCAGCGGGTTGGTCAGGCGCGCGGATCAACCTTGCTGTTCTTGAATCCATGATTTAATTCCCACTGCAGATAAGCGGACGGCAATATCGCCATGACTGCATAGATAAGCCAGCAGAGAATGCCAAGCACGGCCAAAACAAGGCCATTATTTACATGGTGTATCCGGCCTCCCAGCAGGAACTCGTTAATCCAACCCAAAAAACCACAAACAGCGGAAGTAACCAGCCATGAAGACCGCGTGAGCCGCTGAAAGATATAGATGGGCAGGAAAGTGCAGATGTAGAATGAAAATATTATGGGGATGATGCCCCAGAAATATGGAACTTCTATGTTCAACGCCTCTTCAAGCAGGATGATAGGCGTCAGAATCAGGTAATAATTGACGATTTTTGGCGCATGGAACCGTGCAACAGTTGTCGCGACGACCTTTCGTGAAACAATCGAAAATGTGCCAAAACCCAACACCCAGACGACAAATACGAGTAGTAGTGGTTCCATAAAAGTGGCTCTTCGCTGTTTTGTGTGGGTAACATAACTTGCCGGCCAAAGCGGATTTACATATTCTAACAAATTACCTCCGCCCTTCAACCCTCAAGTTGCTCGAAGGTCTATTACCTGACACGCTATACTATCCGGCCCTCTTCGAGTTGTGTGCGGGTCATCGAATTGAGCAGCGTATCCCCGGTTGCCTCCATCCAAGCCACCAGCCGCTTACGCAGCCGTGCGATCTCAGCACGGCAATCAGGAGCAGAGATGCGGTTGATGATCTCGCCCGGGTCTTCCTCAAGATCGTAGAATTCGTCGAGCGCTGTCGCGTTCCACACGTACTTGTACCGCCGGTCCCGCACCATGCGCTGGCTGTACGAACCAAACTGGTTGCCGTGGTAGGACGCGAAGATGTCCTCACGTCCGGTGGCGCCGGTCCCGGCCGCGGCGCCGAGCAGGCTCGTGCCCTGAAACGACTGCGGAGTCGCCGCGCCGGCGGCGTCGCAGAACGTTGACGGCAAGTCGATGGCGTTGCTCGTGAAATCCGTCACCGTGCGCCCGGCCGGGAGCACCCCGGCCCAGCGCATGATAAGCGGCACTCGCACGACATCATCGTACATGATATAGTGCTTGTCCACCATGCCGTGGCTGCCGCACATGTCGCCATGGTCCGATGAGTACACAACCAGCGTCTTCTCGCACAGCCCCAGACGCTTCAGCGCATCCAGCACTCGGCCGATCTGGGAGTCGAGCTGGCTCACCACGCCGAGGTACCGGGACACAATCGGCGCCCACTCCTCCCAGCCCATCCCCTCCACGCCCCACGTAGCGCGCATCTGGCGCTGTATCCGCGGTTTGCCCTCGAGCGTGTCGGCGAATCCCGGCCACGGCGCGATGCGCTCCGGAGGATACATCGAGGCAAACGGCTCGGCCGGGCGGCACGGAAGGTGGGGTTCGGCCATATGCCAGCGGATGAAGAAGGGGTCGGTTTCCTGAAGGCAGAGTTCGATCCAGCGTATCACCTGGTCCGCCCCCCATCCCAGCGACGATTCCTCGGGGCGGACAAACGGGTCGGTCTGCCCCCGCCATCCCTGGTTATGCGGGCAGGGCTTTAGTCCCCGAGCCTCGCGCCACTTGCCGTACCGCCAGTCCGGGACATAGTCATGGAACCCGAATTCGATCGGCGTACGGCGCCTGTCAACATGCCAGCGTCCGATATGCACCGTGCGATAGCCGCGCGCCTGGATCGCCGCGGAGAAAGTGGGGATTGCCGGGTCGAGTGGCCGGAACGTCTCGCCGTCGAAGTTGAAAATGACGCCATGTTTGGTGGGCCACTGACCGGTCAGTATCGAGCAGCGCGCAGGCACGCAGATCGGAATCGGCGTGAACGCATGCGTGAAATTGGCGCCCTCTGCTGCCAGCCGGTTCATCGACGGCGTCTGCAGCAATGGATGGCCATTCGCACCGACACAGTCGTACCGGTGCTGGTCGCTGTAGATCATCAGGATATTGGGGCGGTCCATGATATTTTTCCAATGGGTTGATGTCAGAATACGCCGATGCGAGCGGGCATCGGGTCGGCCGTATAAGCCATACGGGTGGCCAATCTCTGGAGCATCTCTATCTTTGTGTCCTTTGCGGCAGGGTCGTTCCACAGATTGCGGTTCTCGCCCGGGTCGTTCTGGAGATCGTACAATTCGCCCTCGTCAGAGCCGTGCACGGCGATAATCTTGTGGCGGCTGGTGCGAACCATCGTCAGCCATTTTTTGTCCGGATTGGCGTTGTAGTATTCGCAGTAGACGTCGTCGCGGAACCGGTCGAGCGGGGCGTTTCCCGTGAGCATCGGCCAAAGGGGTCGCCCCTGCATCGCCGGGTCGGCCGGCAGGCCGGCGGCATCGAGTATGGCCGGGGCGATGTCCGTCAGCTCAACCAGCGCGCCGGACCTGACATTCTGCGGGATTCGGCCTGGCCAGGAGAAAATCAGCGGGACGCGGATGGCCCCGTCGAAAAGATAGGGGCCTTTGATCATCTTGCCGTGATCGCCCAACATTTCGCCGTGATCGCTGGTAAAGATGATCAGCGTGCTATCACGCTGCCCCGTCCGTTCGAGGGCGGCCAGGAGTTTGCCGACGTTGGCGTCGATGTGGTCGCACATTGCCCAGTAGGCGGCCTTGATAAGGCGAAGCTGCCGCTGCGTCATGCCTTTTGTCGAGAGCTTGCCGCTGTCGTAGGATTTCTTGTGATAGCCCGGCTTGGAGTCCAGCTCGCCCTCGACCCAACTGGGCAGCGGAATCTCGTCCAGCCTTTCAAGATAGGGTGCGAGGTACTCATCCAGTGGACGGTAAGACGGATGAGGATCGAATATGTTTACCGAGAACAGCCACGGATTCCACGTTTCACAGGCCTTTGCCGCCTCGATAAATTCGACCGCTTTTTCCGTGCAAAAGGTGGTCAGGTGCAATTCGTCCGGCCGCGGCCGCATGAGCGGTTCGCCGTGCGGACTGGCCTCGTCCTCGCCGCCGGGTTTGGCGCCTTTGGAGATCAGCCATTGCGTGTAGGCGCTGCACGGGCTGTGCTGGCCGGGCGAGTGGCTCCAGTGGAAAACAACGTATCCGTCGTCGACCCGCTGTTCGTAGGGGATGTCCCAGTATTTATGGGGGACCTTCCACCACTCCGGCCCGAAGCTGGTGCGCTGATCGCACGCGGACAGGTGCAGTTTGCCGGACAGGCCGCAAAGGTATTCCGCGTCGGCGAGCGCCCGCGTGATGGGACGCAGGTCGGGCGGCACGGTCTGTCCGTTCTGGCGAAGGCGGTTGGTAACCGGGTATCGGCCCGTCAGAAAGCTGCCTCGGCTCGGCGTGCACAGGGGACTTTGGGTAAAGGCGTTTTCGAACAGAACGCCTTCGCGGGCCAGACGGTCGATGTTGGGGGAATGCACGAACGGATTGCCGTAACAGCCCAGCGTGTCCCACCGCTGCGAGTCGGTGCATATCCAGAGGATGTTGGGTTTGCCGCCGCGATCAGGAATCGATTTCATGGAATCTCCCATATTGTTTTTCCGCGAGCCGCATTCAGATTGTTTGATGCGGGACATTTTTACATGATTCGGAATGGTTTTCAACCGCCAAATGCTGATCGGAATCCTGCCCGGAAAATCCCGGGATGCCGGCCTCGCCATGCGCGGACGGGCTTGCCCGGCGCAGCCATCCACAGCCTTCCGCTTTCCCAAGGCTTCGCAGGACGAGTTGGCTGAAGGAGGGGCGAAGCCGGAACGCCCGCGGCACATTTTCAACGGGCTGCAGACGCCGCTGGAATATCGCGACAATCGCTTTGAGGGGGCGATGTCCGGGGCACTTCCCGCCGGCAGTCCCGCTGGCAATCCCGCCGGCAAAAAATGCTTGAATAATCCGGCCGTTTGATTATCATTATTCCATGCAGATGCGGGCGTAGCTCAGTGGTAGAGCGTCACGTTGCCAACGTGAATGTCGAGGGTCCGATCCCCTTCGCCCGCTTTTTACGAGGCCCGCCGGTAACTGCCCGCGGGCCTTGATCTTGCGCCCCAAGCTCCGGCCGACCCAAAGCTTGCGGCGATTCCGCAACGTGATGGCCGAGGGGCAAATCCACTGCCAATTGGTGCCAAATGGTGCCAATCAATGCCGCCACGCGCTGCATTAGCGCTGCATACCGGCGATTCTGCTGCAACCGTGCTGCAAGATGTTCCGCCAAATATGCGAGAAAAATCGGCATCTGGAATTTTTCAAGGAAGGTGCTGCGGCAGGGAGGCGAGTTTCGGAATCAGCTTGCCAGCGACCGGCTGAGCGTCAAGCAGCAGATTCTGTCAATCCAGCAATCCGGCTTCCTCCTTCCGACGCTTTTGTCGTTGGGATGGAGTTTTTCCCGAGACACGGATCAAATTTCGCTGATTCGTCGCGCCATCCCCAGCAGTTTGAGCAGGCCGTCAAGAATGGTAAGGGGATGAGGCGGGCAGCCTGGGATGAAAAGGTCTACAGGTACGACAGAGGCTGCGCCATCGTGAACTTCCGCGTGTCCGGCGTATGGTCCGCCGGAGATCGCGCAGGCGCCGACGGCGATTACGATCTTCGGGGCGGGCACGGCCTGCCAGGTTTTTTCCAGGGCCAGCTTCATGTTGTCCGAGACCGGGCCGGTGATCAGCAGGCCGTCGGCATGGCGAGGCGAGGCAACGAACTGCATGCCGAACCGACCAATGTCCCACCCGATGGTGCCCAGCACATTCGAGTCGGCCTCGCAGGCGTTGCATCCGCCGGCGCTGACCTGGCGGAGTCGCAGCGACCTGCCCAGAATTCGCAGCAGCGGTTTATCAAGCGGGCAGGCCGGCCGCGGAGGTTCGTCGCAGACGATCAGGTCTTCCCGCTTTCGCGTCGTCAGGCGGTAGTCCTTGTCGTGAGTTACGGCCCCATGCGGGCAGGCCGCGGCGCAGTCGGTGCAGAAGAGGCATTTGCCCAGATCAATCCTCATCCGGGCGGCGGATGATCCGCCGAACGATCCTTCGGCCTTTTGCAGGGCTGCCGTCGGACAGGCTTGCTGGCATTGGCGACAAGCCATTGGGCAGCGGGCAAAGTCGATCTTCACGCGGCCGCGGAACCTGTCGGGCAGTTCCGGCGGCGGGCCGGCGGGATACTTCGTCGTCCGGTGTCCCTGCTGAAGCCTGGAAAGCAGAATTTTTATCATGTCGTCGCTCCGTCGGCGTTCACAGGTCGTGCCCGCAATAGGACAGGTTGAAACTCTTGTTGCACAGCGGGAAGTCGGAGATCGGCTGGTTTCGCAGGGCGCAGGCCAGGCCGAACCAGTTGTGGAACGACGGGTCCGCGACCTTGTACGCGGCCAGTCGCCCGCGATCATCCGTAACGGCCACATGGCAGATTTCGCCACGCCATCCTTCTACCATCGAGACGGCGAAGCGGTTGCCGGCCGGTGAACTCGGGCTGGCCATAACCACGTCCTCCGGCAGAGAGCGAAGCTGTTCGGATACGAAGGCAAGCGACCTTTGAATCTCCAGCCAGCGGACGTAAGCCCTGGCGAAGACATCGCCGCTGTCCCACCCGGACAACGGGATGTGTGCGAAACGGTATATTCCGCTGGGATGGTGGTTTTGAATGTCCCGTTCCAGGCCGCATGCCCTGGCGGCCGGGCCGACCAAGCCGATCTGTTCAGCCAGTTCGCGGCTGACAGTCCCGGCCCCTTCAAACCGCGCCTGAACCGACGGCGTGTCCCAGAGCAGGTTCGCGCTTATGGCTGTATCCTTGGCGATGACGGCCAGGCGTTTAAGCAGTTCTTCGACGCGGGCTGAGTCCATGTCGAAGCCGACGCCGCCCGGCCGGACCATGCCCCGCCCGAACCGGTTGCCGCACAGCATGGCGGTCAGATTCAGCACGTCGCCGCGGATGCGTCCGCAATATGATAACGTCGGCAGAAAGCCCACGTCGCCGGCCAGTGCGCCCAGGTCGCCAACGTGGTTGGCCACCCGCTCCAGTTCCAGGGCAACGCCTCGAAGGACTTCCGCCCTTGCCGGCACGTGAGAGCCAGACAAGGCCTCCAGCAACTGGCAGTACGCCGTCGCATGCCCGATCGTGGTGTCGCCCGCCAGCGTCTCCATGTAGTGGCTCGACCGTGCGGTCGGACCGCCGATCATCGCTCGCTCCACGCCGCGATGCTGATAGCCCAGCGATATTTCGAGATGCAGCACGTTTTCGCCGAAACACTGGAATCGAAAATGCCCCGGTTCGATGACTCCGGCGTGCACCGGCCCGACGGCCACTTCGTGTATCTCATGGCCTTCGACGCGGAAAAAGTCCGTAACGCCGATCACCGGCCGTTCGGCGGCTGGCGGCTGTCCGGCTGCGGGCCGGCAAGGTGGTTGAAACCGGACTGGCTTGAGCCACGGATGCCCCTGCGGCCTGACGCCCCACTGCTCGGCAATCTCGCGCTCGAACCAGTGCGCCTGCGGGCAGTCGGGTGTGATCGAATCGTAACCGCCGTCGACCACGGTCGAGCACGCCTGAAGCGTGCCGTCCGGGTCATTGGCCAGCACGGCTGTAACAAGCAGCCGGTTTCCTTCGGCCGGCCGGCCGAACATCGCCGACAATCGCGCACCGCCTTCCACGGCGCAGATAACGGCCTCGCGGAATTCTTCGACGCTCAATCGCGGCACGGAATCGGCGCGGACGGCCTGGGCGTTCCGCAGTTGCAAAAGCCCGTTCATGTTACAGCCCTCCCCTGATTACGTCGGCCGCGCGGTTGAGAACGTCTTTGAGGCAGTCGGGCATCCACAGGCCGAAGACCAGCAGGATCGCCAGAGGCACAATGACCAGCAGCTTTTCGCCCAGGCCGGCGTTTTCCGGCGCCGGCTGCCCAACAGGGTCATCCCATGCGACGCCGACCGCGTGCCGCAGCGCGCCCACGAAGACGATGGCGGCGCCGGCAAGAAATATCGCCATGACCACAAACGCACCGCGATCGGCGGCTGCCTTGAGAATCTGGAATTCGCTCATGAAGATGGCGAACGGCGCCGCGCCGATCAGGGCCAGCAGGCTCAGCAGAAAACCGCGTCCCCAGACTGGCGAGCTTCTGGCTGCGCCTGCCATCCGGCCGAGGTCGTGAGTGCCGTACAACTGCCCCAGCCGCCCGGCGGAGAAGAAGCCCAGCGACTTGCATAGCGAGTGGTTCATGACGTGGAACATGGCCGCGAACGTGCCGAATCCGCCCAGCCCCACCCCAAGCGCGATGATCCCCATGTGCTCCACGCTGTGGTAGGCCAGCAAACGCTTGGCGTCGTGCTGGAAGATGATGAACGCCCCGGCAATCACGATCGAAAGTGCGCCGAAACCCGTGAGCAGCTCAAGCGCCCAGCGAGAGCCGCCTGTGGCGATTTCCACCAGCGGCACGTAGCGTAAAATGCAGTACAGCGCCGTGTTCAGCAGGAAGCCCGAGAAGATCGCTGAGACCGGGGCGGGCGCCTGGCTGTGCGCATCGGGCAGCCAGTTATGCATGGGCGCAAGGCCCGTCTTGGTTCCGTAGCCCACCAGCAGGAAGATGAATCCAGTTTTCAGGATGGCCGGGTTCAGCGAGCCGGCCGCCTCGCGCAGATGCGTCCAGAGCAGGACGTCGGATGCGGCGAGTTTCGCCGGTGCGGCCGCCGCCGCCACCAGCAGCGTGCCGATAAAGGCGAACGCCACGCCGACCGAGCACATGATCAGATATTTCCAGGTCGCCTCCAGCGACGAGGGCGACACGTGCGTGCAGATCAGAAAGGCCGTCAGCAGCGTCGAGGCCTCGATGCCCACCCACACCATCCCCAGGTTATTCGAGATCAGCACAGTCGACATCGCCGCCAGCGAACCCAACCACAGCGAACCGAACCGCCGCATACGTATGGGACCCGAAGAACGTTCCCGCGTGAAGTAGAAAAACGCGTAGACGGAACTGAGGACAAAGACCGCGTGAAGCAGAATAAGGTGATAGGCGGACAAGGCGTCCAAGTAGAGCCATTCTGCCCCGGCAAAAATGGGCCGGCCGGCAAAGACCGACCACGCAGCCGCGGCCGCCACGGCGCTTGTGCCCGCTACCGCCGCGATCACAAAAAGCAGGACGACCCTCGCCGAGCGCAGCAGCAGGCAGATTCCGCCGGCCGCGGCCGGCAGAATGAGCAGAATCCATAGCAGCCATGAAACCGTCATGCGTCAGCCTTTCAACGAATCCATCTGGTCCGCATCGATATGATCGAACTCCCGGCTGATCTGGTGCGTTACGATGCTCATGACGAAGACCGCCACGAAAGCATCCAGCAGCACGCCGAGTTCCACCAGGGCGGGAATATCCTGCACAAGCGTCAGGCCCAGAACGTAAATGCCGTTTTCCATCACGATGTATCCGAGAACCTGGCTGATGGCCAGCCGCCTGCTGACGATCACCAGCAGTCCGACCAGGATCGTGGACATCGCCACCGGAATCAGCAGCATCTGAGGGGCCTGCGGCAGCGGCAGGCGCGAACAGAGCCATAGCGACAGCACCAGCGTCAGCACGCCCGTCAGTATCGACAGCGGATAGTTGATGAAGGGCTGGACCTCCCGCTGAACGTTGGCGTTCCGCTGTGCCCGCAGCAGCACCCACGGAAACACCACGCCGCGCGTTACAATGCTGGCGACGGCGAGGAAAACAAGCCGGCCGGAAAGTCCCTGGTTCCATGCTAATAGCAGCGGCAGCAGGCCCAGGGCGATTCCCTCGATCGCGACGGTGCGGATGCATGACGCCAGCCGGCTGGAACCCAGCAGCCGGAGGTTCAGCAGCACCGCAAGCACCATTAACGCGTCGATCAATTCGTTCATGGCCGCCTCAGAACCAGAATTATCGCCAGCAGTGAAAACGCGATTGCCGCCACCAGAAGCTGCGGCACGCGGATCATCCGCAGCCGCGCCATCACGGATTCAATCACGCCGACCAACACGGCCAGGGCGAACATCCCTGCCAGGCAGATCGCCAGACGCGCCTCGTAACCGGCGCTCGACGCCGGCAGGACCGCCTGCACCAGGATCGCACCCAGCACCCACATCTTTACGGACGATCCGTAGAGGATGAACGCAAAGTCGGGGCCGCTGTGGTCCAGCACCATGACCTCGTGGATCATGGTCAGCTCGAGGTGGGTGTTGGGGTCGTCGACGGGTATGCGGGCGTTTTCAGCCAGAAAGACGATCAGCATCGCCGCCGCGGCCATGGCCAGCTCGGGCGCGGACGCCGCCCACGTATGCCAGGTGAGCCCGCCCAGAATCCCCGTCAGCGACAGATTGTCCGTCAGTCTGGCAAGAGCGGCCAGGCCCAGCAGGAACGCCGGCTCGGCCAATGCGGAGAACGTAACTTCCCGGCTGGCGCCCATCCCCTCGAACGCCGAACCGGTGTCCAGCGCGGCGATCACGGTGAAGAACCTCGCCAGCCCCAGCAGATACGCCAGCAGGATCAGGTCTCCGGCGAAATGCAGCGGGGCCGAAGTTTCGCCCAGCGGCACGATCGCCGAGGCGGTCAGGATCGCCGCAAGGCCTACCATAGGGCCGGCCCGGAATACCCAGCTCGTCGTCCGGCTGTAAACGGCGCCCTTGTGCAACAGCTTCCACAGGTCGAAGTAGAGTTGGAGCAGCGGCTGGCCGGTGCGGCCGGCCAGGACGGCCTTGGTGCGGTTTATCACGCCCAGCAGCAGCGGCGCCAGGATCAGCGGCAGCAGGATGTTGACCAGAATTTGTGTCATGAGGTCATCCCAGCTTCCAGACAAGCAGTACCAGCAGGGTCAATACGATATAAAGCACGTACAATTGAAGTCGTCCGTGCTGCAGCCATCTCAATCTTGCCATCAGCCAGCCTACGCCAAGGAATGCCGGCCGGAAAAGCCCGTCATGGAATACGTCAGGCGTGTGCGTCTGAAGATCGGCATTCCGCGGGAAAAGCCCCTGCGGATCCCGGCCGGTCTTGTGCGTCCGCAGGAATATCCTGAAAATGTCTGTCAGCGGCTGGGCGAACGACGATGCGGTGTACTGCATCCTTGCGGTCGGGGCAGCATAGCCGCAGTTCCACGTGCCAGCCTGCCCCACAGGCCTGCCCGCCAGCAGGCGTTTCCGCAGCAATGCCAGGCCAGCCAGCAAGGCCAGAAACGTCGCCGCGCCGAATGTGATCCAAAGCAGTGGTGATACGGCATCGGCCAGATGTTGGTTCGCCACGTTCAACGGCAGGCCGCTGGCCGAGGCGACGGCTGGGCCCATCAACGGCACGGCCAACGGACTGAGCAGGCCGAGAATTACGCAGCAGCCGGCCAGGATAATCATGGCGGCCCGCATAGCCGCGGGCGCTTCGTGAGCCTGTGCCGCACAATCGCTCCGCGGTTCGCCCAGGAACACCACGCCGAAGGCCTTCGCAAAACACGCGGCCGCAAGTCCGCCGATCAGGGCCAGGCCGGCGATTGCGATCAGTGCCGGTATTGCCGCGTCAGCCGGCGATGACGCCGCCGACTGAAACGAACCCAGATAGATCAGGAACTCGCTGACAAACCCGTTGAGCGGCGGCAGGGCAGAGATGGCGGCAGAACCGATAAGGAACGTCGCCGCCGTCTGCGGCATCTTCTTGAGCAGTCCGCCGAGCCGGTCTATCTCGCGCGTGCCGGCGGCATGCGCTACCGCCCCGGCGCCCAGAAACAGCAGGGCCTTGAACACCGCATGGTTGACCACGTGCAGCAGTCCGCCCGCGAAGCCCAGCACGGCCAGCGGCGCATTTCCGCGGGCCAACCCAACGATGCCAAGTCCAATGCCCAGTGCGATGATGCCGATATTTTCCACGCTGTGATATGCCAACAGACGCTTGAGGTCGTGTTGGGCCAGCGCCAGCAGAACGCCCAGCACGCCCGATGTGACGCCGATTCCGATCAGCACCCATCCCCACCATTCCGCCGGCATCGGCAGAAAGGTCAACGTCCGCAGCAGGCCGTATATGCCCATCTTTATCATCACGCCGGACATCACGGCCGAGACGTGGCTGGGCGCCGCCGGATGGGCCTCCGGCAGCCATGTGTGCAGCGGAATAAAGCCGGCCTTGGTCCCGAATCCTATTATCGCCAGCAGAAAAATCACGTTGCCCATCGGCCCGGCGGCGAACGCGTCGAAGTCCATGGAGTTGCCCGCCCGGCCCAGCAGGAAGAACATCACCAGCAGAAAGGCCGTGCCGATATGAGTGGCCACCAGGTACGTCCAGCCGGCCTGACGAACGTCCGCACGCTCGTTCTCCATCATCACCAGGAAGAACGAGGCCAGGGACATGACCTCCCAGGCCACCAGGAACAGCAGACCGTTCCGCGCGACCACCAGCGTTACCATCGACGCCGCCAGCAGATTGAAGAAGAACCACGAGTTGCCCAGTTGCATTTTATCGCGATAGTGTCGCAGGTACGCCCCGCCATAGATGGCCGCCAGGCCCGACAGAATGGCTACAGGCAGCATGAACAGCGCCGACATCCCGTCCATCGCCAGCCGGAAGGATCCCATGGGCATGCTCCACGGCCAGGAGATCGGATCGACGCTGCCGCCTGCAAGCACGATAATCGCCGGAACCGCCGCCGTCGCCGCACCTGCCACCGCCCCGCCGATGCCGAAAAATGCGCATAGGCCATGCCTTCGCCCAAAAATGAGCGACGAAAGACCCCCCAACAGGAATATGCTGATCGCGGCAACGGTAAAGTACATTAGAACCTCTGATTGGAGCCTATGCGTTCTCCATTCCGGGCGACGTGAGGACATGTTCATCCGGCCGGGGCGACTCGGTCGCGGCCAGCCGGCGATCGGCGTCGGCGACCGCATCGAGCAATTCCTGGCGGGAACCGCGTTTGGCCACCGCGTCCTTGAATTTATCTTCGCGGAGGGCGAAGGCCAGTTTCGAGAGCAATCCCAGATGCGCCCGGATCGTCGGACTGATGAGCGTGAAAAGCGTTTCCACAGGCTTGCCGTCCATGGCGGCAAAATCTATCCGGTTCTCCAGAAAGCAAAGCGTTATCGTCGGACGGGGGATGTACATGACAATCGGGTTGCGGACGTGCGGGATCGCGATGCCGTCGCCTATCCCGGTGGAACCCAGCGATTCGCGGGTCAGCAGCACCTTCAGCAGATACTGCCGGTCCACTTCCTCCGGCAGATGCATCAGGTCCACCACGCAGGCCAGCACGGACGACTTATCCGTCCCGCCCACACGGTAGTGAATTCCGCCGCCCTGCAGGGCTTCCGAAAGCGTCGGCATACTCTGGCCGTTGCCTTCTGTCTCGGCGAATATCTCGGGAGATACATTTATCCGCTTGGCCGTCGCCCATTCCAGAAGCTCCGCCCGGTTGAACCGATACTGGTCGTTGATCTGATAGGCGGGTAGCCTGCCTTGCTTGATCCAGCGATAAATCGTTTTTTCCGAGACACTTAGAAGCGTTGCCGCATCGTGTACCGTCAGCTGCATTGGTTCTCTTTGTTTCTCAAATTAGCCATATAATGGACTTTGGTGGACAAGAATACCCCGTATATCCAGAAATATCGTAATAAGCAAGGTAAAAAAGTTGAAGCGGCTGAGTTCGACTTTTGCCAATTTTGAACAGGTTATGCTGTCCACTTACCTGTCATAAGGAAAAATTCCATCTCGGCGACAAAAGTGTCGGAGTGAGGAAATCAGATGAGCAGATTGATCGAGTCGGCTGTGCTGGGTGGATAGCGATTTCTGTGCTGCAACCGTGCTGTACGAGGGATTTCGATAAATCGTAAGGCTTTGGGTTTACAATAGATAGCGATAGGCGGCAATCACGTTGCCAACGTGAATGTCGAGGGTCCGATCCCCGTCGCCCGCTTTTTACGAGGCGCGCCGGTAACTGCCTGCGGGCCTTGATCTTGCGCCCCAACCGCCGCACGCCCCAAAGCTTGCGGCGATTTCGCAGCGTGATGGCCGAGGGCCAAATCCACTGCCAAGCGGTGCCAAATGGTGCCAATCAATGCCGCCACGCGCTGCATTAGTGCTGCATAACCGGCGATTCTGCTGCAACCGTGCTGCAAGATGTTCCGACTTTCCGATCAAGGACTTTCCTCTATGAGAGCCTGTTTGGGGGAACAGGATTGCCTGACATGAAAGCTTGTCTGAAAGCCTCAAATTCTCGGAGTCGTCTTTGATTGTGGAGATCGAACGGAACGTCATATTGAAAAATATTCTGAGTCCAACCTCGCTGTGGATGGTGTATTAGCACTACAACGAAACTTCCTCTGGCATGATGCAGCATCGCAGCTTATACAACTTGACGCCAAGTCTGCGTAACCGCCTGAGTTTGGCTTTCACGTGGGACTGCCGTGCGCGCCG
>JACRIL010000048.1 GCA_016235825.1 Planctomycetota bacterium
AGTACGTGTTCAACATCGGCCGCAACTGCTGAATCTGTTTGACATCCATGCCGTAGCTCCTTTGCTGTCAAGGCGTCCTGTAAGGAACCATCGGATGGCTGGATGAATTTTCTTGAGCTAAAGTCTCGTTGTAGTGGTAATGGTCCAGGTAGTACAGGATTATAGAGGTATGTGTTCAAACACACTGGAACTGTTCTGAAAGCCCGCGAGGCGTCTGCCAGCAGCCCCGGCGCGAAGCGAAGTCCACTTTCAAGTGGACGAAGCGGAGCCTGGGGAAAGCTGACATTTGACATGTTTCCAAATTCTCGCACGCGCCACTGGCAGAAGTGGCAAAATTCCCGATAACTCCGGGGCTACTATCTTCCGGCCCTGCGGGCCTCTAATTTGGCGGCGATGAATCGGCAAGGTACTCTTGTCCTTCTGAAAATTCATGCAATGAAACAAAAGCCAGACCGATCTTGTCCGGCGTAGTCTGCCCGTACCCAATCCGTTATCTGCCGTAGGGCGCGCAACTCGTTGCACGCGGGAAATTTTGTCGCGCAACTTGTTGCGCGACCTACATGCTACCGGCAGCCGTAAAGTTTGAAACGCAACGTTATTATTCCGCACAACCATCATCTCGTTCACCACGTTTTGGGGATGAGAACCAGTTTTATTTGCCGGCTCTGCCGAACAATCTTCGGACGAACGCCAGCCCGCCGGACATGAACTGCCTCGGCGACGAGTAGAACGGCCGCCAGCACGAGACGGCGGTCCTGATGGCCTGGTTGGTCTGCGAAAAACTTTCGAGCACCACCCAGCCGTCGTATTTGCCTTTTTTGACGGCCTGCGCGACCGCCTGCCAGTGCACCTGCCCCGTTCCGGCCTGGCCGCGGTCGTTTTCGCTGACGTGGAAGTGCGCCAGCCTGCCGGCCCTGGCCGCCGAAAGAACCGCCGAGGCGGAGTCCTTCTCTTCGATGTGCATGTGGAACGTGTCGAGCAGCAGACCCGCCGACGGATGTTTTATCGCGCGGCAGAATGCCACGCCGTCGGCGACAGTGTTCAGAAAATCGGTCTCGAAGCGGTTGAGCGGCTCGAAGGCAAGCACGACGCCCGCCTCTCCGGCCTCGTGAACCAGCGGCGTTATCACCTTGACCGTCTGGCTCCTCTGCTCGGCCGGCGGCAGCGATTGGTCGCAATCGCCGACCGGCTTGAAAAGCGGGCCGCAAAAAACCCTGATCCCAAGATCGGCCGCCGCGCGGATCGCCCGGCGGAGATATTTTTCCGCCGCCGCCCGCGGACCCGGCTGACTGCCGTAAAAACGCGATCCGCCCGGCATGGCGCCGCTGGCGGTAAGTTCAAGCCCCGCCGAGTCGGCGTGTCTGCGAATCCTGTCAACGTCCAGTTTGTCGGGCGCGAAAATCGGGATCTCGACCCCGTCGAAGCCAAGATCGCGAATCATTTTGAATTGCCCGAGTATCGCGGGCGTCGCGCTGTCGCCCAGAAGCAGCAGGTTTACGCCGAATTTCATGGAGTCAGTCTCCTTATTTCTTTCCTGGACGTCCGCCGGTTTTCCGTCCCCGCCGGTCGCCGGAAACAATGCCGCCGCCGACAAGTTCGCCCTTGTAATAATATCGCCCCGCCTGCCAATTATCACCCATTGTCTGCTGTGCGAACAGCAGTTCAACGGCCTGCTTGGCCATCCGCCTCATAGGCTGGCGATACGTTACGATTCCGCGGGCAACGGCCTCCGGCAGGCCGTCGATTCCATAGACCGAAAGTTCCGGGCGGGACTGCTTGACCTCGATCGCCAGTTCGTCATTGACGCAGACTATCGCCGGCGGCTCCTCATCGCCGGCCGGAGGAAGAATCTTGTGAAGATCATCGCTCCGCCGGCCCCACCATGGTACGCCGTGAATTTCGCCGTCAAGACGTTTTTTGTCGCAGCAGGCGAAAAAGGCGTTCTCACGCTGGGTATCGCTGTCGGCGCCCAGGTCGCGGTGAGTTACCATTATGACTCGCCGCTTTCCGCGCCGGACCACGTCGTCCGTTATCGCGTCCATCGCGCCGGAATTGTCCAGCCCGACGTAATCGGCGAAGTCGCCCGGCAATATCCGGTCGAAGAAGACCATGTTCGTGCCCAGAATCCTCAGCCTCTCGAACAGGTCCGCGTCGTATTTTCCGCCGCTGGCCCAGACGATCAGGTTGCGAATGCCGCGGCTGACCAGTTCTCCGGCGGCGATCCTTTCCATTTGGGGATCCTGATCGGTGAGCTTGAGGATCAGGAAGCCTTCCTTGGCCGCCAGTTCGCCTTCCATCGCGGCGATGAACTCCAGCGCGAACGGGTCTCGCAGCGAGGCCAGCACGGCCATCAGGCCGTTGGGGTGGGCTGTCCCGCGTGTGGTCCTGCTGATGTACGTCCCGCTGCCGTGGCGGCACTGGAGAATGCCCGCCTTTTCCAGGGCGGCGTACGCCCGCCGGACCGTAACGCGGCTGGTGGACGTCTGAACGGCCATGTCGCGTTCGGCCGGTATCCGGTCGCCGGGGCGGTAATCGCCGCGAAGGATCGCCTGAAAAACCAGGTCGTGCACTGATTCCGTTTTTGAAGTCACTTGGCTGCTCCGGAAAGTTCCAGTCGCCGCATGATATCATCCTGAATCGCGGGCGAAAGGTCCAGAAAGTTCACGAACGTGCCGTGTATCCTCAGGATGTATATTCCGTTGGGCGCGTATTTTTTCGGGTCGGCCAGCACCTTGCGCAGGTGGCCCACGTCGTCGATGTTGAAATAGACGTAGAACGGCGCCTCCTGCGATTTGCTTTTCCAGCGGAACAGCGGCTCGACAACCTCGTCCCGCAGCCAAAATCCGCGCTCCTGCATCGTGCCGCCCGCCGCGGCGGAGGGGCGCAGGCCGATGTGGCTGGCGTAGCCGCCGGTCATTTTATGGTACGGCAGCTTCCATGCGCTCTGGAGCCGCGAGGGCAGGTCGTCGCCGACTGTCTCGACCAGCGGATCCAGGCCGTAGCCGAGCATCTGCCTTGCCCCCCTGCCGTCGGGCGTAGCTCCGACCCAGAACCCGTAAAGCAGGTGCGTGCTCGGCGTGGACCAGTCGGCAAGGAACGCCTTGCCCGCCGTGTTCCTGTACGACCGCACCCTGTCGCTGACAATCGAGGCGATCCTGACGGCAAGCTCATCGACGCGGTCGGCATTGTTGCCGAATTTCTCCTGCCGGAGCAGGAACTTTCTCAGATCACCCGACGATTTGAAATTCTCGGCCAGCGCCGCCCGCAGTTGCCCGGCGTTCCAGCGATCCTGTTCCTTGAACCTGGCGGCGGCATGCAGGCTGTTGGCCACGACCGAAAGCCCGTGGATGAGGCAGCCGCTGCCGTTGTATCTGATTCCCGGCTGGCCGGGATCGCGCATGTCGCGCCACGTGCTCAAGCTGTCCATCAGGCTCGACGTGAACGGAACGGGATTGTATCTGCCCAGCAGGTCGGTGCAGGCGTTGCCAGCCTCGGCCATTCGCGGAAGAAAGTGGTCCAGCATCTTCATGAAGACCTCTTCCAGCCGGCCCAGCGCCTCCTGCTCGCCGCCGTTAATGCCCAATTGCTGCCACGTCGGCCCGAGCTGCGAACCGCTGATGAGCGACTTGCCGTCGTTGGTCGCAAGTTCCAGCACCTTTGCCAGGTTCAGCCATGTGTTCGTGGTGTTCAGCGACGACTTGCCCATTATGAGCGGCTCCTGGCAGCCGGCGATGGAATAGTCGGCCAGGTCTTCCCCGGCAATGCCCTGCTTTTTCAGCATGGGCAGCATCGAATCGTCGTTGAACAGCGAGGGCGTCGAATGGCCGGGCGTGAAGAAGAACCGCCCCAGCGAGCCGAACAGTTCCCGCGGCGTGTTTGCGTGCACCTTGACCGACAGGGCCGGCTGGGGGTCGTTTGACTCGAAGAACGCATCCAGCACGACGCCAGTCATTTCGGACGTCAAATCCCGACCGTCGTCGTCGCGCCCGCCGACCATTATGTTCTGCGAGATCGCCCAGCACCGCGACCCGACCTGGAAAAACGTCAGCAGATGGCGCACAAGTGCAACCGCCTCGTCGTGACCGCTGTTTTTCGCGTCGAAATACGGCCCCAGAATCCGGTCCAGGTTGCCGACCGAAAACGCGTAGGGATTTGGCGACTGCTCAATAACCATCGCCTGCCAGAGCAGCGCGAACATCTGGATCGCCTGGTGCAGATTTTCTGCCGGCCCGGCCGGAACGCGATCCAGCGTATCGACGATGCCTTTTAGCAGCGCCTTTTCCTGCCCGTCTCCGGCCGTCTTCATCTGCTCAATCGCAAGCCGGCGGTATCGGTCGGCGAGGATCATCACGGCATCGAGCGATCGTGCCATCGCCTTTGCATATGATGAAGCGTTCTTTGCCGCGTTTACCTGCCAGACCCGGACGCCGTCGCGAAGGAACGGCCTGAGGTCGGGGATCGTGTGGCCGGTAACCGGCTCGATGAAATACACGACCTCCTTGGTCTCAAGCCCGGTCTTCGCGTAAACGCCCTGGAGTTCCTTCACATATGGCGTCTGCTCCCAGTAATCGCGGACCTTTTGAATCCGCTGGGCGCTCAGGCCGGCGGCCTCGTCCGGCTCAAGATCGTTGTAGATCGCCGTCGGGTCGCAATAACCGGCGAATGTATCGACCCGAAAGCTCGGATTGATGAGCGCGTAAGACGGGCTGAACGCCGCGTCCTGGCTGCCGGCGATCGCCGAACCGGCCGGGATCGAAAGCGGCATCTCGCCGGCCACGCGGCAGAGCAGTTCGGCCTGGAACGCCGGGCCGGCCGGATCGCCGCCGGCCTCGATCAGCGACTGCCGGTGCTTCATCTTGAGTTCCTGCACGTAAAACCACGTATCGACCCGCTGCTGGTCCCGCTTGAAATTTCTCAGCCGGTCCACGCCGTCCTTCAGCGTAGCAGCCCACGTCTGCCTTGCCTGTATCATTTCGGTTCTCCGATTTTTTCTTTCTGACTGTCCATGATTTTGCCGGCCTGCGAGCCGGCCAGGTGCACGTCGGCGCCGGTCTTTGCGATGACCTGCCTCATGCGTTCAAGGCGCCGCGAATCGGGCGGCCCGACGCCGTCCATCGGGTAATCCATGTCGAGCGCGTGGTATTTCGGCTGGCCGAGATGATGCATGGGCAGTATCTCGACAAAAAGCCCCCGTCCCGCCCGCAGGCCGACAAGTTCGGCGATTACATCGGCCAATCGGGCGATCTCGGCGTCGTCGCTGTTCAGACCGGCGACGGCAGGGATGCGAATCCACAAGTCCTTCTGGCCCGCCGCCGCGGCGCGAAGGTTGGCCAAAATCCTCGAATTTTCCATCCCCGTCCATTTCAGATGCCTGGCCGGATCGACGCACTTGAGGTCGCAGATCAGCAGATCGACGCGGCATATAATCCGGCCGAAATCGTGCGCCGTCGCGTTGGTCTCCGCCGCCACGTGAACGCCGATGCCGCGAACAAGCTCGACCGCCTCGATTAACTCATCCATCTGGAGCGTCGGTTCCCCGCCGCCGAACGTTACGCCTCCCCCGCGGCCGAACAAATCCCGGGACCTCTCGACCCGCTCAAGAATCTCCGCCGGACTCATCTCGAATCCTGAAAGCTCCATCGCCGGATGGCGCCACAGATTGACGCAATCCTTCAAACCGCAGGCGGCACAGACCGCCCTGTCCAGATGCCACCGGCCGGACTGGTCCTTTTTTACCGCCGACTTCGGGCAAGCCTCGTGAAAGTCTTCGCCCCTGGCCGCATAAAAAAGCATCTGCGGTCCAGCCTCAAGACTCTCGGGATTAGCGCACCACTGGCACCGAAGGTTGCAACCCTTCAGATAAACCACCCACCGCCGGCCCGGGCCGTCGTATCCCTCGCTCCAGCCTGTCGAAAATATTTTCATGTCAATGCCATTTTTTTTCTTGAGTTGGTATCACATTATAATACCACTGATTCAAAAAAATCAACCCCTATTCCAAAATAAAAATATACCATATCGCTTTAACTGAAAACGAGATACGATGCGGGGGCAATATGGCCGGTTCAACGTTCTTAACGCCGGATTGGTTATTTGAACTTGCCGCCGGCCAATCGAAAGCCGGAATACAGGAATATCTGGTGAATGTCGCAAGTGAACCATATCGGCCGTTAGTCCACTTCGCGCCGCGGCGCGGCTGGATAAACGATCCGAACGGCCTGGTCTGTTTCAACGGCCTGTGGCATCTTTTCTACCAGTTTTTCGATCCGGCCGACGTGGACGGCATGCAGTGGGGCCACGCCGTCAGCGGCGACCTGGTCCGCTGGGAACATCGTGGGCCGGCAATCCGGCCGGACGGGCACGGGCAGATCTGGTCCGGCAGCGCCGTGGTCGATCGCCACGACAGCAGCGGCCTGTTCGGCGGGCGCCCCGGAATCGTCTGCATGTTCACATACTGGAACCCATCCGACGGCCGGCAGTGCCAGGGCCTGGCCTTCAGCCCCGACGGACGAACCTTCACGACGTACGAAGGCAACCCGGTCATCCCGGAACTGCGGCATCTGCCGGGCCACGCGGACGACAAGGATTTCCGCGATCCGAAAATCTTTTGGCACTCCGCGTCCAGCCGGTGGATCATGACGGCCGCCGGCGGAAAGCTCCGCTTCTTCAGTTCGCCCGACCTGATTCACTGGACCTTTGAGAGCGTCGATGGATCGATCGAGACAGAATGTCCGGACCTGTTCGAGTTGGCCGTCGGCGGCAATCCGGCCCGCACCAGATGGGTCTTATCGGGCGGGGGACGATGGTACATGCTCGGCCGGTTCGACGGCCGGCGATTCGCGCCGGAGACCGAACGCCTGACTATGGCACACGGGCCGGACTGCTACGCCACGCAGACATGGAGCGATGCTCCCGACGGCCGGCGGATCGCCATCGCCTGGTTGAACTCGTGGCGATACGGCAGCGGACCGAGGCCCGGCCCCCGAATCGAGAACCGCTTTCCAACTGCGACTTGGTCCGGAGGGTGCCTGACGGTCCCGTTCGAATTGACGCTCCGGCAAACACCCGACGGCGAAAAGCTGGTCCAATTGCCGATCAGGGAACTCGACGCACTCAGGCAGGACTGCCAGGCCGCGCGGCAGGTCTGCGCCGAACCGGGACACGCTGTGCCGCTGCATTCGCTCTCACGCGGGGCGATCGACATGGACATGATCGCCGGAGGCGGGATGGAAGGTTCGTTGACGTTGAACATCCCTTCATCCGATGGCTGCCAGTTCGTACTGACGGCCGATCTGCGCCGCCGGCAGCTAATCCTTGACCGCGGCCGGGCGGGATTCGGCAGTATTCCGGAATTCGCCGGCCGCTATGAAGCCCCCCTGCCGATTAATGCCGACGGCAGCGCGACATTGCGGGTGATCCTCGACCGATGCTCCATCGAAGTCTTCGCCGGCGATGGGCTGGTGCAATTCTCGGCGGTCATCTGGCCCAATCCCAACGCGGAACTTTCACTCAAAACCGAAGGAATCCCCTGCCGGCTTCGCCTCGGCCTTTATCATTGAGGCCGGGCAGCGCTGTTTCCAGCAATGGAAACCAGAATTTTCCCATAATATATTTGATATATCAAGATATCATGATATCTTGACAATAGAGGTGCGGCATGGCAAAGAACAGGAAAAAGCTGGGCAACGCGGTATTGCTGAAGGCATCGCGGTGCCTGAAGGTGATGGCGCATCCGGTTCGTCTGCGGATAGCGGAGGTTCTGGATTCGGGCGGGCCGCTGCCGGTTCACGCCATAGCGAGGCAGTGCGGGCTTAACCCCACGCGGATATGCGGCCAGCTCCGGCTGATGCTGGGCTACGGGCTGGTTTCAAGCAGGCGCAACGGCAAAGAGGTTCTTTACGAGATCGCTTCGCGGCAGCTTCCCAACCTGATCGATTGCATCAGGCGGAGCTGCGGCGCGGGGTCGGGAGAAGGCAATGTCTGAGAAAGTCAGGCTGGTTATAGTGGGCGGGGTGGCCGGCGGTGCGTCGGCGGCCGCGAGGGCGAGGCGGATTTCCGAAGAGGCAAGCATCGTGATGTTCGAGCGCGGGGCGCATATCTCGTTCGCAAACTGCGGCCTGCCGTATCACATCGGCGGGGTCATCGAGGATCGCAAACGCCTGCTGGTGCAGACGCCCGAGGCGATGAAAAAGCGGTTCAACATCGACGTCCGCGTCCTGAGCGAGGTCGTGCGGATAGACCGGGCCGCAAGGCAGGTAATAGTACGTCAGGTCGAGACGGGCAAGGAATACGCCGAGCCGTACGACAAGCTGATACTTAGTCCGGGGGCCGAGCCGATCCGCCCGCCGATAGCCGGGCTGGACAGCCCCGGCGTCTTCACGCTGCGGAACATCGCCGACATGGACGCGATAAAAAAGGCGGTCGCGGCTCAGCCGGCTGACAAGGCCGGACGGGCGCTGATAATCGGCGGCGGGTATATCGGGCTGGAGATGGCCGAGGCGATGAGGAATCGCGGGCTGGACGTTGCGCTGGCCGAACTGGCCGACCAGGTCTTCGGGCCGTTCGACCGCGAGATGGCCAGTCCGATACACGCCGAACTGAAACGCAATGGCGTGGACCTGCGCCTCAAAACCTCCGTCGAGAAAATCTCCGCCGGCCCGGCGGGGCTGGTCGCCAATCTCAGCGACGGCGCTCGCGTGGATTGCAGCCTGGCGATCCTGGCCATCGGCGTCCGGCCGGATGTTGCGCTGGCAAGGCAGGCCGGCCTGACAATCGGCCCGACCGGCGGAATCGCTGTCGACGACCATCTGCGGACCAGCGATCCGGATATTTTCGCCGTCGGCGACGCCGTCGAGGTCATCGACCTGGTCGGCGAAAGGCCGGCGTTAATCCCGCTCGCCGGGCCAGCCAACAGGCAGGGGCGGATCGCGGCGGACAACGCGCTGGGCCGCGACGCGGTTTATCGCCGCACGCTGGGCACGGCCATCTGCAAGGTATTCCACCTGGCCGCGGCGATGACCGGCCTATCTGAAAAGGCGTGCAAAAAGCTCGGCCGGGCCTGCGAAAAAATTTACATCCATCCGGCCAGCCACGCCGGCTATTACCCCGGCGCGGCCCAGATGACGATCAAATTGCTGTTCGACCCGGCCGGCGGAAAGCTGCTGGGCGCGCAGGCGGTCGGCACCGACGGCGTGGACAAGCGGATTGACGTGCTGGCGACGGCCATTCGGGCCGGCATGACCGCCTACGACCTTGAAAATCTGGAACTTTCCTACGCCCCGCCCTACGGCTCGGCCAAGGACCCGGTGAACTACGCCGGGTTCGTGGCGGCCAACGCGCTTCGCGGCGACGTGCGGCTCTGCCATGCCGCCGATGCCATCTCGCCGCGCGACGATCAGATGCTGCTGGATGTTCGCACGCCGGGCGAGGTGCAGGCCGGCACTATTCCGGGGGCCGCGGCGATCCCGATTGACGAACTCCGCTCGCGGCTGGGCGAACTGCCGAAAGATAAGGAAATCCTGGCGTTCTGCCAGGTCGGGCTGAGGGGCTACCTCGCCTGCCGGATTCTCGGTCAAGCCGGTTTTGCGTGCAGGAACCTCAGCGGCGGATACAGGACGTATCAGATGTTTACCGATTCACTGCCCGCCGGAGCCGCTCCGGCTGCGGCAAAAAAAGAAATGAAAGAGGATACGGGCATGATGGGACCAACGGTTTCTGCTTGCGGCGCCGCCGGCGGATTGGCGGCGGATGCGGTGAAGATCGACGCGTGCGGCCTGCAGTGCCCCGGGCCGATAATGAGGATAAAAGAACAGATCGACCAGATGTCCGATGGCCAGCGGCTTGAAGTGATCGCCGGCGACCCGGGTTTTGCCGCCGACGTGGCCGGCTGGTGCAGCGGCACGGGCAACGAGCTTGTCGATCTTCAGCGGGACGGCGGGATTCTCAAGGCCGTCATAATCAAGCGGACGCGGCCCGTTCAGGCCGGCGACCCGCTCCCGGCGGATTCCGCAAAAAATAAAACTATCGTCGTCTTCAGCGGCGATTTCGACCGTGCGATGGCCGCGTTCGTGATCGCAAACGGGGCCGCCGCAATGGGCGGAAACGTTACCATGTTCTTCACGTTCTGGGGCCTCAACGTCCTTCGCCGGTCCGATCCGCCGAGCGTGTCAAAAACGCTCGTCGAGCGGATGTTCGGCTGGATGATGCCGCGCGGGGCCGGAAAGCTCAAACTCTCAAAGATGAACATGGCCGGCTGCGGCCTGGCCATGATCAAAGGGATTATGAAAAAGAAGAACGTCGCCTCGCTGACCGATCTGATCGAATCGGCCAAAAGAGCCGGCGTCAAACTCGTCGCCTGCTCGATGTCGATGGACCTCATGGGAATCAAAATGAAGGAGCTTATCGACGGCGTCGAGGCCGGCGGCGTGGCCATGTACCTCGCCGCCGCACAAAACGGAAACGTCAACCTGTTTATCTGAGAACGTTTAACAGGTTGCGCGCCCGCTTTTACAGCTTCGCATGACAAACGCAACAACCATTCATTCAGCCGGTGCGGTATCGGGCGGGCGGTAGATATCCGCGGCCCATTTTCTGAATTCGGGCCAGCCGGGGGCGGGGATGGCATTTTCCCGGCAGTAATCTTCAAAGAGGTCGAGCAGTCCGCCGATGGAACTTGCCCGCCAATCGACGTGCAGGTATGCGATTGAAAGTTCGGCCCTGGCCGATTGGTAGTCTCTGCCGCCGACGGCCATCGCAGCCAGAACCGCCGCCACGCCGGACCGGTCCGCCCCCGCCTTGCAGTGCAGCAGGATCGGGCGCGGTGCGTTTTCCAGCACGTCAATAAGTTGCAGCAGTTCGGCCTTTTCCGGCAGCCGGCGATCCGACAGCCGGATATTTACCACCTGCGCCCCCGCCCGCCCGGCGGCGGAGCGTTCCTCGTCCAGGCCGGTCTTTGCAGCGTCGGCGCGGAGGTTCACGACGGTCTTCAAACCATAGCGGCCGCACCACTGTTCGATCTGCCCCGGCGACGGCTGGGCCGAACGATAGACCTGTCCCGGCACAACGGCGTGAAAATTCGTCAGCGCGAACCGCATGGCAAGGTAATACCCTCCGACAGCGGCCGCCGCCGCGACAAGGCAGATCAGAATCAACCTGACCCGCCGCAAGCGCCGCGACTGGTGCGTCAACACAATCTGCGGGCTGGCCGTTCCGCCCGCCGATTTTGATTCACCCGGATTTCCAGAATCTGAACTCATGCGGAGATTATACCGGCCACTCAACAAAATCTGTTAATTTTCCCCGTTTGCCGTCATAACGCATACAGCCGCAAACTTTATCAGGTCGAAATGACTCCCAACATGACGTTCGGCGACGGCGATTCGCACGGCGCGGCGACCCGATCCTGTTTCGTGGCCGGCCGGGTTACAGAAAAAACCTGGCCGCCAGCCGGCGCGACGTCCGCCAGCCGGTAACGGCCTGTCTGCGGATCAAGGTCCGGTTTTTTTCTTGCCCGGCGGACGGACCTTGAATTTTCCGCCGCAATGTCCGCATTTGATGATCTGCCCGACCTTGTCCGGCGTGATCTTGTTGCTCTTGGAGCAGATCATGCACGGCACGTCGATTTCTTCGCCGCCTCCGGCCTGTTCCTCTTCCCCGCCGTCGGACAATGACAGCGGCCCGCCGGATTCGCCCGATTTGTCGGCCGATTGGGGCAGCGAAGACGCCTGCTTTATCTTCGTCTGGGCGGCCCTGGAAGGCGCGATCTTGCTGGGGCCTGTGGATTCTTCCATCGGCAGATGATCTTCCTTGGCCTTCGAGGCGTCCGCCAGGGGGTCTCCAAGGGCATAGAGGTTTCCATCCGGTCCGCCGGCATATACCACGCCGTCGTCCACGCACGGGCTGGACATCACCGGCCCGCCCGCCGGAACCCGCCAGAGCGCCTTGCCGGTCTCTATGTCAAGGGCCAGAAAGTTTCCGTCGCCTCCGCCGACATAAACGGTGTCGTCCACAACGCTCGCCGACGAAGTGTAGGGCCCGCCCTCTTCGCACTTCCAGACCAGGGCGCCGCTCTTGGCGTCCAATGCGTAGAATTTGCCGTCGAGCCCGCCGAAAAAGAGCATCTTCTGCGAGGCCGCCGGCGACGATTGTATGTGCCCCTCGATCTTGAACCGCCATATCTCCGAGCCGCTGTTGGGGTCCAGGGCGTACACGGTGCCGTCCTCGGCCGTGAAAAACGCCAGATCGTACGCCACCGCCGGCGAAGTCGAGAGCCTGCCGCTGACCCCGATATACCACGCCGCCTTGCCCGTGGCAAAGTCGACCGCCCCGATCATCCCGCCGGCGTTGCAGTAAAAAACCATTCCGATTGAAACCGCCGGCGAACCGGCGACGGGAAATTCGGTCGCATGCCGCCATTTCAGTTTGCCGTTGGCGGCGTCGATCGCGTATATGTTGCCGTCGCTGCTGCCGGCGATGACCGTCTCGCAAACAAACACGGGCGAATGAACCGCCCCGCCGGCCTTAAATTCCCACCTGAGCAGCCCCGAATCTATTTCCACAGCGTACAGCGTCCCGTTTTTGCCGCCGACGAACGCCGCGCCGCCCGCGACGGCCGGACTGCTGGAAACCGGCGTGCCGATCTCGAACTGCCATTTGGCCTGGCCTGTCGCGGCGTCCACCGCGTACAGGTTGCCGTCCTCGCAGCCGACATAGATCATCCCGTCAAACGCCACCGGCGAAGAGTTGACCGGCCCGCCCGCCTGGAATTTCCACCGCACCTGCGGCGGGCGATCGCGCCCCGTGGTGTCGTACTGGCCCGTGTGGCGGGCGTTTCCGCGAAACATGGCGGCCGGAACATTGTCGGCGTCGGTGTTTACCGCCGGGACCCTGGCGGCCGGAGCGGCCGACGGAATCGTGAACGCTTCTCCGCAGTTCTTGCACTTGCTGCTCCTGCCGGCGTACTTCGCCTCCACCTGGTACTCCTTCCGGCATTTGGGGCAGTTGAATTTTATCATCATCGGCTTGAAGACTTCTTCCATCGGGTCGGTCTCGGCCGCGGAACCGGCCTCCTCGTCGGCCTCCTGGAGTTTCTCGATGGCTTCCTGGCAGGCCTTGCGGACCGAAGGATCCTTCTCGGCCGCAAGATGCTTTCTCAACGCCTCGGCGCATTTGCCCGAGCCATATTTGCCGATCAGCCTGGCTGCCTGGACGCGATGCGCCGGCGTGGGACCCTTGAGCAGATACTGCTGGATGACGTTGTCCACCGACGCCGGGGCGTATTCCCAGCCGGTTTCCTTGCAGACCTGTTCGTCGAAATGTTTCCACGTCTCGGCGACCAGCCTGCCGCCAAGGTCGACTTCGCCGAGCCTGGCCAAGGCGTGCGGCCCCTCATGATCGTCGGTAATCGGCCCATCCATGAATCTGCCGGCCGGCGGCAGCAGGCCCCCTTCGGGTGCGTTGGTCATCTTCTCAACCACATATTTGAGCTGTTCGGGATCGTCGGAATAGACGGCTATGCAAAAATACTTGCCCGGTGCGCCGCCGGGCGGATCTATCTCGCCGCCGTACAGCGTGGTCGCGGCAAGCGAATCGCCCTTGCAGTGGCTCAGGAAAATCTTCCAGGCCTTCTGAGCCGCCTGGGCGCGAAGCGCCGGCGTCGGCCCGAGCGATTGCATGTCGAACAACACGCCGATCTGATCCATGATGTTGCTCCTGTGGCGCCGGCCGGCGAATCGGCCGCGCAGTCTATAAGAGCCTATCCGGATAACTACAATGGCAGCTCATCGTAGTTATTCGGATAGGCTCTAAGTAAAACTATCGCCGGAATTGCTAAAATGCAACTGTCAGCCGCAGACCCGGGCCAGTCAGCCGCCGGCTCTGGCAAAAGCGGGAAACGCCATTGTCAGCGCCTTGAAAGCAAAATGCACGCCGATGGCCACTATGAAAATCTGCATCAGCCGGCCGATTATAAGCGATCCGATCGGCCCCATGATGCGGAAAAGCACGTCGGCATAGTTGAGGATGAGCATGACCACGGCAAACGTCGCCGCACATGCCGCAACGCCGTAAATAGCGCCGAAAAGAATGTTTCCATATGCGGCCCCGTATTTGCTGACGATCAGCATGACCGTAACCATGGCTCCGGGGCCAACAAGCAGCGGGCAGGCCATCGGCGTTACAGCCAGGCGGATTGATTGATCGTTTACCTCAGCCGGATTGATTTCGGACGGCTTTTTGGCAAGCCTGGAATATCGCGTCTCGTCGGCCAGGACGTTCTTTACCCCCACGACTATAAGCAGCACCCCGCCGCCGAACATGAACTCCTCGATCCCGATGTGAAAAACGTCCTGGAGCAGGAATTTGCCGCAGACGGCCATTACACACAGGACCGCCAGGGCCACAAGGCTCGCCAGCCTCAGCAGCCGGCGCCTGTTCGACATCGGAATATTCTCGGTAAGCCCCAGAAAAACCGGAAGATTGCCGATCGGGTTTACGATCGCGAAGATGCTCACGCAGGCCTCGCCGAACTGTGCCAGGCCGTTCGCGCTGAAGACCGGATCCGGCGGATTGTCCGCCGCGGACATGGCGGCGGCAGACTGGGCGAGCATGCCAATCGCGTGCGATGTCCAGGTCTGGAAGGCCGCGATAATGGACGACAAATCCGCGATCATATCCGTCAATTTTATCCTGCGGGCGTCCGGCAGGCAATCGTCCAGTCTGCATCAGCGGCAAATCGCCTTGACGCTGGCAGGACAGTGGCGTAATATCCCCCGCTTTCGCGGGTGCCGCAGTTTGCTTGCAAACTGTGCAACCGAAAGAAGTAACACGGCTCGCAAGCAGGCCGTGGCGCACATGATCAGACAGTTTGGCAAGCAAAACCTTGCCTATAAACCGTTGTCTTGCGGAGACATGCATGAGCCAGCAGGCGAAGATGAACATAGTGGTATGCGCCAAGCAGGTGCCCGACACCAAGAACATCACCGGCCAGGCGATGAAGGATGACGGCACGGTCAACCGATCGGCCCTGCCGGCGGTGTTCAACCCCGAGGACCTCAACGCCGTCGAGGCGGCCCTTGAGCTGCGAGACCGCTTCGGCGGGACGGTGCACGTGCTGACCATGGGCCCGCCGACGGCCTCGGAGATACTCCGCGAGTCGCTTTATCGCGGGGCCGACCACGTCTATCTGATAACCGACCGCCGGGCCGCGGCATCCGACACGCTGGCGACCAGCTATATCCTGGCCTGCGCGGTAAAGAAGCTCAAGCCAGACATCGTGCTGTGCGGCCGACAGGCCATCGACGGCGACACCGCACAGGTCGGCCCGCAGCTTGCCGAAAAACTGGGCTTCACGCTGATAACCTATCTCGAAGAGATCGTCGCCATGGACAAGGCCGTGATAAAGGTCAAACGCAACATCGGCAACGGCTGGGAGGTTGTCAAGGCCCGCCTGCCGGTCTTGCTGACCGTGATGGACAGCGCGAACACCCCGCGGCCGCGGGCGGCTAAGCGGATCATGAAATACAAGAAGGCGGCCGTAAAATCCGAACTGATGAAGAAAATCGACGAGAAGCTGCCGATGGACTATGCCGCCGACGTCAAGGAGGCCGAGTGCCAGAAGGCGTGCGGCCAACTCGCCGAAAAAGGCCTGCTCATCCAGCAGTGGAACCTGGAAGACATCGGCGCGGACCTCGCATGGTGCGGCATGTCCGGCAGCCCGACAAAGGTGCACCGCATCCAGTCGATAGTCCTCAAGGGCGGCCAGTACAAGGAATTCCCAGCCAGCGACGACGGCGTGAACAAACTGGTCGGCGAACTCATTGAAGATCATACGATAGGATAATAAAAATGATAGAGGTAAACAGGCAAGGCGAGGTGTGGGTTTTTGCCGAGCAGGAAGAAGGCAAACTCTCGGACGTGCCTCTGGAGCTTTTGACCAAGGCCCGTGAACTGGCCGGCAAGCTCAACGTGCACGTGGCGGCGGTGCTGCTGGGCAAGGGCGTCGCGGCGATTGCAGAAAAACTTTCGGCTCACGGGGCCGACAAGGTATACGTCGTCGACGACGACAAACTCGCCCATTACCAGACGGCCAGCTACATGAAGGTCGTCTGCGATCTGATCAGGAAGCACAAGCCGCAGATATGCCTCTACGGCGCGACGCCGATAGGGCGCGACCTGGCGCCCACAATCGCCAGCGCCATGAAATGCGGCCTGACGGCCGACTGCACCGACCTCCAGATCGGGGACCACGCCGACCCGGCCACCAAGGAAAACCACAAGAACCTGCTGCTCCAGATTCGGCCGGCCTTCGGCGGCAACATCATCGCGACGATCGTCAACCCGCACCGCTGGCCTCAGATGGCCACCGTCCGCGAGGGCGTCATGGCGATGAGCCAGGCCGACGCCAATCGCAAGGGCAAGATCGTCGCCGTCGCAAGCGGGCTGGAAAAATTCGAGCTGCCGGTGGAGCTGGTCGAGTCGCATCGCAGGCCCAAAAAGGTGAACCTCAAGGCGGCCCGGATCATCGTGGCCGGCGGGGCGGGCGTCGGCAGCAAGGACGGCTTCCGGATGCTCTTCGACCTTGCCAACCTGCTGGGCGGGGCGGTCGGCGGGTCGCGGGCGGCCGTGGACCTGGGCTTTGTAGATCACGATCACCAGATCGGCCAGACCGGTACGACGGTCCGCCCGGCGCTCTACATCGCCGTCGGACTCAGCGGGGCCGTCCAGCACCGCGCCGGCATGCAGGAATCGGCAAAGATACTCGCCATCAACAACGACCGCGAGGCCCCGATCCTCTCCATCGCGCACTACGGAATCGTCGGCGACCTGAACATAGTCGTCCCCAAACTCATCAAGACCATCCGCGCCGGTGCGGGAGTGAAGTAAATTTCGATAAGCGGACCATGTTGTAGCCGCGTCAGAAGAGACCCGAAGGGTCGGCAGAGAGTAGCCGGGGGTGTAAACCCCCGGAAAGAGTCGAAGGAAAATCGAGCCCCGAAGGGCCGACACAATAAATTTTGCAAACCTGCAATACTCAAAAATGCGAGATTATTGTTGATGATAGAAAATGATACAGGTCAATGTGCCGCCCCGCCGGGGCTGATCTTCTTGCGAGATCGATACCGGAGGCTCACGCCTCCGGCTACTCTCTACCAGCCCTCCGGGCTTGGACAGTATGCGATTCATAAATCATACTCAATCTTTAAGATGACTAAATCGGAGTTTGCGAGGGTACAAATCGCTTGATCCCGGCTATGGTAACAAATTGGCGGAAATTCCGATTCCAGGCCTTGGCAAACCGCAAGGTCGGACAATGCCTTGTGTATCAATTGATTTTCGGGACTATCGGCTCAGTCATTGGCGTTTGTGTGGTTTACATGGCAGTTAGAACTTTCTTCTATTATCCATCCAGAGACGATGTTTGCGGCTTGTTTGAAGGGTTGTTTTTAGGGCCGTTGGCAGGCGGACTTCCAGCAATCTGGATAACCGCCAAACTAATCCGGAATTTTAAGGGATTGAATATATTCGGGTCTATTGTCGCTGGCGCCATTTATCTTATTGCACCTTATGTTGGCGCCGCTATTTCATCTGTTTTGCTTTTGTTTGTTTTATATCTGATGTATCCGATAGCCTGTCTCTTTCTTACGCTTGTCGTTGCGGCTTGCTTTAATTTCTTTATCAGGGACACAGGCATCTTGTCGCAAAAGAAGCAGGAACCAGATAACAATGCAGCCTTGCAAGGACTAGAGGAAAAGAAAAATGGCTAACTTTTACAAGGACAACGAGGACATTCAGTTTTTGTTCAGGCACTTCGACGTGGCGCGGGTAGCCGGGCTGGTCGAGGAAGGATACAAATTCCACAAGGAATTCGACTTCGCTCCGGCCGACGCGGCGGATGCGATCGACAATTACGGGCGGATTCTGGCGACGGTCGGCGAGATCGCCGGCGACATGGTGGCCCCGACGGCCGCACACACCGACGAGACCGGCAACACGCTCAACGCCGACGGCAGCGTAACCTACGCCCCCGGCATCGCCAACGCCATCAAGCGGTTGGGCCAGGCCGACATGATGGGCTTCACGCTGCCGTACCGCTTCGGCGGCATCAACTGCCCGCAGCTCATCTACACGATGAGCAACGACATGATCAGCCGGGCCGACGCCGCCCTGATGAACGTTTACGGCCTGCAGGGCATCGCCGAGACGATCAACGCATTCGCCTCCGAGGACATCAAGAAGCAGTACCTGCCGCCGATGGCCTGCGGAAAGTGGACCGGCGCGATGGTCCTCACCGAGCCGGACGCCGGCAGCGACCTTCAGGCCGTAAAGACCCGCGCATATCAGGATGAGAGCGGCAACTGGTTCGTGCACGGCGTCAAGCGGTTCATCACCAACGGCTGCGGCGAGGTGCTGCTGGTGCTGGCCCGCACCGAGCCGGATGTTACCGACGGGCGCGGCCTGAGCCTCCTGCTGGTCGAACGAGGGCCGAAGGTCAGGATTCGCCGGCTGGAAAACAAGCTGGGCATCCACGGCAGCCCGACGTGCGAAATTTTCTTCGCCGACGCCCCGGCCCTGCTGATCGGCGAGCGCCAGCGCGGGCTGATTACCTACGTGATGAGCCTGATGAACGGCGCGAGGATCGGCATCGCGGCTCAGGGTATCGGCATCGGCGAGGCGGCGTACCGCGTCGCCCGCGACTACGCCCACAGCCGCAAGCAGTTCGAGACGGCCATCGAGAACTTCCCGGCGGTCCGCGAGCTGCTGGTCAACATGAGCATCGACCTCCAGGCCGCCCGTGCGCTGACCTATCACGCCACGTTCTGCGTGGACATCGAGAACTCGGCCCTTCGCAGGCAGGAGTTCGGCAACATAACCGACCCGGCCGAGAAGAAGGCCGTCCGCGAGATCGCCCGAAAGTTCGGCAGGTTCAACAAGATGCTCACCCCGATGAGCAAGTATTACGCCAGCGAGATGTCGATGCGGGTCTCCAACAGTTCAATGGCCGTGCTGGGCGGCAGCGGATATATGAAGGACTATGCCGTCGAGCGGCACCTCCGCGACAGCCGCATCACGACGATCTACGAGGGCACGTCGCAGCTCCAGGTCGTCGCCGCGGTGGCCGGCGTGGCCAGCGGCATGGCGGCAACCGTGCTGACGGAACTGCTCGAAAAACCCACGAAGCTCGACAAGTGGCCCGAGAACATCCACCCGATCATCGAGCAGATCCGCGCCGGCATGGCCCTGATGGAAGAGGCCGTCGCGTTCATCAAGGCCCAGGCCGGCACCGACTACCGCGACCTGTACGCCCGCAAACTGGTCGATATCGCGATTTACCTGGTTGTCGGCGCCATCTTCTGCGACCACGGGACTGCGACGTGCCCCATCGGCGAGCGCAAGAAGCTCATCGCCCAGCGCTGGATGACCGAAAAGCTGCCGGAAATCCGCATGCTCAAGGACCAGATCTGCTCGGGCGACAAAATGATCATCACCGAGTTTGAGGAGCTGGCCGGCCCACTGCCCGCGGCTGAATAAACTGCCCAAACGGCAAGGAGTGGGAAATAGATGGCGAACGGTGGCACATCGTGGTTTCGCAGGCACCGCCGACCCTTCATTGTGTTTGCACTGATTCTGCTTTGCGCCGTCATCTATTGCGTCATTGTTTCTTTCATCAATCCATGGTCGCGACTGTACAACGAGGAACAGGAACTGGACTTGTATTCGGGCAAAGCCCGCTTTACTCACCATGTGCTCTACTTTCAGACTCGCCAGGATGTCAGCGAGACAGTCTTGTCTCACGCGACGAGTCAGGGCGGCGACCAGCCAACCAATGAAAAATGGGTAAAAGTAAATGTCTTCGGATTTGGCTTCCGCCAATCTCCGCATTTTATATACCATGGGGCCTTCGGTCAGATCGCCGAACTGGAGAAATATTGGGATTTAGGCAATTTTGATGTCGCATCTCGCGCGAAGACGGCCCGCCAGTTGCTCATGGTTTGGCGCGAAGGAGGCTGTTACTCTGCCGCTCGTGAATATTTCGAGTTATTGATGAAAGGGATTCGCTCCCGGCCGGATGGACAACCAACAACAGTCGGCGACGTCTCCGATGACCTTGCCGACCGTGCCATCACCGCCTACAACAAAACATTGAGAACGACAACATCTCCCGATTCGATTCCAGTTACTGCACCGTCCACAAAATAGACAACCAAACCGTAGGGCGTGCAACTCGTTGCACGTGGGATTATCAAGAATCATTGGCCGGGGCGTTCCGGGATTCAGGATTATCTGCCGTGGCGCGAACGATAATCTTGAAATTTATCGATTGGCGACTATCCCAGGGTTTCGTTCGTCCGCCTGGCGGCGTACTCGTTTCACCCTGGCAGCCCCGTTGAAAAAGCCCCGTCTTTCGTGGCACGGCCGGCCCGGCCGTGTGTCCCAGGGGCGTCTCGCCCCTGGAATGCCCGAAAAAATAACAACTGCCACGACCGGGACGGTCGTGGAACACACGGGCGAGGACGCCCGTGCCACGAAAGACAGGCCTTTTTCAACGGCCTGCTACCGGCTTTCGCCGGAAAGCTGCGACTTCAACTGCGCCGCGAGATCGAGCGTTCGGGCGACGGCGGCGCCCAGATCGACCAGCGTAGGCTTGGCCTCGGTGCGGGCCTTGAGCTCGACCTTGCCTTCCTTGAGGCTCTTTTCGCCGACGACAATCCGCAGCGGAATGCCAAGCAGGTCGGCATCCTTGAATTTTACGCCCGGGCGGGCGTCGCGGTCGTCCAGCAGGACGTCGGCCCCGCCGGCCTGGAGGTCTTTGTAAATCCGCTCGGCCGCACCCATCACTTCCGGGTTGGAAATGTTGATCGGCACGACGAGCACCTCGAACGGTGCGATGGCGATCGGCAGCACGCAGCCGTTGTCGTCGTGCCCCATTTCGATGGCCGAGGCCAGTATGCGGTTTATGCCGATGCCGTAGCACCCCATGATGCACGGCTGCTTTTGCCCCTGCTCGTCGAGAAAGTTGGCCGAGAGTTTTTGGGAGTACTTTGTGCCAAGTTTGAAGACATGGCCGACTTCGATGCCGCGCGAGAATTTCAGGGCCTTGCCGCCGCGAGTGTCGCCATCGACGGCGTTGCGGATGTCGGCGACGACGACGTTGGCGCCGCTGAGCGGAAAATCCCTGCCCGGCACGACGTTGCGGACATGGTAATCGGTCTTGTTCGCGCCCGTTACGCCGCTTGTCATCGCCGCGACGGAATTGTCGACGATCAGCCGGGTGATTTTTCCGGCCAGGCCCTGCGGTCCGGCGAAACCCACCGCCGCAGATGTAACATTCTTGATGACCTCCGGCGGGGCCATTTCCAGGGCCGCACCGTCGCACGCCCGGCGAAGCTTGTTCTCGTTGGCCTCGTGATCGCCGCGGAGCAGGGCGACGATCACATCCTTGCCGCTGGTGTAAACCAGGGTCTTTATCATATCTGCCGGTCGGTTCTTCAGGAAATTGCAGACGGCCTCGATGCTTCCCACGCCGGGCGTGTGAACTTCCTCCATGGCTGGCGCCGCTTGCCGCGCGGCAGCCAGTTGCGGCGAGGCGGCGGGCGCGTCAATCTCGGCCTTTTCCAGATTGGCCGCGTAGGAAAAATCCTCGGCGTGGACGATCACATCTTCGCCGGCCGAGCAGGGAACCATAAACTCGTGGCTGGCCGAGCCGCCTATCGGCCCGCTGTCCGCCTCCACGGCGACGTACTTGAGGCCGCACCGGCTGAAGATCCGGCAGTACGCGTCGTACATTGCACGGTAGGTCTTCTCCAGGTCGTCGACGTTCGCGTGGAAGCTGTAGGCGTCCTTCATGATGAACTCGCGCGACCGCAGCACGCCGAACCGCGGGCGGAACTCGTCGCGGACCTTGGTGTTGATCTGGTAGAGATTGACCGGAAGCTGGCGATAGCTGTTTATCTCGGCCGCCACCAGCGAGGTTACGACCTCCTCAGCCGTCGGCGCAAGCACGTTTTCCCGGCCGTGGCGGTCCTCGAACCATGCCAGTGTTTCACCGTAATCTTCCCGCCGGCCGGTCGCCTCCCAAAGCTCCATCGGCTGGAGGACAGGCATGAGAATCTCCTGCGCCCCGGCGCGGTTCATCTCTTCGCGCACGATGGCGATGATCTTAAGTAGGCTCCTGTTGCCCAGCGGCAGGTACGTATACGTCCCGCTGGCCACCTTGCGGATGAAGCCCGCACGGATCATCAACTGGTGCGAAGGTATCTCCGCCTCGGCGGGAACTTCCTTGACCGTCGGTATCAACGTCTGGCTGTATCGCATACTGACCTTTCGTGTTAAGAGCCTATCCGGATAGGCTCTAACGTGAAGCGTGATATTATAGGATTCCCGCCCCCAAAGACCAGCCATGCTTGAGCGTGCAACAGGAATTCGTGCGGCTCGCAATTTGTCTATCAACTATTGCGATGGAAATTGCGACATTAGGCCCGCACCACAAGCCCCCCATAACTGAGCGGATTGCCGGCCGGGAGGACTTTTCTCTTGCAAGGTCGGCGGACGGAGGCAATCATACATCCCCGGCGGCCGGCCCGGACGGGCTGCGAGGCGACACGGCCCGGTCAGGCCGGCATAGAGAGGATTGCCCGATGAGAATCACATTTGTCGTTCTGGCCTGTGCGCTGCTGGCCGCTACGGCCGGCTGCACGGCCATCAAGGATTTTTTCACCGGCAAAAAAATCCCGCAGAGCCAGCCGGCAACCGCGCTGGCCCCCAAACCGGACAACGACGGCTGGCACATCACCGTTTTTCTCGACGGCAGGCAGACCCGCGCCGGCAGAAAAATCGACAAGGACCAGATATGGGACGTAGAGCCGTGCGGCGGAAATCCCTTTTTCAAGTACGCTATGGATGAGAACAGGCTGGGCAAGCTCAAGCAGACGGAAGTTGTCTTCAAGCCGATCATCAACGGCAAGGTCGAGGAATCGATCACGTACCAGTTGCGAGGCGTCTCGATCGGGCCGGGCAAAGAAGTAAAGCTCACCGGCTTCGACTATGTCGCTTCGGGCAAGTTCGCGTCCCCGGAAGCCCTCCCGCCAGGCGCGTACCAGCTCTCCGTTACGGTTTTCGGCGAATCATCCTGGGACAGACAGCTTGTAAGACTGACGGTGAAATAACAACCGCCAATGGGGATCAAATGGTTTGGCGCGAAAATCAGCCGCGCAGATAGCCGGAAGTCAAGGATGAAAAATGAGCATACTGTCAAAACAGGCGAGCAATGCGGAGTATGAAGAAACAACTTGACTGGCGTACCCTAAAAGGGTACAATTGCACCCTAAATGGGTACAGTAAAAGGCAGATCGCTGTCAGAGAGCCTGTTCGGAAAGGCCAGACGGGCCGTTCTGTCGCTGCTCTACAGCCACGTGGATGAGGCGTTTTACCTGCGCCAGATAGTCCGTGCCGCCTGCGCCGGACAGGGCGCGATTCAGCGCGAAGTCGGCCGGCTGACTGAGGCCGGCGTCATTTCCCGTTCCGTTCGCTTCAAACATGTGTATTACCAGGCCAATCCCGAGTGTCCCATTTTTCAGGAACTGAAAATTCTCATGGTCAAGACGGCAGGAGCGGCTGAAACGCTCCGCGATGCCTTGTCCGATCTTTCCGGTCGCATTATCGCGGCCTTTATCTACGGTTCCATGGCCCGCGGCGAGGAGAAGGCCCGGAGCGATGTGGACGTGATGGTTATCGGCAAGACGACCTTTGGCGATGTTGTCAAGGCCTTGCGGCCCGCCGAAGAAAAGATCGGCCGCGAAGTAAATCCGACCGTATACCCGCCCGCCGAATTCAAGGCCAGGTTGGCGGCCAGACACCACTTTCTGACCTCGGTGCTCAACGAGCCTAAAATTTTTCTGATTGGAGATGAAAATGACCTTGCAGGACTGGCTGAAAAGTAGTTGGCTGCTCGCGCATAAGAGCAGCCCGCAAGAGATCAAAGGTCTTCTGTCGGTAGCCAACCGCGATCTGGCCGACGCCCAAGTCAAAGGCATCAGCGTGGATGCCTGCTTTGCCCACGCGTATAATGCGGCACTCCAGAGCTCGCTGGCTGCGCTCGCCGCAGCCGGATACCGCGTATCCAGGGGTGAATCGCATCATCACCGGGCCTTTCAATCCCTTGCATATACAATAGGCGCAGATGGCGATCTTATTTCCAAACTGGACAAATGCCGCAAGAAACGGAATGTCAGCGACTATGAGCGGGCGGGTACCGTATCAGACCAAGAGGCCGGAGAAATGATAAAGATAGCCAAGGCCCTTCTCGCCAAAGTGGAAGCGTGGCTGCGGAAAGAACATTCCACCATGCTGCAAACCTGATGCGGCCATAGATGCTGATTCATTCATTTGCCACATCGCGATCAATTATGTGTGCGGATTTTCGCCGGCTATTTCCTTTTCGACTTTGCGGATTTATCGGCGGCGCTCTTTTTAGCCGGTTTGGCCTTGGCAGGTCTGGGCTTTGCTTTGGCGGCCTTGGCGCGGTGCGCCAGGCGATATTTTGGTTCGTCTTCTTCCGGCCTGATCTTGGGCGGGCGAATCCCCTTCATGTCCCGCCGGTCAAGCTCGTCGAAGACCTTTTTGAGAAACCGTATGCCGTCCTTCTGGACTTGGGGCCTTTTGCTGTCGACCATCTTGTGGGCCTCGTAGATGTCGTGCTGCAGTTCGTAATGGCTCAGCGAGCGGACATCCTGGACGTCCTTGTCGGTGAAGTAATAGCCGTAGACGCCGTCGCCCGCTTCCATTTTGGGCTTTGGCGGAGGCGGCATGGGCAGGCCTGCAACCTTCTGTTTGAGTTCGGCCAGCACCTTACGCGTGGACTCGATCTCGGCCTCGACCCAGTCGCGGTTGAACTTGCAGGTAACCGACGGAGGAGGAGGCCAGCGGCCGTCCGAATTGGCGCTGTTGGTCAGGTGGAACCAGAATTTCCCGACCATATCCTTGAACCGGGGATCCGCCTCGGCGATCGGCTGGACCTGCTCCTTGTATTCGCGGCGGAGTTCCGAAACCAGCGGGTCGTACCGCTTGGCCTCGGGCGTGTTGCCCCAGACCGACGCGTACGTGCGGTGCCACGCGAAGCGGTCCTCGACGAAGAACGGCTCTTCGACCGCCTTTTCCTCGCAGGCCTCCTTAAAGGTTATCATCTGGCCGGCCTTTGAAAGCTCCGCGATGAACTCGTCCAGCAGGCGCGGGGCCTCCGGGTCGATGTCGAAACTCCGCGAGTAGTCGTTGTAGTGCTTGACGTAATAATATCCGGTCGTGCCGCAATATTCGGCGTCGTCAGCCATCACAACGGTTGAGCCTTCGTCCTTGGTGCCGGACCAGTAGATGATGTTTTCCATCAGGGCGTCGAGCGTAACATTGTTGCCCCGCAGATAGCCCAGGCACTTGCCGATGAGCCTGTCGCTGCGGCATATTCCGTGCAGGCCCGGCACGATGTCGCGGAAGGGCCTGTGCAGGAACTTGCAGTCGGGGTCCAGGTCGTACCAGGGCAGGTGGCCGCCCCAGCCGATGTCCGTCGAGCGATTCCGCTCCACCCAGCCGTAGTTCTTGTCGTTGCATATCATGTACGACTCGAAGTCCAGCGTGAGATACTTGACCCCTGCGGCCCGGAAGGCCCGCGGCACGTATTGCATCCAGGTGCACTCGGGGTTCCAGAAGCTCTCGGGGCGGAAGCCCAGATGCTTCTCGCAGCTTCGCATGGCGAACTCGCAGGACCAGCGTCCGTCCTCTTCCGGTATGTTGGCCATCAGCGGATGGGAGTAGGGGGCGCCCATGAACTCGCACTGGCCCGACTTTACCGCGGCCTTAAGCTTTGCAAGCACGTCGGGCGTGATGGCGGCCATCTGGTCGATCGTGTAGCCGGACGCCTCGAAGATGAAGCGGCTGTTCGGATGCTTCTTCATGAACGTGTCGAGGATGACCTCGTACGACGCCCGGATCACCCGCTCGTAGTTCTGCGGGATCAGATACGCGTAATTCAGGTTCGCGTGGAAGATCGCGACGAACTTCTTCATGGATTTATCCTTTCAGTCCGATGTGCAAATGCCGGTTCAGGCGTGCGATTATACTGCGGCATCTTCGGCCAGGACAAGGCCGGATTTGCACCAATCGCAACCAATTACAGGAATTTTGTGGTACGGACGTCCGGCTTCTCCGAAACTGTGCGGACAACTCCTGCACGAATGGGAATATCGCGGACGGGAAGCCTGCGGCGAGCAACACGGATAACCATTATGCTCATGGACAAGCGAATCCACGCCACTTCTCAACTGGCCGAAAGAAATTAATCTTTTACCGGAGCGGCAAATCCTGTTCAGGAATTCTCCCTGCTATTTAATCTGCTGGATGACGGCCTTGAGGGCCTGTTCCTGCTGCTTGTATGCCTTGATTATATACCAGCTTGCCGCCGCGACCTGTTCCGGGCGATATCTGTGCGGGCGGATCAATATGGGATGGAAAACATCCTCGATGGCCTTGTCGCCATATTTGCCCAGAGCCAGAGCGGCGTCCACCGCCAGGCCTTCATGCGGGCTGGCCAGAAGCGGCCTGATAATGTCGCAGACAGCCGGATTTTGGGCGTGGATTATGCCGGCGCTCACGGCCCGGACCTTCGTGGATATGTTTTCCGAAAGGTTTTTCTTGAGGCCCGCCAGCGCCGCCGGCGTGCCGAGATTGGCCAATATGGTCGTGGCGTTGGCGACCCGAATGTGTTCTTTCGTCATCTCGGTGGTCGGCGCGATCGAATTGACATATTTAAGGAGAGTCGGCGTGTAGTAGTCGGCCTTGGCGCCGAGTTGGGTCACGTCCTTTTCGATCTTGTCCAGGACATAGTCAATCACAATAAGGTGTCCGAGCGACAACGCCTCCCATGCGGCGTCGGCCGCGGCCTTGCCGCCCGCGGGCCGGGACAGATCGAACCGGGCCAACAACTGTATGATCTGATCTTTATCTTTGGCCAGCTCCTCCATTTGAGGCTTCGCGTCGGGCATGTTCGACAGCGTCTCCAGCAGCGACACCCTGAACCTCACCAATTGTGAAGCCTGCATCGCCTGGAGGAGTGTCTGGGCCGGGCTGGAGCCGACCTGCGAGTAGGTTATGTAGGCCTTCACCCGCAGCCAGTCGGGGAACTCGCCCCGGGCGATGTAATCGGCCACCTGGGCCGCTCCGGTTATTTTCTGCTCGCTGATCTGGTCGAGAATCAGCGTCAGGATTTCCGGCTTGGTGCTGGGATTCAGCAGGATGTCCCGCAGCTTGCCGATCTGGTCCTTGTCGCCCATGCCGAACAGGGTCATCCTTGCCATGCACGAGACCACCTTGTTGTCATCTTCATTGGTCCTGTCGATGGCCGTGGGTATCGGCAGGTCGGCCAGTTTTCGCAGGATGGGTTCGGCGGTCTGGCCCTGCCCGGCCAGCACCAGCGCCTTGGCGGCGATGCACTTTATGTTGTTGTCGTCGATCTGCAGCGCCTCGACGAGCTGCTGGTTGGAGATGAGCTTGCCGTTGATCATCTGGACGAGGGCCTCGGCCCGGATGGTCCTCTCGGTCTCCGACTTGACGCGCTCCCACAGAACCGGCCCGCATTCAGGAGTCGGCGTCTGGCCTGCCGTTATCACGCCCAACATCCTGAGATTGCGGTTGCCGCTGCGCGTCAGGGCTATCCAAAGCGGCATGAGGTCCTTGTCCTGCAGGGCCTTGAGTGCGATGAGGGTTTCCTCCACCTTGGCCGAATCGTTGACGGCCCCGGCCAGATATTTGGACGCAATGGTAGGCGAGTCGTCGACCGGCGGCCGGGCGGGGCTCTGGGCCGCAGCGGCGGTTGCGGCGGCCAGCAACGCAAATAATATGGCAAACCTGGACAATGTATGTTACCTCCCGGGCAACTGCCGGATCGCGTGGGCGACCGCGGCGGCCAGTAACCGATATCCTTCGTCCGTCAGATGAACCCCGTCGGGGCCTATAAGTTTTTCGGTCCCGCCGGCGACTGTTCTTTCGTGAAGATCGTTTATTTTTATGCCGGCCGGCCTGATTATTTCCATGGCCGCGCCATTATATGCCTCGACGTCGCTCTGACGCCTGTGAAATGAAAAATCTTTTCTGGCGGCATGCCGGGAATCGATCACCGGCGTGCTGGCCGCCCAGATCAGCCGCATCCCGATCCGGTCCAGACGCTGTACTATCCGCGCGAGATTGGCCTTGTAGTCCGGCAGCGGAATGTTGCACTGGTCCGCGCCGGCCTTGAGACGCTTGATGTCGTGCAGCCCGCAGTTGAAATGCACGACGACTGCGCTCGCGGCGGCGAGATAACCGTCCAGGGCAGCCAAAAGCTGGCCGCTGTCGCCGGCGTTGCCCTCGTTGTGGACCACGTCAAATTCGCCGGCCAGCATGTCCGCCACGTGCGGCGCGTAGCCCAGCGAGATCGAGTCGCCGATTATCAGGATTTTGGGCCTTGGGACCATTGCAGTCAAATCTTCCTGTTCCGGATAGGATTCCCGGATTTTGACCGATTTGGCGTTCCTATTCAAGACCTGACTGTTGCCGACTTCGGCGACTCGTCTCCGATTGTGCCGGATCGGGGATGGCGGGCGGCGGGAATCGGCGGTAAAATGCTCCAGGAATAACATGCCGAAATACAGTCAGACGATAGAGCGGTTGATCGAGGAGTTCGGGCGCCTGCCGGGGATCGGCGCGCGTTCGGCCGAGCGGCTGGCGTTCCATGTTCTCAAGTCGCCCGACGACCAGGCGTTCGCGCTTGCACAGGCGATCCGGGACGTCAAGGAGAAGGTCCGGCCATGCCCGGTCTGCTTCAACATCGCCGAGGGTCAGTTGTGCCAGATATGCGCCGACGCCCGGCGGGACAAGTCGATCATCGCGGTCGTCGAGCAGCCCAAGGACCTGCTGGCCCTGGAATCGACGGGGGCCTATCGCGGCGTGTATCACGTTTTAATGGGGCACATCGCGCCGCTGGAGGACATCGGGGCAGAGGACCTGACCATCGGCCCGCTGCTGGAGCGCGTCAAGGCGGGCGGCGTCAAGGAGATAATCCTGGCGACCAACCCGACGGTCGCCGGCGACGGGACGGCCCTTCACATAATGGCTCTGCTGGCCGGCAGCGGCGCGAAGGTTACTCGCCTGGCTCGCGGCCTGCCCACCGGCGGACAGATCGAATACGCCAACAAGTCCATCCTCTCCGACGCCATAAACGAGCGGAAAGAACTGTAACATGTCCAATTCACGATGGTTACATCACACTCATCGTACGGTTCGCTCCCCGATAAACACGAAACTTTCCCGTCCATCCCGATTTGCATGTCTAGCAAAGCACTTGTCGCAACTTTTTAAGGCTTTGTCGAGCCATTTCTATCCCATATTGAGCGGGATCATCAATGGTACGGCTTTGTTTCTGGCTCTTTGGAAAAAAAGTTTTCTTGTACTCGTCGTATGAACGGAACTCTTTTTTATTCATCTTTATCTGTCGCATTGCCTTCTCCTTCTGACTCTAACCGGTAATAATTGGCCAAGAAACCATGGTTCAGTTTCGGATCAAAGTAGTGTTTTCGTTTTATCCAGATGAATCCATCACCTTTGGAAATCACAGCCACATCAATAGGGCCACCGACAGTCTCGGAATCCATGGACATTTTACGCTTGAACGACGTCAGATTCACCAGTGATTCTGCCATACCTGCAAGTTCATCCTTAGGGAGAATTGCCACAGCGTCTATAACTGGCCTGACATGATATGTTTTCCGGTACATATCTGTTCGATTTTGTAGGTCTTCCAACAATTTACTGCATGAATCCTTGAGTTTCTTGGTTAAGTCGGACCTTTTCTTGGCTGCGACGGCGGACAGCACATTTACGATTTCGTCAGGAAGGTTGTCAAACAATTTTTTGAGAAAATTTTGGAGAAAAAGTTTATAGTCTGGATCGATACCTTCCATGAAAGTATGGACCATCTCACTTTGAGCAAATGGCACAATTGTGGCAGAATTGGTGTCCGTGATCTTCAGAGTGTCTCGAGTTAGGTGCCGCAACTGTCCGTCAAGAAAACCATCAACAAAAAACTGAACGAGCGAGGGGAAATGCTCGTTTTCACCGTAACCCGCAATCACAACACCTGAAACAGGGCCAGTAAATTGATCTTTCAGAAAAAGATTGGCTGCCAGTTGATGAAGCTTCTCTTCCGACTCTTTTGCAAGATGGAGCTTTTCAAAAACTTTCTGTTTCTGTTCTTCCACAACCTTCTTTTGCTTTTCAACAACTTCTTTCTCCGTCAGTTTGTTAAAGCACGGCAACTTCTTGGCCTCATGGTAAAATTTCCAGGCATCGGTGATTTCGCTTGTAGTGAGTCGTCGTATTTGGGCAACTGTAGCCTTCTCTTTGTTAAACAGTTTTTTAACCTTCTTATCGATCTCGTTGCATATCCAGCCAAAGAAGTTAGTGATGGTTCTAACAACATATCGTTCCTGTTCTTCCTTTGAAAACAAACCCGACTGTGGAGCCAGAAACCTTAGAAAATCGCCGACATATTCATCGAGTATTGGAAACTGCTTTTTCCCGAGATGTTTGCGATACTCCTTGATGATGGTTTCCCAAGGAACACCGGAGAAATCCGCTAGTCCGTAGACCATGATGCCAACAGGATGATACTTCGAGAGCATAAAGAGTTTGTTGACGCTGTTGTAAATCTTGTCTCCACCTGGATGAGGCAAGGTAACTGCACTGTCTGCAGCTAAGGCTATTGCGCCCTTGTTCATTATCGCTATTTCAGCGGTCATTGTGTCCTCGATGTAATAGCCCAGAAGTTTACCATAACACTATTTCTCTCATAGAGATTATACCAGCATCATCTCTGTATCTGCTGAGGCTGTCAATAGTTTCTTCAACTGGGATGATGCGGCGGCATAATCCGTCAAGTTGGAGAAAATTACTTTTCAGCCGCCTGGCTGACGAGGTAGAGCACGGCCATCCGGACGGCAAGGCCGTTTGTAACCTGCTGAAGGATGCAGGAATTCGGCCCATCGGCGACCTCGGTTGTGATCTCAAGGCCGCGGTTGATCGGCCCGGGGTGCATCACCAGGATGTTCTTTTTGCAGCGTTTTAGGCGTGCGGCGTTCAGGCCGTACATGTTGGCGTATTCCCGCATCGACGGGAAGGCCGCGCCGGCGCCCGTAAACCGCTCGAACTGTATCCGCAGCATGTTCACGACATCAACCTGCGGCAGGATTTCGTCGAGGTCGTGGCTGATCGAGCAGCCCATTTCCTTGATCGCCGGCGGGACCAGCGTCGGCGGGCCGACCACGACAACCTCCGCGCCGAGCTTTTGCAGCCCGATGATGTTGCTGCGGGCCACGCGCGAGTGGGCGATGTCGCCAACGATGGCGGCCTTCAGCCCCTTGACCCGGCCCAGCCGCTGGCGGATCGTGAAAATGTCCAGCAGCCCCTGCGTGGGATGCTCGTGCGAGCCGTCGCCGGCGTTGACGATCGAGCTTTTGACCTTCCGTGCGATAACGTGCGGCGCGCCCGACTGGCCGTGCCGGATCACGAATATGTCCACGCCCATCGCCTCGATGTTCCGCACGGTGTCCAGCGTCGTCTCGCCCTTGGCCACGCTGGAGCCTTTTGAGGTGAACAAAATCGTATCGGCCGACATCCTGCTGGCCGCAAGCTCGAAGCTCATCCTCGTCCGCGTGGAATCCTCGAAGAACAGCAGCCCCACCACCTTGCCCCGCAGCGCGGGCACCTTCTTGATCGAGCGGGTGGAGACCTCCTTGAAGCTCTCGGCCGTGTCCAGGATGTGGACGATCTGTCGCTCGGACAATTCGTCCAGGCCCAGCAGGTCCTTGCGGGTCCAGACAAACTGTCCGTCCTCGCCGGCTTCTACCGGTGCGCTACTTCGAGCAGATGAAAACTCCCTCTTGGCCATCGTTTTCCTTCAGCTTGACTCTGACAGTCTGATTATCGGGCACGTCGAGCTGCTTTCCGATGTAATCGGCGGCGATGGGCAACTGCCGCCCGCCGCGATCTATGAGCACGGCCAGCCGCACCACCCTTGGCCTGCCGAAATCGTGAAGCGCGTCCAACGCCGCCCGGATGCTCCTGCCGGTCTGCAAAACATCGTCAACGAGTATGACCCAGGCGTCGTCGAGGTCGAAGTCGATCTCGGTGGCCCGCACGAGCGGCGCGCCGCGGCGGCGGGACAGGTCGTCGCGGTAGAAAGTTATGTCCAGGATACCGTGATTGACGGTCCGGCCGGGCAGATCGGCCCGCAGCCGCCCGACCATCCGGGCGGCAAGCGTCTCGCCTCGCGTGCGGATGCCGACGACCGCCACGGCCGCGTCGCGCGGAACCTGATCCGTCGCCGCCTTGTACAGCCGGTCCAGGGCCTGCTCTACCTGCTTTGCGGTGAGCATCCTCTTTATGTGATTGCCGTCAGCCACGATGCAAAGATGATAATCGCAGTCAATCGTCCTGACAAGGCGTTGCGCGAAAAACAGTACGCAGAAACAGGCAGATTTTTCAGAATAAATCTGCCGTGCCCGCCGGACGCAAAATTCAATCGTCTTTGTCGGGCCGGTTTTCTTCCCGTTTTCCCGCCATATTCTGGTCCCGATTTACGACAATGAATCGGAAGGACGCAGCCCGATGACCTCGAGATTCGGAAGCCACGACCCCCCGAATTGGAGCCGTCTTAAAATGAAAGCGTACTTCCCGCCGCGGGCGAGGAAATCCTGTTCCGTGCCGCCTTCCCGGAACACCGTCTCGGCGAGAACAACCTCGGGAATCATTTCCTTATACCGCCGTTCCAGGCAGTCATAGTTGGCGCCGATCCTGAATCGTCCCGCCCGAATCTCCGTCGCCAATTCCGCCTCGTCCCGGACCGTCCGGTCCAGGTCCACATGAAACATGCCCACGTATTTGGGGTCGTGGGCATCGGACACCCCCACCAATTTCATCCCGTATTTGCGGGCGACATCCCGGGTCTGCGAAAAATAATTTTTATCCGTCGACATGCTGGCAACCTCGATGGCATCCGGAATGATCGCATCCAGGGAAATCTGTATCTTTCGCGAAGGTGGAAGCAATGGATGCGGCAAAATTACAAGCGCACCCGTTTCGCGCGCGATGTTTTTTGCCGTTTCGGACGTGATTCTGGGGAAAGGTCCGCCTGGCCCGCCGATGAAAATCACATCGTCTCCGTCAACCCACAATTCCGCGCCCCGGAAAATCCGGCACTTCGGGAATTTCGCCTGCAGGGCATCGCGATCCTCCGGCGAAAGGAAAGCGCCGTGGTCCGTAATGGCGACCCCGTCAAGGCCATGATCGATGGCGGCCTGTATCTGCACCTCCGGCGGCGTCTGGCTGCACGGGGAATGAAGATTGGTGTGCATGTGAAGATCTATTTTCATGTGTTCTTCCTTTTCTGGTAACTTTTCAGCCGTCTGCAACGGATTGTACGGGAAGCTGTGGCAGTCGGCCAGTGGAGAGATAGGCGCGTAGTGCGAAGGCGATGGTCTTCACGGGGTCATGGCCGCGGAGCTTGAGCGTGCGGAAGATGCTCATCAGTGCGGCTTG
>JACRIL010000047.1 GCA_016235825.1 Planctomycetota bacterium
GGATGTCAGCAATCGCATCTATCTGTGGCTTTGCCGCCCCGCCGATGGTTCGTCGCGGATATGACCAACCTCCACCGCCTCGCTCAAGGTGTGTTTTCAACCGGCTTATGCAATGGCCGCAGGGGTAAAATGCGGTCAGTTTTTCGCTTCCACGAGGACCAGCTTTTTGGCGTCGCGCATTTTATCGAGTTCATCTTTGGCCTGTTTGGCCTCGATTGTGGCGGGCCAGTCGGTGATGATTCTGGAATACGTCTCGGCCGCTTTTTCGATCAGGTCGCCATCGCGATATGACCTTGCCAGCGTGAGCCTGGCCGCCCGGTCCGCCTGGTCGCGATTCGACATGATCGCCTATTAAAGCCGGTTGTGTTTTTTGATTTCGACCAGATGGGCGGCCGCCCGCGTGCCCGGTTCGGTCAGGGCAAATTTGCCCCCCTGCGTCTCGATCAGATAGAGGGCCTTGACCTGCGTGTCCGGCGGAACGGACCTGAGCTGCAAGACCCGCGTATTTCCGCCGTTCCCTTCGTCCTTGCCGGTTTCTTTGCCGGCGGGCCTGACTGCGGGCGGGACGGTGAGCTGGTCTGCCGGCTGAGTAGTAGGCTGCCGGACGGCCAGAAGTTTTTCCAGTTGGGCTTCAATATCTTTGGCATTTCTGTCGGCGCCGATCAGCGAGTATTTCTGGTCGGCCCGGACCTTGCCTGCCGCCGCAACGGCGGCCGTCGCCGCGGGCCTGCCCGGGAAGACGACAATAATTTCCTGATAGGCCTTGAGCGACTCGGCATATTTGCCCTGGTCTGCCAGCGATTGGGCCGCGGACAGCCGGCGCTGGGCCTCGGCGTCGATCTGTTCCAGAAGCGACTTGAGCCGGTCTTTCTGGCTGGCGTTGCTGTTCATCTGCCGGGCGACCAGAATTTCCTGGATGCCCTTTGGCCAGTTGCCCTGCGAGACCGTTTTTTCCGCCTCCGCAATTTTTGTCTGGCAGGCCACGATCTCCTGCGGCGTTGCGACGGCTGGCTGGGTGCTGGGCGTTGCGCTGCCTGGGGCATTAAGCTGCACGGGCCGGGTAAAGTTCACGGATATGCCGGGCGAAATGCTGACGCCCGGCGCGGGTCCGATTATCATCCCGGCGGGCGGCTGGGAGCCGACCTGGTATGTTCGCGTTACCGCTCCGGTGATGGTGCCGCCGTTGCAAGAACCCTGGGACGGCTGGGAAATAGTCGCATTGGAAGGACTTGTGGGACGAACCGTCGTCTGGGAGTTCTGACCCTGGGAATTCTGCGGGGGGCTGGAAGGGGCACGAACCGTGTCGGTTCCCTGGGCCTTGCACGGCTGGGCCTGCACCAGCAACGCTGCCAGCACAAAGATCGGCAGCAGCGGCATAACCAGTCTGTCTGACACCATGCCAACGCTCCTAACGTCTTTATCGCAAATAACTTACTGCCGGCAATCGCATTTGGCCCATCAGGCCGATTGCACCAGATTCTTTTACTATAACATCCTGAAAAACAGCCAAAACCCCACATAAATTTATCAGATAGAACACTCATCCGCAGGAGAATTTGCGCCATCCATATTGATAATACGCCTGTAAATGGCCTTGAGGCAACAGCGTTTTCAAATTTTTCAAATTTTCCCGAATTCGGGCCGGGATTCGGATTTTCGGGAATACGAGTTTTATCGGGTTTCCGCACAGCGGGATTCCTTATTATTTGGGAACCTTGTTGCTTTGGGGGCTATGTGTTAGCATGGCCAGGAGCGATGGCGGAACCGAATTTACAATCCGAGGAATTTCCGCCGGCACCGTCCGGCCGAAGCGGCTGGCCGTGGGAAACGCCGGTGGAAGGTTCGTCCGTCCGGCCCGCCCCGGCGGGCGATTGGCCGGCAATCTGCATCGTTACGCCATCGCTGAACCAGGCTGCCTTCCTTGAGCAGGCGATCAGGTCGGTGTTGCTGCAAAATTATCCGCATCTGCAATATGTCGTGATGGACGGCGGCAGCGCTGACGGCTCGGTCGAGACAATCCGGCGGTACGAGCGGCATCTGCATTTCTGGCACAGCGGCCCGGACCACGGGCAGAGCGAGGCGGTTAACGCGGGACTTGGCCATTGCACCGGTCAGATATTCAATTGGCTTAACGCCGACGACATGCTTGCGTCCGGCGCTCTATGGTCGGTTGCGCGGGCCTGGCGGAAAAGGCCCGGCGCGATCATCGCCGGCGACGTGATCGATCTGCATCCCGACGGTCGGGCCGTACGCAAAAGCCAGCACGAACTGACGGCCCGCAACCTGGTCTTTCACCGCTTGAGCGACGGCCGGCATCTGGTTTGCCATCAGCCGGGGATTTTCCTGCCGCTTGAGACCGTCAGATCGGTCGGGTTGCTGCGCGAGAACCTGCATTATAAAATGGATCACGAATTGCTGCTGCGGCTGCTGCCGGTCTGTCCGGCCGCGCGGATCGCAGATCTGCTGGCATATTTCCGGCTGCATCGCGGCGGCAAGACCAGCCAGGCCCCATATGCAGAGCCGCTGGAATGGGCCGGCGTGCTGGAAAAACTCGCCGCGCCTCCGCCGGGCGTAACGGCCTGTCAGGTCCGCCAGGCCCGGGCCAGAATGCTCGTCTCGGCCGCGGCGGGCGCGCTGCTGGCGGGGCGTTTCATTCAGGCGGCGCAGACCTTTGCCGCCGCGCTGGCCGTCGCGCCCGGCGCGGCCATCGAAAAAATCGCCGAACCAAGGACTTTCAGGATGGTCGGCGATAGATTAAAAAAGCCGCCCGCGGAGCTTTTATGACTCAAACACCTACAGCAGCGGAAAATCTGCGGCCGAGCGGCCGGTCGTCTGTGCTCGCCCACTGCCTTCTTTTCGGCCTGTTTTTCCTTATCTGCTTCGGCCTGGGATATCCGATCCTCAACCGCTACAAGCCGCGAGAGATAGCCGGCCTGATCGACAGCAGATCGTATCTTTCGATGGTCGAGGGCCGTTACTACGATCCGTCGGTCGAGCCGTTCCACCGCAATCGCGTGCTGGTGCCGACTGTGGCGTCGGCGATACTGGAAGTTGTCAGGCCGCTGCCGCTGGGCACGTGGAACACGACCCACCTGGCGATGCTTCTGGCCAGCGGACTTTTCATGTCTGGAGCGGCGCTGCTGGTCTTCGCGCTGGGCCGGGCCGAGAATCTCTCCGGGACTACCTCGCTGCTTGCGGCGCTTCTCTACCTCTGTTCGTTCAACGTGCCGAACATGCACCTTGCCGGCATGATCGAGTCCGGAGAGGCGTTCTTCTTCTGCCTGCTGCTGTTCCTGCTGCGCAAAGGGTGGTGGCTGACGGCCATCCCGGTCGTCGCGATGAGCGTGCTGGCGAAGAACACGATGCTGGTCTTCTCTGCGGCGTGCCTGGCCGGCTGGCTGATCGCGTCGGGCAGAAAATCATGGAACGTCCGAAACATCGTCTCGACTGTGCTGTCGCTGGTGCTGGGCTGGCTGGTCCTCAACGGAATTCAGATACTGACTCATTCGGGCGCCCAGCCGGTCTCGCCGCTGTCGGGCGAGTCGATAAAATTAGTCTTCACCCGCGGCATCACCTGTTTTTTAAGCTCGTCTTTCATAATGGAATTCTGGTACCTGCTGCCGCTTGGCGTCTGGCGGCTGGGCAGATTAAGCAGGCCTCTGCTGGGCGGCAGCTTTGCGGCGGGCTTTGCCGCGTCGGCGATTTTCGTCTATGTGGCGTTCCGGTCGTTCGACCAGGGCATCGCCCGGCCTCTGTTCGACACGATCGGGCCGGTGCTGGCGATTTCGTCGGCGATTTTCCTGGCAGACATGCTTGGCAGGCTTGGCCCGCACAGTCGGCCGGCCGGCGAACCAACCGCCGATGAACGATCCGCGGGCGGGCGGTCTGCCGGAGACGGAGGGCATAAATGAAGCTCGCCCACGTGGTATTTTGTCTGGGGCGCGACGCCGGCGGAATTCCCCGCGCGGCGCTGAGACTCGCCGAGGGTCAGGCGGCGCTGGGCGAGCGGATCGACCTGCTCTGCTGCGACGAGGCCGGGCTGTACGGTCCGATGATGAAACCGGCCGAGGCCTCGATCCGTGCGCTGACCGCGCCGAGCTACCGCAGCACGGCGTTTCGCCTGTCGATCCCGCGAGGCCTTAATGCAGCCTTTCGCGAATGCCATGCCGCCGGACCGCCCGACATAATCCACGACCATGGCGCGTGGATGCCGATAGATCACGCCGCCGCGGTCCGCGCACGCAAATGGAAGGTTCCGCTGGTCGTCAGCCCGCACGGCACGCTGACCGGCTGGGCGCTGCGGTTCCGCCGCCTCAAGAAGCGGCTGGCATGGGCGTTCTACCAGAAGAAAGACCTCGGCACGGCCGGCGCGCTGCACTGCACGAGCCGCCAGGAGGCCGACGACCTGCGACGCTTGGGCCTGAAAAGTCCGATCGCGCTGGTCGAGTTGGGGTTCGACATGCCGCCGGACAATTTATCGCGCCCGGCCGGGCCGACGCGGACGATGCTGTTCCTGTCGAACATCATTTACAAGAAGGGGCTGGAGAACCTCGTCGAGGCCTGGGCCGCTGCGCGGCCGGACGGCTGGAAGGTGCGGGTCGCCGGCCCGGCCGACCCTGCCTGCCTGACGCGGGTCAAACGAGCGATATCGCGGCACAACCTGGAAGGCGATTTCCAGTTCATCGGCCCGGTGGACGGCGAGGAAAAATGGCGGACATATGCGGCCGCCGACGTTTTCGTCCTGCCGTCATTTACGGAGAATTTCGGCCTGGTGGTGGCCGAGGCGCTGGCCTGCGGCCTGCCGGTCATCACGACCACAGGCACGCCTTGGCGGCAGATATCAGAACTTGGTTGCGGGTGGCTGGTCGAGCCGGCGGCCGGCCCGCTGGCCGACGCGATTCGCCAGGCGACCGCGCTGCCGCACGAGCGGCTTGTGCAGATGGGCTCGGCGGGCAGCCAATACGTCAGGCGGCGATTCAACTGGCGGCAGTCGGCCGGCAAAATGATCGAAGTCTATAAGTGGCTGCTGGGCGGGCCCAGGCCGGATTGCATTATCGACTGACCATGGGCCTGAACGATAAAAAGTTAACGTAATGTCATAGTTTAAGGTAGAAAATTAATTCAAATTATATTCTTGCTTTAAGGGGTCAAAGGGTGATATAATTCTCGAAAAAGGAAGGTCTTGCAAAATCGATCCCGTAACTACTTATGAAACAACAAGTTGTTGCGATAATCATATTGTAATAGGGCAGAAATTGTTCTTGACAAATTCCGCTGTAGAACACAACATCGCTGGGCCGATGTATACTGGGAAAGGAAAGGCATGGACACCTTGACTTTTGAACAAGCCGTTGAGAAGGCTACAGGGGTCTCAATAGATACGCTCCGCAATACTCCTATTGAAGTTAGGCGAGCTGAAGTGGAACGGGCGAAAGGGAGCAAGACGTCTTATCGCAGTTATTATCCCTTAGTTGGTCGCGGTTCTGTGCTGCGCGATAGGGTTGTAGATCACGATAAGATCGAAAAGGAATTTCTAAAAGCAATTCATGAGTGATACGAAACCTAAAGATCTTCGTGAACTCTTCGATTTTTATTATAATGACTTCAAGCCATTGTATTGCCATCTTCAATCACTAAACCAACCCCCACTAGAATTATTGTTTGAGGTCAATGCTGCGATTGACCATTTATCAAGACACTGGAAATATGGCGATTCGCTTGAAGATGCAATAGGCCAAACCTGCGCGCATCTTAAGCGGGCGTCATTTGATGCGTACAAAATTATTATTAAAAATACAGTAGATCATGACGACAAACTATCTGATATTAATACCAGCATAATTGATAATGGTGATTTTGATCGCAAGCGAATATCGTTGATATCTGAAATAAAGCAGGGAGCAGCAAAAGCGAGATTGGCTGAAGGAAATTCTACGGAATCTTGGCATTACGCTTATGATCTTTGGCAGCAAGTGTATATCAAATGCGTTGAATATGATGCCAATTATTATCTGAGCAATAAAGTGGAATGGGCAAAATTGAAAAATCGGAAGTATAGCATAAAGGCGTTAATTGCGTCTTTTATTATGGGTGTGATATCTAGTTTGATTGGCTCTTATATTTTCCAGCATTGTTTTAGCTAGATTCAATATTTTTGAATAAGTTTCCAGGGAGGGGCTTGTCCATTTTCTCATTACCTTTCTCTATGACTCTTTAATATAATGCGCCGATTCCGGGAAGAAAACCGGTGGAAAATGAAAAATCTTCTACCTTAAACTATGACATTCCGAAAGTTAAAAATCACGTTCGTCGATCCGCCCGTCGGGCCGGGCCGGCGGACGCCTGAACGGGTCTTCGGCTGCACGTTCGGGCTGTATCCGATGCCCAATATTTTTCTGCTCTACGCCGCCGCCGTTGCACAACGGGCCGGCTGCCAAACGCGATACATAAATTGCCCGTTGGAAAAATGGGACCGCAGCAAGTGGGAAAATTTCGTCCGGGCCGACGACTCGGACATCTATGCGATTTACTCGGTGAACCTCGCCAGGCAGATCGATCTGGAATCGGCGGGACGGATTTTTTCAATTCGCCCGGCGGCTCGCGATTTGTTTTTCGGCCCGGCGCCGACCTACGACCCGGCCGGATATCTGATCGACAGCCGATGCGTCGTGGTGCGCGGCGAACCGGAGACCGCGTTCGGCCGGCTCGGTGAACTGTTCGAAAATCCATCGACTGTCGCGGGCGCAAGTTTTATCGCAAACTGCGCGGCTGTCCACAATCCGCCGGCCGGTCTTGTCGAAGACCTCGACTCGCTGCCGTTGCCCGCCCGCGGGCTGTTGAAACGCGAACTCTATTTCAATCCGAAATTCGGCCGGACCGGCGCATTCACCGCGATGCTCACCAGCCGGGGCTGCCCGCATCGCTGCGTCTTCTGCGTGCCGAATTCGCTGAGCTTCGCCCGTGAACTTGAACATAAGGCCGCTGCCGGCGGCCGCAAGCCGCCGTATCGCGCCCGCGGCCCGCAGAGCGTCATTGACGAATTTCGCGCCCTCAAGGCTGAAGGTTACACGCACGTCTCGATCATCGACGACGAATTCGCCGTCCAACCTCGGCGCGCGATCGAAATATGCGAGGGCATCGCCGGCCTGGGCGTGCGGTGGGGCTGCCTCGCGCGGGCCGACAGCCTCGACGGGCCGCTCGTGGCGGAGATGGCCCGCGCCGGCTGCAAATACGTGGACCTCGGCGTAGAGTCGCTCGACCAGGCGATACTCGACGACATCGGCAAGAACCTGGACGTCGCCGCCGTCGCCCGTGCGGTCGGGCTGCTGAAACGTTCCGGCATCGCCGCCAAACTCAACATTCTCATCGGCGCAAGCCCGAAGGAAACGCCCCAAACCGTCAGCCGCACGGTGCGGGCCGCAATCGCCCTCAAACCCGACTCGATCATGTTCAGCATCTGCAATCCGTTTCCCGGCACGGAATATTACGAGCAGGCCCGCAAAGCCGGTCTGTTCGTCCGCGGCGATTACTATCCGGTCGACGTGCAGAAGGAATCAACGATCAGCCTGCCGCACCTTTCAAAGCGGCAATTGGAAAAGGCCGTCCGGCGGGCGAACCTGCGATTCTTCCTCTCGCCGCGCGTGCTGGCGGGAAACCTCTGGCGGCTGGCCTGGCCGAGCCAGGCGGTCAAGGCGATTGTCGCATTGTGGAGGAAGCTCGCGTGACGGCCGACTGCGACATAAGCGTCGTCGTCATCACCTGGAATCAGCTTGAAAGGCTGAAGGCGTGCCTGGCCTCGCTGGCCGGCAATGCCAAAAACTGCTCGGCTGAGATTATCGTCATCGACAATGGCTCGTCAGACGACACGGGCGAATGGCTGAAAAGCCAGCCGGGGCTGAAAGTCATTCTCAACGGCCGCAATCGCGGCGTCGCGCCGGCACGCAACCAGGGCATCGCCGCCGCGACGGGCAGATTTATCCTGATGCTCGACGACGACACGGTCGTTCACTCCGGTTGCCTCGACAGGCTCGTCGGGTTCATGTCCGCCCACCCGGCGGTCTGGCTGGCCGGCGGCAGACAGTTGCGGCCCGACGGCTCGCTCGAATACAGCGCCCGCACTTTTTATAATCCGCTGATGATCCTGGCCAGGCGAAGTTTCTGGGGCCGGACGGCGGCCGGAAAACGTTGGATCGCAAAACACCTGATGCTCGACTGGGACCACAACGACGACCGGACCGTCGATTGGGTAGCGGGCGCCTGCTTCTGCATGAGGACCGAGGCGATAAAAAAAATCGGCCCGCTCGACGAAAGTTACTTCTTCGGCTTCGAGGACGTGGACTGGTCGTACCGCGTCTGGCGGGCCGGCGGAAAAGTAGCCTACGTCCATGACGCCGCCGTAACGCACTTCGTCCAGGGTTCGTCCCGGCGGCTTTTCTCCCGCAAGGCCGCCTGCCATCTGGCCAGCATGATCCGTTTCTACTCGCGTTACGGCTTCGCCCGGCCATATCCATCCGACGTGAAAAATCCCGCCTCAATATGAATTCCTCTTGTTAACAGGCCAAATGGCTGGTATAATTATGCCAAATGACAGAAGGAGTTTTCTTATGCCGACAGCCAGAATGCAAACCCGGGCAAAAGCCGATCATATCCGGCGGGACCGGCCCCGAAGTTTTGATTTGAGATTCACAAAGGTCGATCCTGTTCGCCAGGTGCAACTTGTGTGCGCCGGGTTCCCCTATGGCCGGCTGGAGGCGTTCCGGAAGGCCGCGGACTTGTCCATGGAAGAAGTCGCCAAAATGCTTCAGATTCCGCTGCGCACTCTTGCAAGGCGACAAAACCGGCATCGTCTGCGGCCGGACGAATCCGACAGGCTTTTGCGAGCATCAACGATATTTCAAAAGACAGCAGACCTTTTTGAGGGGGATATTTCCGCGGCCAGGCGATGGCTCAAAACGCCGCAGCACGGCCTGGCCGGCCAGACGCCTCTGGAGTTCGCCTCAACCGAAGTGGGCGCTCGCGAGGTGGAAAATCTTATCCTGCGCCTGGAGCACGGGGTATTCGCGTGAAGTTGCATTTCTGGCGGATAGTAAAAGCCAAACACGCCGGCACGGCCTTTAGCGGCGCCGGCGCCCGACTGGCCGGAGGGCGATGGAACAGCCAGGGCATTTCCATGATTTACACTTCAGGCAGCCGGTCCCTTGCGATGCTTGAAATGCTGGTGCACATAAGTTCCGAAGATATACTGAAACACTACGTCTTTTTCGAGCTGACGTTCGACGAAACATTGGTTCGGGAAGTCCCGATATCTGATTTGCCGCGCAACTGGTGGCGATCGCCGCCTATACCCGCTGCCCGAAGAATCGGAGATTTATGGATTGCAAACCTTGATCGCCCGATTCTGCGGATTCCAAGCGCCGTAGTCCGCACCGAATGGAATTATCTCATAAATCCCAATCATCCGGATTTTGATCGGATACAGATCGGGCCTATGGAAAAGATTCGGCTCGATAAACGCCTGACCTGAGCGATCTGCGGCATAAATCGTTTTTTTTGCAAAGGTTCGCAACTTCAAAAACCTGCCTGATGCTCGTGCTACTTTTTCACGCCGACCGAGAGGCTGGAGGCGTTCTCGACCTGCCAGGCGTCCTTGATCTTCTTGATCTCGATGGGCCTTGGCGTGTCGGCCCCGCTGCACGCGGTGAAAAGCTTTATGTGCGTGTCCTTGATCACGCTGTATTTGTTGGTCGAAAAGCTGAACTTGAACGCGCCTTTGGGCAGTTCGTATCCGCTAGCGAGGCTTGTGCCGACGACGTACGAGCGGGCGATGGCCGGGTTCTTAACAAACCGCTCTATCAGTTCCTTGAAATCCTGCGACTGCCCGCCCGAGGCGTTCTGATACGAGTCGGTAACTATCGAGAAGGCGCATTTCGTGCCGAGTTCCTTGTCCTTTTCGAGCATCAGCAGCGCGACGATAAACGCCGCGGCCGTGCCCTTGGGGCTGTTGCCCAGCTTCTCGCGGAGCTTGCCGAAATCCTCCGCGCTTGCCGGGATGGCGTCAACTGAAACCTCTCCGCCAAAATCCTTGTCATCCGCAATCGCCGCCGGCCCGCCGCAAACCGCCAGCCAGCAGAAACCTGCTGCCAATACCGCCGTTAACACGATCCTTTTCATACGATCTCCTTTCAGTGAAATGACGCGATTATTCTATCTTATGAGGACGTTCTTGACAATACCGACACCCGCCGGGCAAAGAGGTTTGTGGCAAATCGCCGCCAATGAAGGCATTGCAAAGTTTTGCAGATCGTATGGAATGTTTTCACAATTACCGGGTAATATAACGATATGAGAAAGGCATCTAAAAAGCCGGACATGCTGGACGAGTACGACTTTTCTAAAGGTGCGAGAGGCAAGTATGCCAAAAGATATCATCGGGATGCCAAAGTAATCATCCTTCATCCCAGGGGGACGGTTTTGCGTCTCGGAAACTGCGACGTGAGGAAGAAAGGCAAGTGAGGATAACCCCAAAAATGATCAGGCCATTCACGGTAAGATTATTCTGCTGGCTGATGTTTCTGGGGATAGGCGCAGAATTTGTCGCCGTAATGGCTTTCTGGGACCGAATACAACAACCGTATTCGTCCCTCCTTCTGGCCGAAGCCGCTGTTGTTCTGGCGGCTACTTTGGGTCTGTGGATGATGCGAAGGTGGGGTTTCTTCCTGCTTTTGTTTCTCTTTGCCCTGTCGACCGGCGTCAATATCGTGATTCAGCTTCAGTCTCAAAACGCCGAATGGAGAATTGTCGCGTTCAGAATCATTTGGCTTCTGGCATTCCTGATTTTGATTCTTCCGGCATGGTCGGAGATGCTTCCAAAAAAGAAGACGTAAGCGCCTGCATGAGATTCGCGCTTACAGTTTCGGCATTTGTCGGGCGTCGGTTTTGCCCAGAGGAGCAAGCAGGCGGGAAAAGAAGATCACGGCCGAGTTTTTCAGCGACGGGCAAAATTGTTTTGCGATCCTGCCTGCCTGGACTGCCTGACCGAAGCACCGGGCCTTGAAGTATTGTCTTCGGCTGAATAATAAATCTTGCCGAGCCTGCCTCGCACCGCCGGTTCGTCGAACACTTTAACTGCTCGCCGTTCAGCTACATGCAACGTGTGCGGACGGCCGTGATTCGTTAGGGATCCGGTGCGTACTCGGCGGGCTCGTGGCGGAAGCGGCGGACGCCCTCGCGAGGCGAAATTCCGAAGGCCCGCCGGAAAGAATTGGCGAAGTGCGCGCCGTGCGTGAAACCCGTGGCCCGGGCGATTTCCTTGAGCGACAGGCGGCTGTTGGCGATCAGTTCCATGGCCCGCGCCAGGCGGCGGCGGTCGCGATAGGCCTTGGGCGTCAGGCCGTACTGCCTGGCAAACATCAGCCGCAGGTGGTCGGCGCTGTATCCGCAGCGGCGGCTGAGTTTCGCCAGCGACTCGCCGTGCCGCACATCGTCGTCGAGCAGCTTTTTCAGGGCCTCGGCCGGCGTGGCGGCCAGCCGGTCGGCGTTGGCGTCCAGCACCCATCGCAGGACGTTGATGATGCCGGCCTCCACGCGGAGCAGATTGCGAGGCGTCGGCGCGAGAAACGCCTCGCGCAGGCGGATGAATTCCGCCTGCCAGCCTGGCACGCTCTCGGCCGGAACGGGCACGAAAGTCGGCAGCGCAACCTTTGAGCCGCCGTAGTTCCAGTCAATCGTGCCGGGCGAATGCCCCAACTGCACCACATCCGTTTCGGCCAGCACGGCATAGTTCTCGCGATCCGGACCATACTCAAACTGCGTGCGACAATGGCCGGGCAGAAAAGTGAAATGCGGGCAGCCGTCCGTTATCCTGATCCCGGATGAATCCCACCACCGCAGCCCCGAGAGCGTAAAGCCCAAAGTGAAACAGGGCGTGATGTAATCGGCGACTTGGGCATAGCAGTATCTGCCCACGTGCTTGACCTGGAATTGCCACATGGTTTACCTTGTTTTTATGCAATTATTCTCGTCAAATGCCGCATTTTATGGCTTTGAATTTAGCAGTTTCCCCTTTAAACTACAACGCAAATCTGCAATGCAAGGTACACATCGTCGGCAATCTGAATAATGCAAGGAGAACAATATGGGCATCAGCATCGGACTTGTGGGCCTGGGCAGTTTCGGCGGGCAATTTGCCGACCTGTTCATGAGTCACCCATTGGTGGATCGCGTCGCCTTGTGCGACCGCGAGCCCGAACGAATAAGGGCGTTCGCGGACAAGGAGTCCTGGAAGGGCAAGTTCAACCGGCGGGACGCCTATGCGTCCCTTGAAGACATCTGCAAGAGCGACGTGCAGGCGCTGGTGGTCATCACGCAGCACTGGCTGCACGCCCCCCAGTGCGTTCAGGCGATGGAGGCCGGCAAGCACGTATACAGCGCCGTGCCCGTCATCACCATTCCCGACGGAGACGAGACGCTGGAATGGTGCAACCGGCTGGTGCGGACCGTCAGGCAGACCGGCCTGCACTACATGCTCGGCGAGACGACCTACTACCATCCCCAGGCAATGTACTGCCGCCGCAAGGCCGCCGAGGGCGCGTTCGGCGAATTCACATATGCCGAGGGCGAATACTTCCACGGGTACGACAGGCCGGACTGCGACCTGCGGGACGTCTATCGTAAGCGTTATGCCAGCAAGGCCGGCCAGGAATGGGCCGGAATTATCAGGGAGCGATATTTTCAAAAGGGCATCCTGGAAAGCCCGATGCATTATCCTACGCATTCGACCAGCGGGCCGATCAGCGTCATGAACGCCCGCGCGGTCAAGGTCTCCGCATTCGGCCAGAAACCATGCTCCAGCGATCCATATTTCGATCATCAATCTTTCGGCAACGAGACCGCCCTGTTCCAGATGTCCAACGGCTCAACGATGCGTATATGCGAGCACCGCGAGTGCAGCGTCGGACGCGAGACCTTCCGCGTATACGGCACGAAGGGCAGCTTTGAGAACAATTGCTGGAAGAGCTATGCGGGCGAGGTCAGCCTGAGCGCCAAGGAGATGCGCGACCCTCTTCCGCCGGAGGTGGCCGAGGCGTTCGCAAAGGCAGCCGGACACGAGCAGTTCTATGGCGGGCATGAGGGGTCGCACGCATACCTCGTGCACGAGTTCGTCGACGCCATCGCACACGAACGCCGGCCGGCGGTCAACGTCTGGCAGGCCGTGCGGTACATGGCGGCGGGCGTGATGGCGCACAAGTCCGCCCTGCGGAACGGAGAGCCGCTCGACGTGCCCGACTGGGGCGATCCGTCGAAGTGAACTGTAATGCCTCGACACATATCGATGGATTAACAGACTCCGTGTATAATTGGCCGAAAATGCACCGCAAAAAGGGAAAATCGACAATGCCTGAAATGCACGACAATGCCCGGCTCGCCCTGGGCACGATCCTGCAGAAGCCCGCCCGGGGCATCCCGACTCTTTCCTGCAACATCATGGAGCACGCGTTCATCGAGCGGCTGGCCGGTGAGCCGCCTGGCTCGTACCGCAGCGACCCGGTCAACGTCTATATCGGGATGATGCGGAATATGGGCGTCTGCATGTGCTGCCAGTTCATCCCCGAAAATCCGCTGACGATGGCCGACAAGGGATACGAGAGCGACCATCAGCGAAGCGCAACTACCGGGCTGGAAGAAATTCAACTCGACGGCATGGTGATAGATTCGCCGGAAAAGGCCGTCGAGCATCTTGAGCGGTTTGAGTTTCCCAGGATGCAGGCGGCGGTCCGCGGCTTCGACGAGAACGCCCGCGTGCGGGAGATTCTCGCCGGCGAGGCAAAAATCCAGGACCTGCTGGGGCCGACCATCCTCAAGACCGGCTACGGCTTCGTCCACTTTCCGTCCCTGCGATACTATCAATACGGCTACCAGAATTATTTCATGGCCTATGCCCTGTTTCCGGAGATCATGGAGCGCGACTTCGCCCTCCAGGCGGACCTGCACATCCTGAACAACAAGGCCGCCGCGCGGGCGTATCGCGAGGGCAACCTGCCTCCGCTTTACCGGCTGGACCACGACATGGCCGACGGACGAGGCACGCTGGTGGACCTAAAGAGCCTGGACCGAATCTGGTTTCCGCATTTCGCCCGGTGCATCGGGCCGCTGATCGCCGCCGGGGTGAAACTGCTCTGGCACTGCGACGGCAACCTGATGCAGATGGTCCCCCGCCTGCTGGAATGCGGCCTGTCCGGTTTTCAGGGCTTCCAGTACGAATTCGGGATGGATTACCTGAAGATCTGCGCCATGAAGACCCGCGACGGCCGGCCGCTGATTATCGAGGCCGGCGTCTCAGTAACCACCACCCTGCCCCACGGCAAACCCGACGACGTGCGGCGGGAGATGAAATGGCTGGTTGACAACGGCCCGCGGACCGGCCTGTTCCTGGGCGCATCCAGTTCCTTGACGCCCGGCGCGCCCTGGGAAAACGTCAAGGCTTTCACCGACGGCCTGGCTCACTACCGCACACACGGCAGGGAATAACAAGCTAATGATGATGTGTCGCGGGCGTCTCGCCCGCATTTTTTATTCTTAACGTTGCAGGCAGGATGCCCGCACCACAAGCCCCCCGTAACTGACCCATTACGCCGTTTGCCGAAAAACCCTTGACTAAAGGGGATGGGGCGATTCTCATGTCAGTCAGGCCCAAAGACCGGGCGGACCGGCCGGAAGGCACTTTTCAGAAGGAGAGTCCATGAAGAATTCTGCCATAGCCGCATTGTGCCTGACGGCCGCCTTTATCATCGGCGGGTGTTTCGAGATCACCCAGGTTTACACGCTCAATCCCGACGGTTCGGGCAAGGTGGCTTTCGAGAACGTCTCCCCGAACATGTCGGGCATGATGACCCCCGACGGGGGCGAAAAGCCCGATCCGGCCAAGGAGTCGCCCAAGGCCGTCAAGGATTTCATGGAAGCGTCCAAAGGCGTCGATGCCTGGGCTGACATGTCCTGCTCGGTCCTGGAGGACGGCAGGCTCAGCATCAAGGGCGTCGCGTATTTCAGCGACCTGGCCAAGCTGTCGTTCAAGGGCGAGTCGAAAAACAGCGCCAAGTGGGCCAAGAACGACAAGGGCGGAGTCCTGGAATTTGAAATGGCCGACAACAAGTCCGCCGACGCCCCGCAGAGCGCCCCGGCGGATCTGACGGAAGAGCAGATCGCCGCCGAGATCAAAAAGGCCCGTGAACAGTGGAAGCAGGCAAAACCGATCATGCAGGGAGTCTTCGCGAATATAAAGATGGACATCACCTTCATTCTCCCCGGCAAACTGGGCGAAGTCAGCGGCTTTACAAAGACCGACGCCGGCGGAGTGCGGTTCCTCTTCAGCGGCAAGAAATACCTTGAGGTGATGGATCAGTTCATGGCTGACGACAAGGCGATGGCCGAGGCCCTGAAAAAAGGCACAAAGAAAGGCGAGCCGGACAAGGATTATACGATGCAGGCCATGTTCGGCGCCAAAGGGCCTTTCAAGGCCGCTGTAACCGGCGAACTGAAACCGGCCTTCGAGTACGCGGCCGAAGTCGAAAAGGCCAAGGCCGCCATGCCCGACATGCTCAAGAAGCTCGAGGCCGGCGCCGCAAAAACGCCGCAGATCAAAGAATCCAAATAGAGGCGGTGCAGTTTTTGGAATCACAGGTTCGGCTGTTTCGGAATATTCCGGCCGGCGGCGAAGACAGGCTGCCGGCCGTTTTATTTGAATGGGGGGGGCAGAGGGACATGTCCGGCTTTCAACGCGGGGATTACCAACGCCAACCAACTCCGGATTCGCCCTTGCAAAGCCGCCGGATATCCTTATATTGGTATTGACCGGCCGCAAGCGTCGGGGCGAACCCGCCGGCCGGTGCGGAGCATACGAATGTTCGGTCTGGAAGCCTCAGCTCTGGATTCGCACGTGCTGGTGCTCAACAAGCACTATGCCGCCGTCCGGGTCGTCTCGGCCCGGAGGGCGTTCTGCATGCTCTTCAAGGACCTGGCCGAGATCGTCGCCGTCGAGGACGAGCAGTTCGTTTCCTACGATTTTGAGTCCTGGCGGGAGATCAGCGAATACCGGGCCAGGTACGAGCGCGAAGAGCACGAGTGGGTCCGCTGCGTGCGGTTCGAGATCGCCGTGCCGCGCATCATCCGCCTGCTGATCTACGACCGCCTGCCCCGCCAGGCCGTAAAGCTCAACCGCCGCAACATCTTCGCCCGCGACCGCAACACCTGCCAGTACTGCGGCAGGAAGTCGGCCACCAGCGAACTGAGCCTCGACCACGTTCTGCCCCGCAGCCAGGGCGGACAGACATCCTGGGAAAACCTCGTCTGCTGCTGCGTGAATTGCAACGTCCGCAAGGGCGGCAGAACCCCGCGCGAAGCGCACATGCGGCTCATCTCCGAGCCGGTCAAGCCCAAGCGCTCGCCGGTCATCACGCTGCGCCTCACCAGCGAAAAGTACGCATCATGGAAACAGTTCCTCGACCTGGCATACTGGAACGTCGAGCTGAGGGATTAGCAGGCAATTGGAAATGTAACGTGGGCGTCCCGCCCGCGCGTGCCGAGGGCATCTTGCCCATGAGTATCACGGCCGTCCCGGCCGTGGATTTTGTTGTCTTCATAATATTACAGGGGCAAGTGAGCCCCTGATACTCACGGGCGGGCTTGTCCGGCATAGCTTTAGCGAAGCCGGAACGCCCATTCTACTGTGAGAAGGACTTTTTTAACAGGCTGCTATATCACGGCGGCCGGCCTGAGAAACAGCGATTCCCGGCTGGCGTATTCCCCGCCGAAGGATGAGAGGATCGACTCCATCACCGTCGCCATTTTGCCCAGCATCCCCGCGCGGATAAGGAGGTTCCAGACCGGCTCGGCTTTTTTCCAGCCGGCCGCGTAGGCGACGTGGCGGAGCCGCTGGCGAAAGGTTTCTTTGGTCCGGGCCGCCTGGAAAATCGAACCCCACTTGTAGAAACGCTCGTATGCCCGCCAGTAGCCGGCCTCCAGCGCCGCAGCGGACATCCGCGCCGGTTTAAAGACCACATGCCGCGTGTCAAAGTCGCTCCAGTTGTTCGATGTTATACGCCCCTGCTCCTGGAATCGCCCGAAGAGCGGCGTGCCTGGATACGGCGTCAGGATGTGGAACGTGGCCGCCTCGAGTCCTTGTTCGACCGCCCAATCCACGGTTCGGTCGAAGACCGACTCGTCATCCTGGTCCATTCCGAATACAAAGCTGCCGTGAACCATGATCCCCAGGTCGTGCAGGCGGCGGACGGCCTGGCTGTAGTCGGTCTTTAGATTCTGGAGCTTGTGGACGCCGCGAAGGTTCTCGTCGCTGAGCGTCTCGAAGCCGATGAACAGCGTCCGCAACCCGGCGGCGGCCGCCTGTTCCATCAGGCCGTCCGTCAGGACCGACTGCACCGTCCCGCCAGCCTGCCAGAGCCTGCCCATAGGCCGCAGGCCTTGCATCAGTTCGCCCGCCAGCGCCGGGTTTCCAAAAAGGTGATCGTCCACGAAAAACAGATATCGTCCCGGCAGCATGCGGATTTCATCGAGCACGTCGGAGACCTGCCGGCTGTAGAATCCGCTGCCGCCCTGATAAAATGCATCCTTGTAGCAGAAGTCGCAGTGGTGCGGGCAGCCGCGCGATACGGCCACCGTGTTGGGCACCATGTAGAGGCCACGTTTTATCAGGTCGCGTCGGGCGAGCGGCACGCCGACCAGGCTGCGGACCGTGCTGCGATAAATCTTTTGCGGCCGGCCGTTGCGGAAGTCGTCCAGAAATACGCCGAGCATATCCTCGCCCGGCCCCAGGAAGATCGTGTCAGCATGTGCAGCGGCCTCCTGCGGCATCGACGTTACATGCAGTCCGCCAAGGCAGACGTGCGCCCCGCGACGCCGGTAATGGTCGGCCAGTGCGTACGCGCGATACGCCGACGTTATGTAAACCTGAATGACCACCAGTTCCGGATCATCGTTCAACCGCAATTCCTCGACGTTCTCGTCCTGGAGCTCCACCTCGTCCGACTCGCTGAAATAACCCGCCAGGCTCGCCAGCCCCAGCGGAGCGAACAGCGCGTATTTGATCGGACGGAAATACGGATCGGCCTTGTCCATCAATGCAGGAAGGATCATCTTGGCTTTCATGGTCCGTTACCTCCTTGCGTAAGTGCAGCCTACCTGGCCTTGTTCAGAATCTTCTGGAGAAGGCTGACATAATTCTCGACGGCCTTTCTCCCCTTGTCCGTCATGGAAAGCTCGGTCAGCGGCTTTTTGCCGCGGAAACTTTTGACGATCCGGATGTGTCCGGCCCGCTCCAGGGCCAGGGCGTGAGTCGAAAGATTGCCGTCCGTGAGGTTGAGTTCCCGCTTGAGGTTATTGAATTCCATCAAATCCACGCCCATCAGCGTGGTCAGTATGGCCAGGCGGGTCCGCTGGTGGATCGTCTCATCGATCAGGTTGTATATGTTCTTTTCAGCCATTCGGTATTTCTGATGTCAGACGGATCAGCACGGGATGTTTGCCTGCCAGCGGCCCCAGGGGCGGCAGGCCGTCAGCCAGCGCCTCAATCGCCTGCCGGCGACCACGCACAAGGCCGTCGCCACCAGCCAGAGAATGCGGAAAACCGTGCCGGCCAGAATCAGGATGTTCCTGCCGTGTTTCATGTTTCACCTCACCCGCCGTGGCGGATCCATACGATCAGGCCGTAAACAATGTGCAGTCCGCCGAAGGTCAGCCCCAGCGACCAGTATGGATTCTGCTGGCCCCAGGCCGCCGACAGCAAACTGCCCGCCAGGAACGCCGCCCCCAGCAGACGAACCTCCGGCGGCGCGTAATCGCCAATTTGCCAGAGCGTCAGACCGTAGAAGGCCATCCATATCGCCGGGATCAGGCCCCATTGTTCGGCGTCCGGCTGGCCCGCCGCGCCGACCACGAGCGTCGCCGTCAGCCCCGCGGCGATCACAAACGGCGGCAGGATCGTCAGCAGAATCCGCCCTTTGATCTTCGACCACAGCGGCATGCCCCGGCGAATCTCCCTTATGCGGGTCAGCACGACCGCGGCGACAAAGGCAGCGACGAACACGCCCGCCCAAACAAGCATGTGAACGGCCATCGACGATTGCGGCGAAAACCGGCCGCTGATGTGCCAACCGGCTGCGCAGCCGGCCAGGGCCGCAATGCCCGCAAAAATGCCCGAAAGCCCGCTCATGGTCGAAAACCTGATTGGACGCTCCATCAACTGCCGCAAGACCTTCAGTTCCGCTGCCGCCCTGTCTGGTTCCATGTCCGTTCTCCTGTTAGCCAAGTTATCTCTATACTTTGTTATACAAAGTACTTTGCCAAAAGGCAAGAGAAAAAATAAAAAAACGGCGGGGAAGTTTTTAACTCCGCCCCGCCGCTCTCATTTATTGACTGAATTTCCCGCGTGCAACAAGTCTGCTTTGCTAAAGCTACGCAGGCCAGGGTTGCGCGCTCTGCTTTCTGGTTTTTCGCGGCCGCTCAGACCTTTGCCTCTGCGGTCTGGCCGTCGGGTACGTACTGGCTGTTGCCGTCGTAGTTCATCGCGGCCATCTGCTCCAGCAGCCGCCACTTGGTGGAAACGTCCTGCTGGTATTCGGCCGACAGCTTCCTGGCGGCTTCCGGATTGCTCTGTGCGAGCATCTTGAACCGCATCTCCCTGGCGATGTACTCGGAGACCGGGATGGTCGGGGCCTTGGAATCGAGCTGGAGCGGGTTCTTGCCCTGCGCGGCCAGCCGCGGATCGAACCGGTAGAGCGGCCAGGCGCCGCTTGCGACGGCGGCCTTCTGCTGGTCGTAGCCGGCGGTCATGTTGATGCCGTGCGCGATGCAGTGCGAGTAGGCAAGTATGAGGCTGGGGCCAGGATAACTCTCGGCCTCGACGAACGCCCGGACGGTCTGGGCGTCGGACGAGCCCATCGAAACCTGCGCCACGTAGATCGACCCGTAGCTCATGGCGATCAGGCCCATGTCCTTTTTGCCCTGCTCCTTGCCGGAGGATGCGAACTTCGCCACGGCCCCGCGGGGCGTGGCCTTGGAGCACTGTCCGCCGGTGTTGGAATAAACCTGCGTGTCCAGCACGAGGATGTTGATGTCGCGTCCGCAGGCCAGCACGTGGTCCAGCCCGCCGTAGCCGATGTCGTAGGCCCATCCGTCGCCGCCGAAGCCCCAGACGCTCTTGCGGACCAGCGCGTCGGCAACGCTCAGAAGCTGTGCGGCCCTGGCGTCCTTGCTGCCGGCGAGCTTCTTGCGAAGCTGTTCGACCCGCTGGCGCTGCTCGTAAATACCCGTTTCGCCGGCCTGATCGGCGTTGAGTATTTCATCGACGAGCTGCTGGCCGACTTCGCCTTTGAGGGCCGTCAGCAGTTCGCCGGCGAATTCGCGGCGTTTGTCGAGCGTCAGGCGGAAGCCGTAGGCGAACTCGGCGCAGTCCTCGAACAGCGAGTTGTTCCAGGCCGGCCCGCGGCCGTCGGAGTTGACGCAGTAGGGCGTGGTAGGCAGGTTGCCGCCGTAGATGCTCGAGCAGCCGGTGGCGTTGCCGATGATCGCCCGGTCGCCGAAGAGCTGGCTGACCAGCTTGACGTAGGGCGTCTCGCCGCAGCCGGCGCACGCCCCGCTGTACTCGAACAGCGGCCGGCAGAGCTGGCTGCCCTTGACCGTGTTGACCTTGAGCCTGGTGCGGTCGAAGTCGGGAATCGAGAGGAAGAAGTCGTAGTTTTCCCTTTCCGCGGCCCGCAGCGGAATCTGCTCGGCCATGTTGATGGCCTTGCGGTCGGGCTGATTTTTGTTCCTGGCCGGGCAGACGTGCACGCAGGCGCCGCAGCCGGTGCAGTCTTCCGGGGCGACCTGGATGGTCCACTTGAGGCCCTTGAACTCCGTGCCTTTGGCGTCGATGCTCTTGAAGGTCCTGGGCGCCTTGGCCAGGTGCGACGGGTCGTACAGCTTGGCCCGGATCGCGGCGTGCGGGCAGGCGATCGAGCACTTGGCGCACTGGATGCAGACCTCCGGGTCCCAGGCCGGTATCTCCTGGGCGATGTTGCGTTTCTCCCACTGGGTGGTGGCGGTCGGCCAGGTGCCGTCGGCCGGAATGGCCGAGACGGGCAGTTCCTCCCCCTCGCCGGCCATTATGCGGGCCGTAACCTTCTTGACGAAATCGGGCGCCTTGTCGGACACCACCGGCGGCTTGACGAGCGAGCTGCTCGGCGAGGCGAGAACCTTGATTTCGTGCAGGTTGGCCAGCGTCTGATCGACGGCCTCCCAGTTCTTCTTGACGACATCCTCGCCCTTTCGCCCGTAGGTCTTCTTGATCGCTTCCTTGATTTTGGCGATGGCTTCATCCTTGGGCAGCACGCCGGAGATGGCGAAGAAGCAGGTCTGCATTATCGTGTTGATCCTGGCGCCCATGCCGGTCTGCCTGGCGACCTCGTAGGCGTCGATGGCGTAGAACTTGAGCTTCTTGTCGATGATCTGTTTCTGCACTTCTCTGGGCATCTTGTCCCAGACCTCGTCGGCCTTGTAGGGTGCGTTGAGCAGGAAGGTAGCGCCCGTAACGGCCGAACCGAGCATGTCGTATTTTTCGAGGAACGGGAAGGTGTGGCAGGCGATAAAGTTGGCGTGCGAGACGAGGTACTGGCTGCGGATCGCCCTTGGCCCGAACCGCAGATGGCTGACGGTGATCGAGCCGGCCTTCTTGGAGTCGTAGACGAAATAACCCTGGGCGAAGTTGTCGGCCTCCTCGCCGATGATCTTGATGGAGTTCTTGTTGGCCCCGACGGTTCCGTCGCTGCCCAGCCCGAAGAACAGGGCGCGGACCACGTCGGAAGGCTCGGTGCTGAACGACGAATCGTAGGCCAGGCTGGTGCTGGACACATCGTCGTTGATGCCGATGGTGAAGTGGTTCTTCGGCTGACCCTTGGCCAGTTCGTCGAAGATCGCCTTGATCATAGCGGGCGTGAATTCCTTGCTGGAAAGCCCGTATCTTCCGCCGACGGTCTTTATGCCCGTTTTGCCCGTCTCGGCAAGTGCGCTGACGACGTCCAGATACAGCGGCTCGCCGGCGCTGCCGGGTTCCTTGGTGCGGTCCATCACGGCCAGCGTCTTGACGGTCTTGGGCAGGACGGCGGCGAAGGCCTGGACGTCGAACGGCCTGTACAGGCGGACCTTGACGACGCCGACCTTCTGGCCCTGTTTCATCAGGCACTCGACGGTCTCGTGGACAGTCTCGGCCCCGCTGCCCATGATGATTATGACCTTGTCGGCGTCGGCGGCGCCGAAGTAATCGAACAGACGATACTGCCTGCCGGTCAGCTTTGCCAGCTTGTCCATGTATTTCTGGACGATCTGCGGGCAGGCGGCGTAATAAGGATTCGAGGTCTCCCGGCCCTGGAAATAGACGTCCGGGTTCTGGCTGGTGCCGCGAATTACAGGCCGGTCGGGATTCATGCCGCGCTGGCGGTGGGCGAAGACGAGCTTGTCGTCGATCATCGCCCGCAGGTCGTCTTCGGCGAGCAGTTCAGCCTTGGCGACCTCGTGGCTGGTGCGGAAGCCGTCGAAGAAGGCCAAAAACGGCACGCGGCTGTCCAGCGTGGCGGCGTGGCTGACCAGCGCAAGGTCCATCGCCTCCTGCACCGACCCGCTTGCCATCAGCGCGAAGCCGGTCTGCCTGACGGCCATCACGTCGGCGTGGTCGCCGAAGATCGAAAGGGCCTGGCAGGCCAGCGACCTGGCCGTAACGTGGAAAACCGTGCTCATCAGTTCGCCGGCGATCTTGTACATCGTCGGGATCATGAGCAGCAGCCCCTGGCTGGCGGTGAACGTGGTGGTCAGCGAACCCGTCTGGAGCGCCCCGTGCAGCGCCGCGGCGGCCCCGCCCTCCGACTGCATCTCGGCAACAAGTGGAACCGTTCCCCAGATGTTCTTTTTGTTGACCGCCGACCATTCGTCGGCCCATTCGCCCATCGGGCTGGAGGGGGTGATCGGGTAGATCGCGCAGACCTCGGAAACCTTGTGGGCAACGTGAGCGACGGCCTCGTTGCCGTCCATCATCTTCATTTCGCGGGGCATGTGAAACCTTTCTTTGGATGTAAGGTGTCCTGAAACTTCCCGCCGCCAGCGGCCATGTTGGGACCTGCCAGAGCGGGTTTTCTTTCTCCGCCGCCCGTGATGCGGCGGAGACTTTCATTATCCGACTTTCAGACGGGCAATGCAAGAGTGGATGGGACGTGTTTTGGACATGGATTGTGGTGCGGGCATCTTGCCTGCAACGTTAAGAATAAAAAATGCAGGCGGGACGCCCGCACCACAAGATGGCGAAACATTGTTTGGTTTCCCCCTGTAACTGACCCATTAACACTACAACGAGACTTTAGCTCAAGAAAATTCATCCAGCCATCCGATGGTTCCTTACAGGACGCCTTGACAGCAAAGGAGCTACGGCATGGATGTCAAACAGATTCAGCAGTTGCGGCCGATGTTGAACACGTAC
>JACRIL010000049.1 GCA_016235825.1 Planctomycetota bacterium
ATCACCGAGACGCAGAACCGCAATCGGCGCGCACGGCAGTCCCACGTGAAAGCCAAACTCAGGCGGTTACGCAGACTTGGCGTCAAGTTGTATAAGCTGCGATGCTGCATCATGCCAGAGGAAGTTTCGTTGTAGTGGTAGCGACACTGGCCTCGGGCGAGATCAAGTTGTTAAATCAGTCAAGTATGCAGAAAAATAACATTCATGGCGTTGAAACAGGAAGGACTGTTATTTCGAGGATACGACATGACAAATTCCGATGAAAAGATTCGGGTCGGGCTGCTCTCGTTTTCCGACGGGCGGGCGCGGGTGCACGAAAACCTGCGGACGAGAATCGAAAAATATGACGCAAGGGTTTGCGCGGTCCTGGATGCGCTCGGCGCGGAGACGGTCGCCGGCGGACAGATCGTTCATAGCCCCCGCACGGCGGTCAGCGAGGCCAAACAGCTTGTTGCCCGGGACGTTGAGGCCGTCGTGTTCAACATTCCCGTGTTCGCGTTTCCCAATTTCCCGGCGATTGCCGCGCGGATTCTGTGCAGACCTCTGGCGATCCTCGCGCCGGGCGAGGGCGATCTGCCGGGCCTGGGCGGACTGATGGCTGCGGGAGGCGCGATGGCGCAGATCGGCATCGTCCATGAGCGAATCTGGGGGCCTTACGAAAGCGACCAGACGCGGCGGCGGCTCGGCGTGTTCCTGCGGGCGGCAGCGGCCAGGCATCGGCTTATCGGCCAGACCTACGGCCAGATCGGCGGGCGGAGCATCGGCATGATGACCGGCGTGTCGTCGTCGCCGGCGCAATGGCTCAAAATATTCGGCGTGGACATCGACCACGCGGATGAGTCGGAGATTCTCAGGCTCGCGGCGGAAGTTCCCGATTCGCAGCGCCGGCAGATCGTCGATTGGCTGGAAAAAAATCTGCGAAGCGTGCAGTACAGGGAAGGCTCGAAGCTCACCCGCAAGTCGCTGGAATTCCAGGCCGCCTGCGCCGCGGCGGTCAAGCGGATCATCGAGGAAAGGCAGTTCGATTTCATAGGCATCAAGTGCCATTACGACATGTCGGAATATTACTGCACGCAGTGCCTGTCGGCGGCGTTTCTGCCCAGCCGCTGCGACTGGGACGGCCCGCGAAGGCCCGTGGCCTGCGCCTGCGAGGCCGACGGCGACGGCGCGATGACGATGCAGATACTGCACCTTCTTTCCGGGCAAAGCCCGCTGTTCCTAGATCTGCGGCATTACGATTCGGCGGCCGGGCTATGGACGCTCTGCAACTGCGGCGGGCAGTCGGTCGATTACGCCGCAAGGCCGGACGATAGCCGGCAAAACCTCAAGGCCGTCGATTTGGTGCCGGTGATCGAAAAATACGGCGGAGTCGGCGCACACGTGCGATACCTGGCCGCACCCGGGCCGCTGACGTTCGCCAGGCTCATGCACGATTCGTCAGGTCCGTCGCTGCTGGCATTTAAAGGCGAGGCTGTGGCCGCCCGGCCCGAGCAGACGGAAAAAACCTGCCCGGCCTGGCCGCACGTCTTCGCCCGCCTCGACGCCGGCCCGGAAAAACTCATCCCGGTTTTGCACGCAAATCACGTCCATGCCGTCGCGGGCGACTGCCTGGCGGAACTCGAAATGTTCGCACGGCTGCTGGGAATTCCCTTCGTCGCCGTGTAATATCTCCCGCTTATTCACATTCGGCGTCGAAAGGACAGTTCTTGGCCGAGGCATATGAGCAGCTCAGGGACAGGCATTTCAGGCACAATTTCGTTTGCCACCTGTTTGACGGCATATTCGCGCTGGCCGCCTTTTCGGCCATCGGCGTTACGACGTTTCTGCCGTGTCTTGTGGAAGACCTGACCCGCCGACAACCGGAGCTTGAGCCATATCGCAACCGCCTGGCGGCTCTTATGACCTGCTGTTTTTTCGGACTGACGCAGCTTTCGGCCTTCCTGTTCGCCGGATATTTCGAGGGCAAGATCAGGCGAAAGCATATCCTGATATGGGCCACCTTTATCGCCCGGCTGGGCTATGTCGTTCTGCTTCTGGCAACGGTCTATATGTTCAATCTGGGCTTCACGGCCTATCTGGCGGTCCTTTACGCCTCGCTCTGCTGGTTCGCCATATTCAACGGCGTAACGCTGACCTTGTGGATGGACTTCATCGCACAGCAGATACCGGACAACCGCAGGGGAATACTGTTCGGCCTGCGCGACTGCTTCGGCAACCTGCTGGGCGCCGCGATCATCGCGTCCTTCCCGTTCCTGACGAAGCATCTGGAATTCCCGCACAATTACGCGGTTGTGATGGCGGCGGTCTGCGTGTTGATATTCCTTTCACTGGCCGCCCTGGGCCGGATGCGAGAGGTACCCTACGACGGCATCGAAGACAGCCCCAGCCCGCCGCTGCTTACCCAGATCGTCCGCAGCCTTCAAATCCTTCGCGACGACAGCCGATTCGCCAAGCTGATGATAGCGATACTCCTGCTGGGCCTGGGCGGCCTGGCCTCGCTGCCCCTTTACACGCTCAAGGCGGTCAAGGTGCTCGCCATGAACGAGCAGCAGCGGGCGGACTTTTTCTCCCTCGCGACGATACTGTGCACCGTCAGCTACGCCGCCGCCATTCCGCTGGCGGGCATGATGGGCGACAGGCTCGGATATAAAAAGGCGGTCAGCCTGATGTATCCGCTGCTGATAGCCAGTTTCATTATTGCCGCCGCGGCCGGCTCGCTATGGATTTTCTGCATTGCGATAGTTCTGGCCGGCATCGCCCAGGCCGGCGTTCTTCTGACAATGCTGTCTTTTCCGCTGGAGTTCGCCCCGCAGGACCGCAGGCCTTCTTACATGGCCGTCAGATGCCTCTTTGTCCTGCCGCAATTTCTGACGCCGTTCCTCGGCGGCTGGCTGGCCGATAAGTGGGGCTACACGCAGGTGTTCGTCATCGCCGGAATATGTGTGGCGGTCGGACTGGCCTTCATGCACCTCATGGTCGCCGACCCAAGGCTCGAAAAACAGGTGCGCCTCCACGACCTGACGTGAATTCCAGCACCCTCCGGCAACCAGTCGCATTCCAGGCATTGAGACTAACCGCAGCGGCGGAAGGCGAGGGCTTGAATCCTGCAAACGCGCATGTTGCTGCGGTTACCACTTTTCCTCGCCTACTCGATATCCTTTGTCTTTTTTGGACATGGGCAATAAAGTAATGGGAGTTGACCATCAAGCTGGTAAAAAATGGTCTTTGTAGCGTTGTAGTGCCAGACGATCCGATTAAATATGTCAAGAAATCACTTTGGAACTACTGCAGCCTGGTTTATGATAAAAATTCCGGAATTCATGTGATTCCAGGGGGGCGAGAGCGGATTTAAGGGTGAATGAGCAAGCCTGCGAACACATCATTGCCCGGGCGTAGCGACGGAGAACTGCTTGCTGATTTCGTGGAAAATCGGCAGGAATCGGCCTTCGCCGAGATCATGCGCCGGCACGGCGGCATGGTTCTGGCGGCCTGCCGTTCGGTCCTGGGCAGCGAGACTGAAGCGGAAGACGCGACGCAGGCGGTATTTCTGACGCTGGCTCAAAAGGCATCATCCATCAAATCGCAGATAGTACTGGTCGGCTGGCTGCATCGGGTGGCGTGGTATGTCGCCGCCCGCGCGGTCCAGGCTAACGCCACGCGCCGCCGGCGTGAGCAGGAGGCCGCTCGCATGAGAACAAATTCAATCCACCCGAATGACGAGCAGGTTCCGATCGACATCCTCCACGCGGGCCTGGCCGACCTGCCCGAGAAATACCGCGTGCCGCTGCTCCTGCACTACCTGGAAGGCAGGACGCAGGAGGAAACGGCGGCCCACATGGGTTGCGGCGTCAGCGCCGCGGCGATGAGGCTGAATCGCGGCAGGCAGATGCTCCGCGAACGGCTGGCCAAACGCGGAGCGGTCGTTTCAGCGGTCACAGTGGCTGCCGTGCTGGGAAGTCAGGCCTCGGCCGCTGTCCCCGCGGCCCTGGTGGCCGCCACAACCAAGGCGGCAACAACAATATTGCTCGGTCAGGCGGCGTATGCCGTAGCGATATCGTCAAAAATACTGGCACTCTCGAAAGGAGCTTTGAACATGCTATTCTGGGCGAAGATGAAAGTGGCGGCGGCAGTTGCGGCGGCGGTACTTCTGGTCGGCGGCGCGGCTGGGACATATGTAACAATCGCCGGCTCACCCCAACAGGGCCAGGCATTCACCAAAACTCTTGCGGTTGCCCCTCAGCCGGACCCACAACCAGACGCGCCGCCATCCGTAAATCCTCAACCTCAACCGGCCACAAAGCAGGATCCGGCGCCCGACATAAGGCCCGCGGAGACCAAGCCGGCCGCTCCGACGGTCAATCCCCAGACTCTTCCGGTCGCAGTACTCGCCGACACCGGCTCGCTAAACGGCGTGGTGATCGACGAGGACGACAAACCGGTCGAGGGAGCCGGCGTGGAAATATTGGAGAAAGTTTCATCCCTGGATGGCATCAGGTGGATCAAACTGGGCGAAACAAAGAGCGAAAAGGACGGCTCTTTCAAGATCGTCGACCTTCCAGCCGGAAAGAATATCCGGCTCGGGGCGTGGCTACAGATGCCTAACGGCCCGATGGTGCAAGGTGGAAAAGACCTGAAAGTCGAGGCCGGCAAGAACACCAACGCCGGGAAGATCAAGCTTCAGGCCGCCCGCATGTAAGATGCGATTTCACGCTATCAAGGCAGATGTAGCCGGTGTTTGCGGCGGCAGTAGAGTCAAAGTCATGGCACTTTTGAAAGGAGCTGAACATGCGATTCTGGACAAATATGAAAGTGGCGGCGGCTGTGACGACGGCATTATTGTTGGTCAGCGGAGCAACTGGTGCTTCCACGGACTCAAAACCCGCTGACACCGGTTCGATCAGCGGCGTGGTGGTCGACGCGAACAACAAGCCGGTCGCGGGGGCCGGCGTGGAGATATCGGAGAAGGTTTTACTCGATGGAGGCGGTTTCAAGTGGAACAAGCTGGGCGAAGCAAAGAGCGAAAAGGACGGCTCTTTCAAGATCGTCGATCTTCCGGCCGGAAAGAATATCCGGCTGGGGGCGTGGCTCCAGATGCCTAACGGCCCGATGGTGCAGGGTGGAAAAGACCTGAAAGTCGAGGCCGGCAAAAACACCGACGTCGGGAAGATCAAGCTTCAGAGCGCCCGCATGTAAGATGCGGCGTCCCGTCTTCGCCGACTCGCCCATGCTACTGTTTTCTCGCCCAGCGGAATTTTGCCGAGGCGCTGCGGGGGTTGGAGCGGACTTCCTGCGAGGTCGTCTGGATGACCTGGAACGAGATGTCGGCATACTGGCCGTCGGATTGGCCTTGTTTGAAGGCGTGCTTTACCAGCCTGTCCTCTCCGCTATGGAAACTGATGATTCCCACCCGCCCGCCGGGCCGCAGGCAATACGGTGCGATCCTCAGCAGTTGGGCCAGGCATCCCAGTTCGTCGTTGACGAGAATTCTCAGGGCCTGGAACGTGCGTGCGGCCGGGTGCAATCCGCCGGGCTTCTGCCACAGCTGTCGGCCGCGGGCGCGGGGCGAAAAACCCTTGGCGTTCAGCACCAGCCTCGCGAGCTGGTCGGTGGTCGCGATCGGCTGGGCCTGCCGCTGCTGCACGATCCACTGGGCGATCTTGTGGTGGTCCGGCTCGTCAGAAAAGTCTCGCAGGGCGGCGGAAAGCTGCGTCATCGACAGCGTCGCCAGCAGATCGGCCCCGGTTTTGCCCAACCGCTGGTCCATCCGCATATCCAGCGGGCCGTCGGCCTTGTAGCTCACGCCGCGCGAAGGGTCGTCCACCTGCATGCTCGAGACGCCCAGGTCGGCAAAGATGATGTCAAACCCGTCGAGGCCTTCTTTGGCCATCACCTTGTCCAGGCCGGCGAAGTTGGACCTGTGCAGGCTGACCGCCGGGCCGGCAAAGCCCGCCGACTCCAGCCGTTTGGCGGTCCGCTCCAGTTCCTTCTCATCGACATCCAGCCCGATCAGCCTGCCGCCGGGCATTATCCGCCGCAGAAATTCCATCGCGTGCCCGCCGTAGCCCAGTGTGCAGTCGGCCGCCACATCGCCCAAGCCCGGCCTCAGGCATGACATCACCTCGCGCAGCAGCACGGGGACGTGCGTGCCGGCCGGCGTGCGGCCCCTGCCCCGAACGTGCTCGATCATCACCGCATCGCCCCGCAGCTCCTTGTAGCGTTCCTCGAACCGGCGGGGATGCGTGCCGGGATATCTCTTTCGCCTTTTGCCCTTGTACGGCTGCTCGCTCATGCCCGCGATTCTATTGACATCGCGGCCGATAGTCCACCAGCCGGCGCCATTCAGTCTGGCGGCAAAGCTCAAAATTGACATCCTTGGACATACTGCACATAATGTCCTCTTACGTCACAAACGGAAACGTAAGACTTTGGACAAGATCAAGTGCAGCTGACAGTCAAAGATATGACTCGCATTTTCTCATTTTCGCGGACAAACGTCGGGAGCAAGGTGGTTCTGGCCGCAACCGGGGCCGTGATTTTTTTGTTCCTCATAGGACACATGCTGGGAAACCTTCAGATATTCGAGGGGCCCGAGCGACTCAACGCCTATGCGGCGCTTCTGAAGAGCACGGGCAAACTGCTGTGGGGAGCGAGAATCATGCTGCTTGTTGCTGTTACATTGCACATTGTAACCGCGGCAAAAGTGACGTTGGCGAACTGGCGCGCACGGCCAGTCGGGTATACCTGCAAAAAGAACATTGAGACCAGTTACGCGGCGCGGACAATGATCATCACCGGGCCGCTGGTGTTCTTGTATGTGGCGTATCACCTGATGATGTTCACGCTTCTGAAAACCGGTCCGGAATACAGTGAGACAGACGTCTACGCTAACGTGGTAGCGGCGTTCAAGATGCCGGTCATATCGGGAGTTTATATCGTGGCGATGCTGATCCTGGGGGCGCACCTCTATCACGGGATATGGAGCATGCTGCAGACGGTTGGGATCGGCAATTCCAGATATCGGCGGCTTCGGCGGACGGTGGCGCCTGCGGTGGCGATCGTGATTGCGGCAGGATACATCGCCATCCCGGTGGCGGTGCTGGCAGGAATCGTGAAGTAAACATGGAGACGGATACTATGGAATTGAACGCCAAGATCCCGGCCGGACCCATGGAAACAAAATGGGAGAAGCACCAGTTTAATGTGAAACTGGTCAATCCGGCGAACAGGCGGAAATACAAGGTGATCGTCGTAGGCAGCGGCCTGGCTGGCGGATCGGCGGCGGCGACGCTGGGGCAATTGGGATACGACGTCAGTTGCTTCTGCTACCAGGACAGCGCGAGACGGGCGCACTCGATCGCGGCCCAGGGCGGCATCAACGCGGCCAAGAACTACCAGAATGACAACGACAGCGTATTCCGGCTGTTTCATGACACGATAAAGGGCGGCGATTTCCGCTCGCGGGAGGCGAATGTATACCGCCTGGCCCAGGTCAGCGCCGCGGTCATCGACCAGTGCGTGGCATTGGGCGTGCCCTTCGCGCGGGAGTACGGCGGATGCCTGGCCAATCGGTCGTTCGGAGGAGCTCAGGTTTCGCGGACGTTCTATGCGCGAGGGCAGACCGGCCAGCAGCTTCTGCTGGGGGCTTACTCGGCGTTGTCCGTGCAGGTAGCGCTGGGGCAAGTGAAGATGTATCCGAGACACGAGATGCTCGAACTGGTTGTGACAGATGGGCATGCCCGCGGGATCGTGGTGCGGAATATGGTGACGGGCGAGATCACATCGCACGCCGCGGACGCAGTGGTGCTGGGGACGGGCGGCTACAGCAACGCCTATTGTCTTTCGACCAACGCCAAGGGGTGCAACGCAACCGCAATCTGGCGGGCGCACCGCAAAGGGGCGTTGTTTGCCAACCCCTGTTTCACGCAGATCCATCCCACCTGCATCCCGGCGGCCGGTGAACATCAGTCGAAGCTGACGCTGATGAGCGAATCATTGCGCAACGACGGCCGGATCTGGGTGCCCAAACAGGCGGGCGACAGACGCAACGCCTGGGATATTCCCGAGAGCGATCGGGATTACTACCTTGAGCGAAAGTACCCCAGCTACGGCAATCTGGCTCCCCGGGACATTTCTTCGCGGGCAGCCAAACAGGTGTGCGATGAGGGGCGGGGCGTCGGCCCGGGCGGAAGAGGCGTCTACCTGGATTTCGCCGAGGCGATCGGCCGTCTGGGAGAGAGCGTAATCCGCGAGCGATATGGAAATCTTTTTGAGATGTACGAGCAGATCACCGGTGAAAATTCGTATAAACAGCCGATGCGAATCTACCCTGCCATGCACTATGTGATGGGCGGGCTGTGGGTGGACTACAACCTGATGAGCAATATCGATGGGCTGTACGTGATCGGGGAAGCCAACTTCTCGGATCATGGCGCCAATCGGCTGGGGGCCAGCGCCCTGATGCAGGGACTGGCTGATGGTTATTTCATTCTGCCTTGCACCATCGGCGATTACCTGGCGCGCGTCTCGCCGTCGGACCGACTCAAGACGGATCATGCGGCGTTCAGGCAGGCGGAGCAGGATGTGAAGGACCGCACTTCCAGGCTGCTCTCGGCCGATGGCACGCGGACGGTGGATTCGTTCCATCGCGAGTTGGGCGCGCTGCTGTGGAACAACTGCGGCATGGAACGCAATGAGAAGGGGCTGCGGGAAGCGATGGCGAAGATCCCGCTGCTGCGAGAGGAATTCTGGCGGAACGTGAAAGTCCCCGGCAGTGCGGCGGATTTCAATCAGTCGCTGGAGAAGGCCGGGCGGGTGGCGGATTTCATGGAACTGGCGGAATTGATTGTCTATGACGCGCTGGACCGGGACGAGTCCTGCGGTGCGCACTTCCGCGAGGAGCACCAGACGGCGGATGGCGAGGCTGCGCGTGACGATGCGCGATTCAGCTTTGTTTCGGCCTGGGAGTTCAAGGGCATTGGACAGAGGCCGGCGCTGCACAAAGAGCCCCTGGTTTTCGAGTATCTGCAACTGACACAGCGGAGCTACAAATGAAGTTGACTCTCAAGATATGGCGACAGGATGGCCCCTCGCAAAAGGGCGGGCTGGCGGCCTACCCGATGGACGACGTCAGCCCGGACATGTCGTTCCTGGAAGTCATGGATATGCTGAACGAGCAGCTTATCGCCAGGGGCGAGCGGCCGATTGCCTTCGATCATGACTGTCGCGAGGGCATCTGCGGGAGTTGCGGCTTCATGATCAGCGGCGAGGCGCATGGCCCGGTGAAACTGACGACGACCTGCCAGCTTTTCATGCGCCATTTCAGGGACGGCGACACGATCATCGCCGAACCATTCCGATCGCGGGCGTTTCCGATCATCAAGGATCTGGTGGTGGATCGAAGCGCGCTGGACAAGATCGTGCAGGCCGGAGGGTTCATCTCGGCCCGCACCGGCAGTGCGCCCGATGCCAACGCGATGCTGATTCCCAAGGATAAGGCGGACCGGGCCATGGATGCGGCCGCGTGCATCGGGTGCGGGGCATGCGTTGCGGTATGCCCGAATGGGTCGGCAATGCTGTTCACGGCGGCAAAGATCGGCCACCTGGGCCTGCTGCCTCAGGGCCAGCCGGAGCGGCGCCAGCGGGCCTTGCGCATGGTCAACAAGATGGATGAGTTGGGCTTTGGCGCCTGTTCAAACCACGGCGAGTGCGAGGCCGTCTGCCCCAAGGGAATCAGCATCGACTTCATCGCGTGTATGAACCGGGACTACATGCGAGCCAGCGCGACGGAAACCATGGAACCCGTAAAGAGAGTCTGATGCGGTGGTCTCAAGCGGACGCTTATTGCCCGATGCCGACAAGAAACGCGCCGCAGCACTTCAATTCCTTGCCTTTGTCTTTGTAGTAATTGTAACCGCAAAAGAGATACTGTCCGTCCGGCGTGAAACACATGGCGCCGGGCAAAAGAATAATCTCGTCGCCATCCTTGGGTTTTTCCGGAGTTATCTTTTGCAGCACCTTGCCGCTGGCGACGTCCAGGATCTCAAGATAGCTCCAATCGGTCGTGGCGATCCGTTTGCCGTCAGGCGTAATTGCGTAGAATCTGCCATTCTTTATTTCCCAAAGCACCTTGCCGCTGCGAATATCCCAGATGGTCAGGCCGGTTCGATTTTTATACCCTACCGCCCTCTTTCCGTCCGAAAGAAATGAGACCTTAAAGGGTTCAAAACCGCTTTCCTGAAAGCATGGCAGATTTTGCGTAATTTTTTCAGTCGCCAGATCGATGATCCTGCAAAAACGTTGCTTTTCAGCCGCCTCGCCCTGATCCATCCCGGATACCATGGCAAACTTACCGTCCGGTGAAAGGGCCACAGCCGGGTTGTCTGTAACATCGCCTTTTGCTCCAAGGGGGATTCCCTTGACCTTCTTGCCTGTCTGGACTTCCAGTATGTCCAGCGTCTTTGCCGGGCTGGAGAAGCCGAACACATATTTCCCGTCGGAACTGAAGGCGGGATGATCGTTGACCATTCCGCCCCGGCTGATGTTCTGCACCAAAGGTTTGCCCGTCTTGATCTCGTAAACTCCCAGAGGGTTGCCGGCTATCATGAAAACTTTCGAGTCGGCGGTAAATGCCTCGCCGAAACCCCAATCGGTTGACTTGAGGAGTTCCTTTTTGGTCTCCACGTCATAAATTACATAGCCTCCCCTGTAATGCAGGGCGAGTTTCCTGGAATCCGGAGATAGTACGAGTCGATAAACCAGCGCTGCAGGCCCTTCATAGTTCCAGATGACGCCGGTTTTCTGCGGCAGATTGAGGCGAACTGCTTTGGATGACGTTCCGCCCGTGCCGGCAGGGTCGAGCTTGGCAAGTTCGGCGCCCATATCATCCAGCATCTTCTGGGCCTTGAGCTGCTCGCCGTCAGACTTTGCGTGCAGGGCCA
>JACRIL010000050.1 GCA_016235825.1 Planctomycetota bacterium
CAGTCGGGTGGGATGGCATCGTACCGCGACTGCGCCGAGGGGGGTGCCCCGTCCGGCGCGCGTGACGCCGGCGGCTCCGCTACGGTCGGCCCTTGCGGGCCTCCCTCCGCTACGCCCCCGGCGTCTGTGAACTTCCCGTCCACCTGTCCCAAACAGTTCTTATCCAATTCTGACATCTGCTTCACTCCTTCCGCGGCCCTTGAGCCGCTTCTGGGAGGAAGGTATTTACTCCACCATTTTAATCAGAAAAACCTTGGATCATTCTGGTCAATACGACAACTTTTCCGGGTAATGACTGAAAGGTTTCACCTCGGGGCGTGCCCCTCCGTTTGACTCCTGCCCCGTCAGCATCAGCTCGAGCCTCGCCCGCACCTCGTCCGGCACGAGGGATGAAGCCCCCATCAGGTCCTGGACTGTGTCGCGGAATCCGAAGCCGTCTCTTTCGTCTCCCGAGTACACGAGGCTTGCCGATCGGCACCAGTAGAAGGTCATCAGGGAGTTGTAGGCGCCCCAGACGTTGAGCATGTGATTCATATCTCCGTCAGGCGTCTCGACCTGAAGGCTTGAAAGGCGCTCCCGCCAGTGCCTTGAGATATTCGCATATTCCCTGTCGGCACTCTTGAAAGAGCCGAACTCCTTCCTCGCCTTTTTTCCTTCTTTCCCTGCGTGTCCTACGCCCAGCATCACCATGATTTCCCGACTTTCGCCCGGCTTGAGGATAACAAGTGTCTAAAGGGCGCCGCAGCTGTTGTTACCGTACGCCTCGCTGTTGCTGCATCTGCCGCTTTCGACGCAGACGGGACTGGCGTAGTCGCGATACGGGCCGATGAATTTCTCGCGGTCCAGTTCATAACCAGAAATTTTTGAGCCGATCAGGGTCATCCAGCTCCACCGACTCTGGTCGCGATTCGCAAAATTCGCTGTATCCTCCGGCAGATTCCTGTTGATCGAGCATTCGGCAAAGCCATCCTTGTACCTGGTTCTGAGTATGTACATGCTGTACTGGAGGTTGAACGCGTCCTGGAAAATCTGCCATTCGCTCGTGAATTCCGCGTAGGTCGTAACCGCAAGCCTGCGGGTTCTGCCGCTCTCGTTGACCAGTTTCAGGCGCCAATATTCGAATGCCTGGTTCAGAGGCACGTAGTACGTACTAACGCTCTTGATGCCCGAGTATCTGCTGTCAATCGTCACGTATCCCAGCCCGAAACGGCATACGCTTTTGTATTTTGCCGATGGTTTGCCTACAGGCTGCCATGCAGCGCTCCAATAGTCTCCACTGTCGGCATCGCGGATGTAAAAATATTTTCCAGGCTGGTCCGCCGGAATAGAGTTGAACGTCAGCCGGGTGAAACGCCCCGCGCCGGATGTCCGGTAGAAGGAATATCCGCCTGCATTGTTTGTGACAATCCCGCCATAAATCCGGCTGCCAATATAATTCGACCAGGACGTTGGCGTGTCCGGGCGTTCAATCACGTATTCCAGATTCGCATCGTCGAAATACCCGTATTTCATAATCCTACTTCCTTGCCAGGCCAACAGATATTTTGATCGGGCGAGGCTTGGTAGCCATCACCCGGAAATGGACATCAATTCCTGTTTTCAAGTTGAACATCTGCGCAATGCGTCTTTCATTGATCCAGCTTTAAGGGTGGGATGATAATCGGCTCGTCAATATCCACAGGTTTTCTTTTCAGTCTGATGTAAGATATTATCGCTGCCAGGCATGCGACTGCTTCATTATTAAGGTTTGTTTTATCCTTTAATACCTCAATCAAGGTCGGAAGGGCCTGCTCGCCAAGTGCCAGAAGTTTTTTATTGGCCTCCTCACGGACCTTGCAATCCTTGTCTCCGAGTTGAACGGCCAGTTTCCTGATTTCAATTTCCTCGCGTTGAACTTCCGGCACACTGGCCGGGCTTGGAGTCAATGCCGCAGATGCTCTGGCAATGGCGTCAGTCGGACCTGTCGTCGGCGGGCGGGCCTGGCGGGCGAGTCGGCTCCGGCGACTCGGCGAAGTTTCCCGGGGCGAGCACGACGGTGGTCTGCAGCGGGAACGCGCAGTTGCAGCCGACGCTGTATTCGGGCATGAGCAGCAGCCCTCCGGCCGGCAGGACGTTCATCCAGCATGACGTGCGGCTGACGTCCGAGACGTAAAACTGCCGGCCGCTCGCGATATCGTACGAGCCGACGCCAGTGCTGCGATAGAACAGGGCCAGCAGGCTGCCCGTGGGCGTCGTGCACCCCTTGCCGCGTTTTATCTGCGTCTTCTCGGCGATTTTGCCGGCGTCGTAATCCAGGATCGCAAGGTGCTGCTCGGGAGGACAATAATAGATCGCCTTGTCGGTGAAGACCGGGTGCGAGACGTTGTAGTTGTGCTGTGCGCCTATCGCGCCGGTGGACGTGTACTCGGAATTCCAGAGCGTCTTTCCGTTTGCCGGGTCTAAGGCCTCGAATCCGAACCGGATTTTTGTCTCGGCTATTTTCGTCTCGGCCCCGGCAGCCTTGCCGCCCAGCTTACCGGCTATTGTCGCCGCGGCGTCGGAAGTTACCATGTCGGCCAGCGGTCCGACAAAATATGAATACGACGCGATCAGCTTTCCTGAGGCGCACGACAGGTAAAGCACCGACCTGGCCGGCGGGGAATATGGCCGTTCCCAGAGCGGCTTGCCCCCGGCAAAGTCCAGCGCCACCAGGAACGTGTCCTTGCCCAGAAAATCCCTCAGCAGGATCGAGCCGTCCTCGTCCTGGGCCGCCTTGGGCGACCGCGACTCGACGAAATACACCCGCTGCCCGTCGATCGCGATTGACGGATTGAGGATGGATTTTCCCTCGCCGCCGTACTGCCACAGGAGCTTGCCGCTCTCTTTATCCAGGGCGAACAGCGTCTGGCTGACGACCAATTCCGTCTCGCTGGATGACCATACGCTCCTGAGGAGGCCCTTCTGTTTCGTATCGGAAACCGTCGCGCCGGTTTTCTGGTTGGTTCCCAGCAGTTTGTCGCCGCAGACAGCGATGAAACCCCAGTCGGCCTTTTCGTCCGGGCCGGCGAACGATTTCAGCTTTTTCCCGTCCCGCACGTCGAAGGCCTGGCAATCATTTTTGACCGCCAAATACAACTTGCGGTCGTCGACGCACGCGCTGCCGCCTTCCCGTGCGATGTTGAAACGGGCCGAGCCCGGCATATCGGCGTGCCAGAGGCTCGTGCCGTTGTAGATATCCACGGCCTCCAGGTGGTCGGTGCGGATCAGGAACATCCGGCCGTCCTTGTAGAGCGGCCCCATGCCGTTGTAATGCCAGCCGGCGTCCCGCAGCGGCGAAGGGTCGCCGAACCACTGGAGGCGATACGCCCGCCCGCCGACCAGCCTGTCGCCGCTGCATGCCGTGTTGGCGGGGTCGGCGAACATGTGCGTCCATTCGCCGGCGCCCTCCAGCGGACCGCGGACGAGCAGACGCCATTCCGAGGCGGCTGTTTCGACCACGGACCACCCCTTGAGTTTTGCACCCCAACCCGTATCCGCCCCGGCGGGCATTGCCATCACTCCGCCGAAAGGCCGCAGGCACGCGAAGGCCTCCTCGGCGTCGAATCCGCCGGCCTGGGCGTCCTGGGATACGATCAGGTTCGCGAAATACCGGATGTATGGCAGCTTTCCGTCCGGCCGCTCGTGCACGGTAACGCGACTGCCGTACATGCCGGCGCGGATGATAGTTTCTCTGGCCCTGGCCGCCGCGGCCGCGTCCTTCTCCACGCAGACGATTCGATACTCCGTCAATCTCGCCAGTTCGCAGGCGAGTTTGCCGTCGCCTGCGCCAAGGACGAGGCAGAATCCTTTTCGCCTGTCGGCCGTCAGCACGGCCTTCGCCAGCCGGGAGGCGAACGATGCATTATCCGCGGGGGCCGATTCGGCGGCGGCCCTGATTATGCCCTTACGGTCGGCCTTGTCGCCGAAGCAATAGACCTTGCCGGCGCTCGTGCTGACCAGCAGCAGGCCGTCGCTCGCCGCAAGCTCCCAGGCGACGCCTTCCACTTTCAGGCGGAACGCCTCCTTGCCGTCGGCCAGGCCGAAGCCCGCGACCTCGCCCTCGCCGCCGACGATCGCGTGATTGGCCGTGATTATCAGCGACCTGCCGCCCTTGACCTGCCCCTGCCATTTCACCTTGCCGGCGATCTGCTTTTCCGCCTCGGAGTCGGCCTTCTGCTGGACGCCGCTCTTTTCGGTGATTTTTTTCGACTTGACGCGGTCCTTGTACTGCTCGGCGCTCTCGACGAGTATCTGCCGGAAGTCATCCGCCGGCAGGGCCTGCAGGCCGTCGCTCCGCAGCAGGTACGCGGTCTTGTCCTTGATCGCGACCCGCCAGCCGGCGATGCCTGTTATCTTGCCGCGAATGGCCCTCGTCGGATAGGCGCTCTGGTCGCCGGCGACGGCCCGGATCCGCAGGATTCCGTACTCGTTGGGCCCGTACATCACCATTCCGCCGACGCCGGCGATAAAGGCCCCGCCGCCCTCGCGGCGGGTCTCCGTGTTCGCCGGAACAAGAAGGCTTCCGTCCTTGATGCTGTATTCGCAGGGGCTGGCCCGGCCGTTGGGCACAAAAAGGCAATCCTCCGCGACGAGGATATATCCCTGGCAGGCGGTAGGGGCGTTTTTCTTCCAGACGAGTGAGCCATCGGCGGCCTTCAGGGCGCACAGGAACACCCCGCCGTCGGCCGGAAACAGACCCGCCGCGAAGTAAACCACGCCCTCGTGCAGCGCCACCGAGGTCCGCACCGGCCACTGCGAGGCCAGCCGCCCGTTGGCGATGATCGTCCGTTTCTCCGGCGCGGCGGTCCATTTCCAGACAAGTTTGCCGTCGGAGGCCCCGACGCAGTAGACGAACCCGTCGTCGCTGCCGAAGTAGAGCCGCCCGCCGTCCAGCACCGGAGCGAACCGCACCGGCCCTTCCGTGAAGAACGACCATACTTTCGCCCCGCTCTTCGAGTCCAGACAGAACACCGCGTCCTGGCTCGACGATGCGAAGTACGTCCGCCCCCCGCCCGCGATGATCGGGTATGCGAAGTCGAACGTGGAGGTCGGCGCGACGATCTTCTGCGGGCCCAGCGTGGTTTCCTTCAGCTCCGGGTAAAAGCCCGGGCTGGGCGCCAGGCCGGCGTCGTATACCCATGCCGGCTCGCCGCCGGGATTTACCGCCTCTCCACAGACGCCGCCCCGCAGCGAGTCGCCCATGTGCGTCGGCCAGTCTCCAAACGCCGGCAGACATGCGACCAGCACCGCCGCAACAGACAGTTTATTTATCATTCGCATGGTTCCAGGTTTGCCTGAAGGCCTTATTGCTGTTTGTTCTGTTCGCAGGCCTTGCCAAGTCGGCGACAACAAGACGCGTAAATTGCGTTTACATGCCGCTCTTAAAGTTCGCGAAACGCTCCGGCGTCGCCCTGGCAATATTGTCTTAACAACTCCTGATCGGTCATCACGTTCGGCCTTTCCATCTTCTATTCCCTGTCTTCCTGATTTGTGCGTCTGAAAAATTAAATAATTTGGATCTCCGGAAAAATGCCCTGCGGTTGTGACATACCTGCATTTTATCTCAAAAAAACTAAACCACCATCGGCTTTACAGCCAGCGGTGGTTTAGTCATCTGGCTTCTCTTTCCGACGTTTTTCCCTCCGGGACAGAATTTTTCTCGGAGACAGGCAACGGTGGGGCGGATGCGGCATAAAGGATTATGTTCCGCATGAGGTTGCATGCGCTTTGAGGTTCGTAGCCGTCGCATGTCGCGCTGGCGTATCCGACCAGTCCGCCGGTTATGTCCTCTTGAGAAAAGATCACCATCGGCCTGTCGCCTTTCATGACGGCCAATAATCTCGGTTCCTTGTTGCCTCCGCCGATTCGGTTTTTTGTCGCCCGGCGGTATTTTACTCTTTCAACAGCCATGTCTTTTAACTGGTAAACCGGACTGGAGAATGGAAGTGAAAACAAGGCCTCCTGGCCGAACAGCTCGGCTACCAATTCCTTGGCAGATTCAGTGAAAGTTTTGGATCCTGTGGCGTCCAGCAGCAGGATGCCCCCGCCGGATATCCACTTTTTGAGCGCGTCTTTGTCCTCCTTTGAAAGTTTGAATCCGCCCGTTCCGGCCATTACCGCCAGTTTGACGTCAGCCTTCAGTTCCGTCGGGCTTATGCCAGTCTGCGGCACGGAAGGCTGGCTGGCCGGCGCTGAAGCCAGCGATGCGGATAGGCACTCGACATTTATGTTGTTCTGCACAGCCATAAGCCGGCTTATTCTCTGCAATGCCAGGGGCTCTGGGTCGTAATTGCCGCTGAATCGCAACTTGGCGACCTTGATCGACTTTGCCGGCCAGCTCTTGGGTTCCTCCGGCCATGTCTGTGATCCGCGATTTTGGAACTGCTTGTCGGTCACGTACATCACCATGTTGGCCCCAGTCTCGAAGTTGGGCTTGCCCGTCGCCACCTGGTACTGCTGCCATGACAGGGGAAGGTCATTATCGATGTGAATTGCCAACGGGCGGATTCCGTTGCTGAGCTCGTAAATTTTTGTGGTGGGCGGAATTTTGTACACAATTTTGTTGATCATGTGGTCGCCGCTGCACAGGGCAAGCTCGTACTTTGGGAAAAGTTTCTGGTAGGCGGCCTTGATCCCCTTACTGAATGCGGTTCCGTTGCATTCGGTGATGCTAAAAAGCGTGCCACCCTGATTCACGTAGGTTCGGAGTTTTTCCATGTCTTCGGCGGAGAATTTCGGTTCCTTCGCGCCGGTGATGGTCAGGACGGCCGCATCGTGCCACTCGTCGACGTCGCTCTTGAGCGTGATGATCTGCCAGTTTGCCTCGGTCTCAAATGTTTTTTCCGACCAGCGGCAGAAGTTAGCCAGGGATCGCGGCCGGTTGTTCCAGTCGCCGTCGTATTCTAGGCGGTTCAGTATCACGGGCAAACGCCCTCGTATGAGGAACAGCAACTTGTAGCAGGTATTGGGAACACTACTTCCTCCATCCTCCTGGTTTTCCGTGTTCCCTCTCCTCCGGTTTAACAGCCACGAAGCCCCGGTCTTGTACCAGTCGGCCGCTCCGAAATATTTGTATCCGCTGGCCAGACCCACCCGCTCGACTCCATAAAGCAGGTATTCCATATGTCCGCTTTTTTCCAAGGCCAGAAAATTCTTGCCCATCCAATCCAGGCCCTTTTTCACGGCGGATACCTCGAAACCCATCTGGCACTTGATGAACTTGTCCATGTAGAGCCAATCCATGCAAACAAAAAGGGACGCGATGCCGGCGGCCGTCATCGTACCGCGCGTTTCAGCACTGGACTGGTAAGTCCACCCGCCGTCGGACTTTTGGCACCCGATCCAGTGTTTCAGACACATTTCCCAGTAATCCCTAGGCACCTCGATGCCGCCCTTGGCACCCGTCCAGACGCCATAAAGGCCGTACTGGCTGTTGGAATTATCGCCGTGATCGGGCTGTCTGGTGCTCATGTAAGTGTAACTGCCGTTCTTTGTTGCTGTTATAAGCATTTCGACGTCGTCGGCGAGGTTCTTCATATACTTATTGTCAAGCTGCTTGTTGACCGTGTACCAGACCAGACAGCGGAACGTGGTATCATAGGTCAGCTTTGCCTGATTCTCGGGTTTTGCCAGCCAGTCGAGTGCCTTGGCGATTCGAGGATCCTTTGCCGGAATTCCGCTGGCGACCAGCGCGTATATGCACATACTTGTGGGGCCGTCCGTATGGATATGATTAGAGTCTTCTTTACCATGCTGTGGCCAGCTCCCGTCGGGCTTCTGCTGCGAAAGGATGTACTTCACCCCTTCCTTGATCGCCACCTCGACTGCCTCATCGGTGACTGATATTTTGCTCTTGACTCCCTGGGCCGGACAGACGGAACTGAACGCCAGGATCAAGACCGTGGGAAATATCACCGTACCTGCCATGCCGATTGTTCGCATTATTGTTTCACTCCAAAGTCATATATTTTGAGTGTTTATCTGGGATTTCCCATATGACCTCTCGCTGACGACCACCGCCAGCAGTTTCCCTGATTTTAACTTGCTTTGGCGTTTTGATAAATAACTTTCGAGCATCCTCAGCTTTTGCGGAACCATCTGAACAGCGTTAAATCTCAGAAATCATGGGGCCGTAAAGTTGCATTCACCCGATTCGGAACGGACCACATCCGTTGACCACTACCTTGTTCTTCGATTTCTCCGCCTTCCGTCTTCATTTCGGAACCACTTCCGAAAACCGCAGACGATGAATCCGTTCCAGGATCGCCCGGAACAGTCCACGTGGGATCGCAACCTCCGCCATCTGAAAAACCACGTACTGGGCATGCCAGATTACTTTCGCCCCGATCTTGATCCAGATTTTCTGGAACCGGTAATTCTGGAGTCCCACTGTGTTAAGCGTATTTCTCGCTGACAGCCGTCGCTTCACTTCTGTTCTCCTCCCGTCGCGCCCTCGAATACGTAGACGAACGTAACAGCAGGCAGCAGGCCTTTGTCGTCGGACTCAATCTTTTCCGAAAGTTTGAAACTCTGCGAAAATACGTCGGCCGAAAGTTCCTGCGTCTGTATCTTCACCGCGTCGCTGTCCATGTTGTGGGCCCGCTGGTTGTCCGTCATCTTGTATACGGCAACTTTTGTGGCCGGCTTGAACGGCAATTCGACAGTTACCGGAGTAAACGACTTTGCCTCCGACCTCGGTTCGGGCCTGGCCTCGATCACCCTGGTCGCCCCGGCCGGCGGTTTCCCGCCCAGTTCAATTGCCCCGGCATCGCGTTTGCCTTCGGGGGCGCTGCCGCAGAAATCGCGGAACTGCGGACCGTTGAACTCCCATTCATACAGTTCCTCAATGCTGGTCTTGGCCTCGGCAATCGTAGCCCGGCAGACCCGCAGGAAGTCAATTGCGCCGGTGAGTCCCTTGCCCACGACGAAGTCGGTCGTGTTCGATAGCGCCGCATCCTTGGCAACGGAGTCAAGTTTGCCCTCGCCGGCCGCCTTGCCGTCCACGTAGATCGAGGCTTTGCCGGCCGCGCGATCAACCTCGACGATCACGTGATGCCAGTTGCCGTCGTTGACCTTAACCGCTGAAGCTGCCGTCGCCTTCGCCCCGCCGGCCTGGATGGTCAGGCAGACTCCGCCGTCGGCCCCTACGGCCAGTTCGTATCCCGCCTCTGCCTTCTTCGAGGCCAGGACGCCGCCCGCATTGCCGGCCTCGGTCTTGAAATAGACCTCAATGAGGAAGTTGTTGGCGCCCATGTCGAGCGTCTCCCGCTTTGAGCCGTCGTAAGGATTCTTGCCGCCTACAGTCTTGGTCATCTCGGCATGGGTGAGTGATGCCACTCGTTTGCCGTCGAACTTCAGTGCGCCTTCGACCCAGTCTTCCAACTGCCCGGCCACGTAATCTTCCGCCGCGCAGTCGGAGACAGTCAGGTCGTTTCGCGGGACAAAATAATACATTCCGCGATCGACGTATTCATCTGTCATGTAGTAGCCTTCGCCCAAGACGATCTTTGGATTGTAAGGGCTCTTGAAGAAGTTCCACTCGCCGACGGTGCGGGCCAGCGACCATGGAACGAAATATTTCGCGCCGCGTTCCTTTGCCTCGGAATTCGGGGTCAGACGATAGTCCTTCTTGGCCGGATCGACCATGGGCATTTCAGCAACATGCCAGCCGATTGTGGCAAGGCGGCACTTTTCGCCTTTGAGTTTGCCGCGGAGATCCTCCAGCGTATTGCCGGCGTGCACGGGAGCCTTGTCGCCGGCGCTGCTGCCGGTGCCGCCGACGTATCCGAATGCGTCAGGCTCGCCTTTCCCGGAGCCTTTCGGTTTGCCGTAAAAGACATTGCTGGCGTAGGCCATGGTCGGAATTCCCATGCGGCCCATTTCACCGGTGTCGTTGCCGCCCATCATGGAGACGTCGCCAGGCCGGTTCTGCCCCATGAATGTAACGCTGCAATCCACCATCAGGTTGCCCAGAATGTTGGAACGGTTGCCCGAACTGCCGTCGAGGGCCTTCTCAAAATGATAGATCGTGTTGTTGAAGAGCTGGTCCATGAAGCCGAAGACCATAAAGTAGCCGCAGTGGTTGAAATAATCGCTCTGCTCGGGCTTGACGAGGCCAGCGATGATGTTGTTGAAGACGTAGCATTTGAAGCCGCCGTCAAGGTAGAGGCTGTAACCCAGTTCCCTGCCCAGGACCCTGTTGCCGACGCAGTTGCGGGTGACGTTGTTGAAGATATAGATGGGGCCGCCCTGGAAGTGCTCCAGCCCGCCGTAGTCGTTGCAGCCGAGCATGGTGTTGTCGATCTGGTTGTTATAGACCAGCATGCGATTCAGGGCCACCGTATTATGGCTGCCGGTAGTCTTGCCGCCAAGCGTGAAAATTCCGCAGCCATAGCTCGTGTCGACGATATTGCCCGCGATCTCACAGGTTTCGGGAACGGTCACGCAGATAGCCGGAATGTTGGAAGTCCAGCGCGAACCGTGCCTGAAGCCGGTGTCAACAACGCGGTTTCGCATTACTTCAACGTGCTTGAGCTTGCCAAAAGCTGCGCCGAGTTTGCTTTCGCTTGCGCCGGTCAGGTAAATCGTCCCGGAAAGCTCGGAGTGATTGACGTCGTTGTCGTTGACGAAGATGTTATCCATCACATCGTTGGCGAACTCTCCGATCTCCTTGCTGTAAACGCCGTAAGGGCCGCCTTCATTTTCAGGCCGCGGGAACGCCGTTACTGCGCCGGCCACGTAATAAAACTTGCAATTCTTCACTGTGATATTGTTGCTGTTGCCCACGATGCGGATGCAGGGCGACCCGCCGACCTGCGGCGGCCAGCCGTAGGTTCCGTCGTCCGGGTCGTTGTAGCGGAATTCAATCCTGCTGACGACGATGTCGTGCTTGTCCTGAATCCAGACCGGGAAGCGGGTCTGCGCAATCTCATAGACGACGTTGTTGGGTTCAACGCCGCCGGCCGGAATGACATAGAGCCGCCCGGCCTTGGGCCCGTTGAGGTCGTAGAAAAACTCGCCAGGCGCGTCGAGGAACTTGCCGACGTTTTCGATCATGAAGTGAACCCTGTTGTGCTGACGCTTGAAATCCGCGCGAGTCTTGATCTGGACGGTTCCTGTATCAGGATCGTAACTTAGTGGCGAAACCTTGCTGGCCGCTCCCATAAGGAAGGCACTCTCCGTCCATATTACGGCGCCGTTCAACAGGTTCTTATCGCCCAGGCCCTTTAAAACCGGGGATGTAAAAGTGCCTTTGTCATATTTGCTCCATGTGGGCCAATTCTTCACGGGGTTGTAGGGGTCTGAAAGATCGTAATTGGGCTGGCGAGCGATGTGCAGGCGCTCGACCTTGTCGCCGCTGACCTGCCACATTGCGGAGAATTTCGAGCTGTAGCTGGCCTCTGATGCGGTAACCCTGTCCGCATCGTAGTTTTTATCGAGTTCGATGTACCAGGCCTTGTCAGGCTGTCCGATGCCAGGTGCGTCATCGGCGCCGGAGGCCTTCTTCCAGCCGCCCTTGATCTGGGTCGAACCGTAGAATACCGCTTCTCCCTGGCCCCATGACGGATCGCTGGTCAGGCGGATGAGATTGCCCGGCTCGCCCGACTCTGCCGCCTTCAATGCGCCGCGATAGACGACGCCGCCCTTGAAGACGTACGTGTTAATGCCCCTGCAGGCCTTGGCCTCGCCGGAAGCAGCGGCATCCCACGGATGATGCTTCCATGCGCTCTGCTGGGTCTTGCCGTCCTTTAAGTCGTCACCAGCGACAAAGTCGATATATCGCACGGAATCGCCCTTCTCGAAGACAAAGGGCCTGGGCGTCCATTCCAGATTGCCGCTCGGCAGGACTTTGGCATGCTGCTGCTGCCACGAGTAAGCCTTCGCTCCGGCCTTTGCTGCCGGCGGCACCAGAAGCGGAATTGCGGACGCCGCAGCCTTTTCGCCGGGATCCGCGGCCACCACCATATATGTGCCTGCTGCCATACCGCCAACCAGCATGACTGCCACCGTCAGCATTGCCACAACCTTGATCTTCGCCGCGAATAGCATGTTTACAGCTCCTTTCGAAAGTGCGATAACCTTGGCGGGCGCCATTCCCGCAACCGCTGTCTTGGCGGCAAGCGTGCAGGCCGCCATCTTGGTCGCCGATGCCACGAACGCCGATGAAACGGCGGCAGACGCCTGATTCGCCATAACCGCCGTCAAACCCGCAACGGAAACAACCAGCCCGGTCTTCATCAGGCGGTCCCGAAGCATCTGTCTGCCGTGATTCAACCGCGACATTATCGTGCCTACATTGTCGCCCAGCAGATTCGCCACTTCGGCCTGGCTGCGGCCTTCCAGATGGTGCAGAATGACGGGTAGCCGGTACTTTCTGGGAAGATTGAAAAGCTCCGCGTAAAGTATATCCAGAGGAACGTTCTCTTTTTTTGCTTCCATGGAATTCCGTTTCATGTTGGCTGCCTTACGCTCGTGACGCGCCCGCAGCAGGATTGCCCATTTTCATAGCACGACTTCTTAAAGTTTTGTAGCGAACCTTTCGCACTAATCTGGATTTGTTTAATTCACCGGGGCCTGTTGTGTCGCCGACCGGTCGCCGCCGGATGGCTTGAAGACGATCTTCGCCGTCCAAAGGTTGTTTTTGGAGTCCCTGAAAAGCCCCATGTCGCCAAATTTGTCCAGTAACTCCAGCCCATTGAAACCAGCCAGTTTTTTCATCTCGCAAGTCGTTGTGTTGACAATCGCCGCCGTACCGTCAAAAAACGCAATGTAAAGGCATCCTGGCGATATTTCGGCGAAGGATTTTATCGCGGGGTGCTTTTGGTTGCCGGCATTAATGATATTTTTGATCCCGACAGTATCAGCCAGAATCATCTTGGCACGCTCCGCGACCTCGGAATCACTGGAGTCGGCCGCCTCCTTGAGCGCCTCAATAGCCTTTGCCTCGGCCGCACGAAGTTCCGCCGTGGCGGCCTCCCGCTGTTTGAAGTCGCCGCTGCCGAGTTTTACCGCAAGCAAATTATAATTTTCGCGTTCCTGTGGAGTCGTTTTTCCAGGTTGAGACAAATTACACGAGTAAAGGCTGCCTTTGGCACTAGTGAGATATACCTTCGTGTTATCCTGTGACCATGTAACTTGCGGTAGAAGGGACAGGTCAAAGGTAAATTCCGACTGATTCAGGCCTTTTGTATATGTTGCCTTGTTTAACTTGATGTCATAAACCCATACTCCGGGGTTGTCGTTCGAAACGCCAATGCCCGCGATCTTCGTGCGGTCGGACGATATCGCGATGGCAATGGCCTTATGTTCAACATTGTCAATGGCAAACATTTTTTGAGCTGTGTTTTTTTGGGGGTCGAACCGGTAAATGCAAATAGAGGTGTTTTTATGCACTTCTTGCATTTCCGAGTTGAATTGAAGTCCTTCCAGTACATAATAAAATAGGCCGTTATTGTCGAAAACTCCGCTGAAGTTGAACGGCCACCACATGGACGTCTGTGTTCCCGGCATGTTGTTGGCAATCGACGCATGGTTGTCATCAATAGATGGAAGTTCGATGGTCTTGCCATCCACTCCGCAAAGCAGAAACGGCACCCGCTTTGGCGCCCTTGTCAGAGGGAAATTAGCGATGGAAAAAATGCTGCCGTCCGGGGAAATGCTCCCTCGACGATCTGGAGGAGGCACAATCGGAGCATTTGTTGAAACATGCGACGAACAAAGTACTTGAATTTCCTTCTTATCTTTGCTGTCAAGGCTCAGAAGAACGTAAATAGCATTCTTGTATCCTATGAGTTTTCCCCCTTTTGTACGAACTTGATTCGTTTTGCCTTTGTCGGACTCCGGCTCCGCAAGAATTTTTTTGCCGTCAGGCATAAAGCAAGCGCTGCCTTTGTCGTTTTCCGTCTTTATGCCCAGGTCGACTTTGTCCATGAGCTCCAATTCCATATTCATAATTGCAGCTGGCGAAACGGCAGGAGCGGATACCGGCACGGCGGCAGGCCTGGTGGCCGGCACGATAGCTGTTGGCGCCGACGGCACGGCGGAATCAGGCAATGGAGGGTTGTTGTCGGCGTCGATGCTGACCCTGGCGGGGGCTTTGCCTTCCTGGACAACCGCCTGCTGGCCGGCGGCCAGGTCAAACTGGCCATAAGAATTGAACATGGCCACCGCTCCGAACATCACGGCCACCGTTGCCAGACTCCTCATCCTGTTGCCCGTCATCTTTACATCCCCTTTCTCTTGCGTTTGCGCGACGTTGACCTAGAGTCGCGTGCCTGCAACCTGAACGTCACCAAGCCGAGATTTTAAACTGGGATTTCCCGGCTGAACTCGGCCCACGACCGCCACAGGCTGCTTTGTGACATCGGTCTCGTCGGCTGGCCCATAGTCAATTCCTTCCGTCAGATAATCGCGGTTGTGACTGCAACGGCCGTCGCTGTTAGCAGTATTTTTCTCATTGTCATTTTTTTTATGGCTCTGATCGGCGGTTCCATTATCTAGACTGAGTCGCCGGCGGCTTGCCGTCTTTCCATAGCCATGTTTTTGCGACAGGATCGGCAATCAGGAAACTCCAATATTTCTTCACGAAGATGTCTGTGGCCTTGGCGATAGGATGGACGCCGTCGTCCCTGAAGTAGCTTTTGTCCCAGGTATTGTCCCAGATGTACGGTCCCCATTGCAGCCATGTCAGGGGCCGGGCCTTTCCGTCCTTGTCCTCGAAGGCCGTGCTGGCCTCGCCCTTTATCTGGCTCTCGATGAGCCACTTGAACGCGAACGCCTCCTGCCAGACGTGCGGCTCGTAATTGGAGAAATGGCGGAACCCGTCGCAGGTCAGATACGCAATCTTCAGGTTGGGATACGTCTTGACGCAGTGTTCCAGGACCGCCGCCAAGTCCTTCTGCATCTGCTGCATCGTCTCGGGGAACGCACCCGGCGGCCTGATCGGGTGGTTTTTGGCCCCATGGTAAGTGGTATGCAGGAACAGTATCTGAACCTGCTTGGCGGAATAACCGGGCGCCGATGTGAGTTGTTCGGCCTTGTCCCATACTCTTCCCTTGAGTTCGCGGAGTTGGGGCAACTGCTGGCCCGCTAGGGCCGCGTTGAGAAGCTCAAATCGCGGATTTAGCTGACTGGCGCTGGCCTTGAACTGCTGATTGAGGGCGGTGAAATACATGGAACAATTGGAGTGACCCATCACCAGTGCCAGGATTTTGCCATTGGCCTCGTCCACTTTTCCGTTCGCGTCAAGCGGCTTGATCGTAGCTGCGATGCGCTCGCCAGCTTTGAGATGCTCAGCCGGGATATCGTTCTTTCCGCCGGGATACAGGCCCGTTTCGTACTTGTCCAGATACTTGCCGCCGTCGGTGAATGGCTTGAGGTTGGCTGGATCGAACGCGGAGGATTTGGTCGCTGGTTGGGCTGTCTGGCCCATGGTCAGGTCTCCCTGACGGACGAAAATGACCGTGGCGACTATTGCCATCGCAAGCGGCAGAATTTTTTTCATGAGGCTTTCCTTTCATATTTCCCGGATCAAGTCAGATTTCCCGGCTGAACCAGACCTATGACCGCCACCCCATCGGTTGGCCCATAGTTAATTCCTTCTGACAGATAATCGCGGGCATGACTGCATCAGCCGTCACAATCAGCGGTATTGTTCTCATTTTACGTTCTCGTTTCGACATGCATGGTGACAGATGGGTGAACCCCAAAATATATCACAATTAATGCAACGCATAAAGATAATTATCATTACATCCAAAATATACTACTCCATTGCCAATGCAAGGGGGAGACCATATTTTTCCTTCCGCTTTAAATTTCCATAGATGCTTGCCGGTTCCAAGTTCAATCGCATAAATGGCGCCATCATCACATCCTACATAAATAATGTCTCGAGCGATACTTGGAGAGGAATTGATCTGTGAAGACAAGCGAATAATCCATTTTTCTTTGCCGGTCTTTCCTGAGATATCAATTGCGGAAAGATATCCGTCGGCAGTACCGCAAACAGCAGTATCACTGGCAATTGCGGGGCAACAAAGAGTTCCAAAATATTTTGAAGTTTCAGCCATGTCTTTTTTTGAGCCAGTATTTGTCCGTCCCTTGCTTTCCCCTATTAGGGTGCGCCATAAATCGTTCGGATTGTTCAAATCCTGTGAATACAAGACACCTCGTGTTCCTTGGTGGAATAATCTTTTGTCATATAAAACAGGAGTCAATCCTTGCCCGTCGTTTCCTACGCCTCCGCCTCCAAATAAAAACCGGCTTGTTTTTGCCTTGAAAACAGACATTTTGGTAAAACCCTGTCCATAAGCGAGCAGTCCTGATCCTATGGCGGCAGCCCCCAGTTGTTGCGATGTTCCTCCCTCCAATGCGCACCATTTGTCTTGTCCCGTTTGGCAGTCAAATCCCCGCATGTGGTTGTCAATCGAAACAAAAACCAGGCCATAAGATACTGCTGGAGAGCACATTACATCCGGGGCGTGGAAAGGCGGATATTCATGCCCAATCTCAATTATCCCTTTTTTCTTCGGTTTAGTCTGCCATTTTAATTTGCCAGTTGCAGCATCCAAAGCATAAAGACTGCCGTCAAGACTGCCGAAATATATGATTCCCTTATACAGAGTTGGAGACGACCATATTTCACCGTTAGTGCCATAAACCCACTTTTGTTTTCCCGTATTAGAGTCCACCGCATAAAATCTTTTGTCAAGACTGCCAAAATATACTGTTCCTTCACTTTCTACGGGATTGCAGACAATCCAATCGTCAGCTTTGAACTTCCATTTAACCCCTTTTAAATCAGCAAGCCCCGTAACTTTGTATTCGCCTGTGCGATGAGTGTTCGCCCTATATGTGCTATTTGGAAGCTCTTCGGAAGGCGCGTCTTCCGCAATATCCAGAACGGGGGCAAGCTGTCCGTTTTCTCCCGCGCCCACATGCTGATTCGATAGGATGACGTCGGCGGTTCCGGCGACTTCCTCCGTCATGCCATCTGGAATATGCATAAATATACAACAAAATAACAATATTATTGAAGTCAGTGTATGACTATCTTCCATTGTTCACCTCTTTAATTTCTTTTAACTCGATTGTCATGGACTCCTCGTTAATATCTCCCTTGAATTCTATACTTTTACCATTAAGGGACCTGACTTTTTCCGCCAATGGCCCTGTAACACGGTATTTCTTTTTGTTGATGACCAGGCAAGGAACATACGGACAGTTGACAATGCGAAATCCCAACTCGGGATAACCTCCAATAGCAGTTGTGCTGGTTGAGCGGCCGGCCATGCTCCATTGGGCATTATGTTTGAATGAACCCCCGGCAACGCCAAAATTCGCTCCGCCGCGCCAAGAAATTCCACAACGAGGATTTCGGCGATCATAAGGATTGAGCATGATAGCAGAATCATTGAGCCATTCTCCAACATTGCCGCAAATATCGAAAAGACCGAATGCATTCGGTTTCTTCATTCTAACCGGATGGGTGCTGCCTCGCGAGTTGTCTTTATACCACATATATTCGCCATCGACCTGATTGCCCCAAAAATATGAGGATTTGGCGTTTCCGCGTTGCAACAATTCATATTCGCATGCAGTTGGAAGACGGTATCCGTCAGCACTGAAGTCCATTTCTATCATTTTGGGAAAATCGGACAGACAATTCTTTAATATTGAGGGATCCTTTTTGGCTCTCTTGGAGTTATCGTTTTCCTCCATATTATCGGCTCTCTGTGCGACGCCGTCTCCATGCAACATGATGCGGCGCACATCCAGAGAATTGCGAAGAATGCGTTTGTCTTTATCGGCGCCAAGGTAATAAACCGGCCTTTTGTCGGTCGATTCTGAAAGAGCGTTGCACCAGATCACGGCGTCATACCAGTTAATCCGCGTGACGGGTTCGTCTTGTGAATGTTCGCCGGATGTTTTCAGGTACATGCTTCCCATATCGCCAGTGTAATTGAATTTGTAACCGTGAGCTTCGGCCCAATGCCATATATATTTCCATTGCCGATATGTGATTTCACATGCGCTTGCATTTAGGGCAGATATTATAATGGGCATGGCAAATGTTTTTGTTTTATATTCCAAAACACTCGTCGGAATGGATATCATCGGTATTTCCGGCTGTTTTATGGCAGATTCATTTTTAGAATCGCTTTTATCATTTATCCCGAATTCCCATACCGGAAAAGAAACAGGGTCTGCTGACAAGCCGGGAGATTTCAGACCCGCCTGACGTCTTACAAGACGAAAGCCCACGTCAAAACGCCCTCGCCAGAGTTGGTCGCCATATTCAGAGGCGGATAATTTCATCGCAGAGTCAGTGTTGTTCGCCACGAAAGACCCTCCCACAACAGTGCATTTATTCCTTTTTGAAATAGCTGAATCGTCATCATTCCATACATATTCCCACACATTCCCGAGCATATCATAAAGCCCCGCCTTGTCAGGGGCGCTTGCGCCGCATAAACCGGTACGGTTGCGGGATTCATTATTTACGGATGGATTTCCTGCAATAAATGCCTTATTCCACTCAGAAAACGTCGGGAGCCTGTATCCATCCGCTTCCCATCTGACGTATATATTATCCGCAGGTTTCTCCATGTGCCATCTATCGACAACTTTCTTTAAAGGTTTTATGAATTTATCATCTTCATAATAAACAGGAGTCAGATTTTCCATTACTGATAAAGCGTTGCACCACACGACACAATCAAGCCATGTTATGCCGGTCACCGGTTCATCTGGTGAATGCGCCGCGTCATCATATGCCATGCTCCCCATTTGAGGTTCTCGGTCGAATTCAAAACGCGCGTCAAATGCATAAACATTGCTTTGTCCCCAGCGATGCACGATCTGGTACAGACGATACGGCACCTCGCAAGAGCTTATGTAAAATGGAAGAATATTTCCATCGGGATGTATTTCTTTCATTTCGACTACGTCACTGAGACGTTGCGGGCTGTTAACGCTTGCTATAACTTCAAAGGCGCCCAATTTAGCGTCAAGTTCGTATAACCATTCGGGAGTGTAAATGTAATAACCAGCGGCAGTAACATCAGTAAAGTTCATTTTGGCAAACTCTGCGTAATTTTCATCGAAAATTATGTCTGAGGGCGGCTTGGGGTCGTATTTAGCCCACTTTATCTCAAGCGGCTTTATGGCATGCGTAGTGCCCCATCCCCCTCTAAAAGTAGATTGGGAAATATAAAACTGTTTGCCGTCGCGGATCACAAAACGCCCTAACGGATTCTCCCAATAACGAGGGATATGCAAACCCATGCGGCTATTATCGTCAATGCTGACCTTATATTGGTCTCCCCCATGCAGAAAATCATCTTTTTGCCATAACCACAATCCCCATCCTTTAACGCGATTATTGTTTCTATCCACTCCCCATCCCATCATATTAATATCGTCGCCTCCGAAAGAATGGTCCATATTAGGTCCGCCGTGTTCAGTTATAGAGCAGATGGATTCATTTTGAAGCCAGCCCAATCTTGCCACGTAAAAACGAAAGCTTGCGGCATCCGTGTCCCAATCATCATGTGCATCAACCCATGGCAGAGGAATGCACGGCGTTTCCAGATCAAAAGGAAGATATGATAAGGAATCATTCTTTTTCCCATCTCCTGTCAAATCAAGTTCTGTCAAGACGTTAATTCTTGGTTTGCCATCTTTTGTCTTTCCGGAATAAAGAAATTGATCGCTTCTATAATGGCAATAATCATCTCCATAATCAACGATTCTTGATGGACGGGAAACGAGCTTACTTTTGTCCCCTTTTTCAGGCTGCCACAGTTGAGCATCGTTTGCCCGGGTTACTTTGGCGATTGCAGTCTGCTTACCTCCGGTTTGTGTAAATATTATTCCTGCTCCAATGCCTGCGCTGGTTATCAGAATGCCGGCCAATATCGCAGCCGCTACGGTCTTAATCTTACTGATCATAATCATTTTCATAGTCGCCTTTGAAAGTTGCAAGGCCGCCATATTCAAGCTGCCGCCTTTTCCGGCAGCGCATGCCGCTATCGACTGATATGAACCTGCCACGACCGCCGCAGGCGCCACCTGTATGGCATTTGACGCCATGACCGCTGCCAGCGCCGCAGAAGGCACCGCGACTCCACGGCGGGAAAAGAATCGGCGCATCTTTTCCAGGCCGAGGTCTACCCGGGTTCGAATGGTATTTTTCGAAACGCCAGTCCGCTCGGATATTTGGCCGAGACTCATCCCCTCCAGAAAATGCATTACCATTACCGACTTCTGGTTTTCCGGCAGATGGTCGATGGCATCATCCAGATGCGGCTCGACCTGACGCCAATCTACCGATGGCTGGTTTTCTTTTGTTTGAGACTTCATTCTGAACACCTCCTGCTCATGCTGCAGACGCCTGGCCCTATCGCGGAGCAGTTTCAGGCAAACGTACCCGGCGGTCCTGTGAAGCCAACCCGAGAGCAAGACTTCTTTTTGTATTTTTCCAGCTTTGTTTGCCAAAATCACAAAAACTGTCTGGACAGCATCTTCTAGCTGTTCGCAGGCCTTACCAAGTCGGCGACAACAAGACGCATAAATTGCGTTTACATGCCGCTCATAAAGTTCGCGAAACGCTGCGGCGTTGCCCTGGCAATATTGCCTTAACAACTCCTGATCGGTCATCACGTTCGGCCTTTCCACTCTTCTATTCCCTGTCTTCCTGATTTGTGCGTCTGAAAAATTAAATAATTTGGTTCTCCGGACAAAATGCCCTGCAGTTGTGACATGCCTGTCAAGTACCCCGCCCAAATCGACTTTTTCAACGGGCTGCTAAGGGCCCATCCCTGCCTCGATGGACCCATTATACTGTGGCCGCCTCGGTGGAGACAAGAGGGCATAGACGACCACCGCTCAAAATACCACCGCTTTCGAGCAAGCCGTGGAACCGGCCGCATAGAAGATGCAGATACGTTTCGGCGGCTTGGAACCGGATGTTATTTGGCTGCACCTTTCAGGCAGATGACCGACTTGTTTGCCGTGGAAACAATCAATGCGCCATCCACCGCGGCCAGGCCGTCGAAGGCCGGTGCGGCCTCAAGCTTGATCTGTCCCAGAGGCTTGCCGTCAGCCGTGTTATAAATCCATATCTCGCCTTTTTTGAGGTCATTTTTATCCGGCGCGACCGCGGCGAAGATTTTATCGCCGGCGCAGATCACGGCTTTGACGCGAAATTTCGAGTCAGCCGGAAAATCCTGCGTCCATTTTCCGGCAGGAGTAACGCCGAATATCTTGTTGCCCTTGAGCGTCAGTTTGCCTTCGTCGCCCTTGCCCCAGCCGCGATAGCCATCTCGCCAATTATGATCGCCTCCGAACCTGGTTCCCTCGTATACCACGCCGAAAATCCGGTCTCCGTCCACGGCCAACAGGTTCGCGTCATACCCCAGATAGCGCCAGTGCTTTCGCCCACCGGGCTGGCCCCCATAAGTCGGCTCCAGGACCTCGTCGTTCAAAATTCCCAGCGAGCCGCCCCATATCGCCTTGGTCTGCACGTGCTGCTCCTGCGTTTTTTTCAGCAACTGTCCCGACGTCTGGTCGATGTCCAACTGGTCTAGGTAGAGTTCTTGGCCGTCAGCGAGAAGAATGTCGTTGAAGGCGCAAGGGTCGCGAACCTGGCGGTTTTCCCAGACGAGGTCGCCGGTTTTGGTTTTCAGCGCGCACAGGTATATCCCTCCGTCCGCGCCTGTGTGCCGGCCAGCCGAGGCATAAACAATGCCTTGCTCCACGAGGACGGACCCGTGCACCGGCCAGGACGACTCAACCTGGCCGCGAACCAGTATCCGCCGGTCCATCGGCGCGGCACGGAATCGCCAGACCAACTTCCCTTCGGTCTGGGTCAGGCAGTATACCCAGCCGTCGCAAGAGCCGAATAAAACCTGACCGTCAAAACATGTAGGCGGTGAATCCACTGGCCCGCCGGCGGTATAACTCCACGCAATCTTGCCATCGGCTGAATTTAAGGCATAAACGGAGTGTCGGTCTTTAACCGCGATATACACCTTGTCGCCGGCAGCAACAGGGCTGGATGCCTTGTCGGGCAGTGAAGCTGTCCATGCAGGGATCAGGGCAACGGTAACCACTGCCGGCGTGCATGCGCTCCGCCGGATGTCGTGGCGGAGAGTGGGCCAGTCGCGCCCATCACCGGCGGATTTCTGAATCGCATCGGCGAATGCCGGGCCCTTTTCCAGTCTTTTGCCGGGTTCCGTATCAGCCGTCGCCTGCGACTGTGCCGGAGCATACGCCACAGAGCCTCTGATTGAATTGAAACAAAGACACTTATTCACATCAACGTAAATCAGTCCGTTGGCCGGCACATAGCCGAACTGGCAGGCTCCGCGCAGGATTCCTGAGGACATATCCCTGTGGGATGGACCATATGTTTTTTTGTCCGAAAGATTGAACATGGCTCCGTCGGGGCCAAACAGATATAGGCTCGTTGCGCGGTGCGGATGACAGCGTAAATTATTGATTATGGTTGTGACCGCCTTTTTTTCCTTTCCGGTTTTGGCGTCGAGGCAGACAAAAGTGGGAACTGGGGTTTGTTCGCCGGGAACCACTCGCAATGTATGACACCAGATATCTTCAGCATTTGGTTGGCAAGCCTTGACCCGGGACTTGGTGAGGTTGCACAAAAACTCATACCGCCACAGGAATTTGCCATCCTCCGCCCCGTAAGCGCGCAGAACCGCAGGTAAAGGGGTCCGGTCCATCTTGCTGCTCTTCTCACTGTTCTCCTCAGTGATCACTCGCCCATACGCACAAAAACGCAGTTTCTCCGCCGGATTCTGCAGCGATGCTTGCCACTTCTTTTCCCCTGTCTTGAGCGCGTAACAAAGCAACGAGCCGCCGGCGGCGTAGTAGATGAGGCTATTATCCGTGTCCGTCACGAACGGGTTGACCGACAGCATTACGTTGGCGTCTTGGGCTTCGGAACGCTGCTTGGGGTTTTCAGGCTGTTTCTCGGGCTGTTTCTCGATCTTCACCTCCCACAGTTTTTCGCCGGTCTTGGCACTCCAGGCCTGGCGGCCGCGGTCTGTCAGGAAGATGTCGCCCGCGAGTCTTACGTCTCCCCCCGTGAATGTGATGTTCTTGAAAGTCTTGAGGACCTTGCCCGTGGCCGCATCCAATTCCCCCATGCATTCATCCGCTTCAGCCAGAGGCGCAAAGACACTGTCACCTGCCGCAATCACTCTGGCATGCACCGGGTGCAATTCACCCTCCATGATCTTCCGCCTCCAGAGCAAAAGGCCATTGAATGCGTCCCGAGCCTCAAGAGAGGCGGCCCAGGTATTCTTGTCAGTATTCATATTCGCAAAGAAGACACGGCCGTTGGCGGAAACGATATCCACAGGAGAGGACATGGAGGGGTTCCAGTATCCGCCGCTGATCCATCGCACGCTGTCCACAGGACCAACAATCCGATCCCGGGACAGCATCTGTCCCGAGGTATCGTGGTAGAACTGCGGCCACTCGTCCATCTCCTTGGGATACGGTTTGACGATCTTGAGCCATTCGCCGTCCTGCGAAACCGCCATTCCTTCCGGTTTGCCTTTGGCTCCTTTCAGAAAGGCAATGCCGTAAGGGGCCAAAACGCGAAGCACTTCGTCCAGCTTCAGGCCGTCTTTTTCCAGCGCAGGATAATCATCCGCCACGACGATGTTCGCTAGGCTGTCGATGAGCGGAATTTTTGCCGCCGGATGGCAGTCAACGGACACTGTTCCGTAAACGCCTTTGGCCTGGATGTTGCGGCGGGCTTTTTCGACCTGAGCAGCGTCGGCGGACAAACCCAGCACGACGTTCTTTCCGCCGTTGGCAAGTTCCGCAGTCAACTCGCCGTCGCCGCACCCCAGGTGAACCACAAGTCCAGCCCTGGCCTCAGGCGATTTCAGTATCTTTGCGGCCGAGGTTTTGGAGTCCTGGGCATGGGCGGCGCCTGCCAACAGGGCCAATGAAACAATCGCAAATGCAAATCGGGTTTGAGTAATGCCTGAAATGAGAAGGGGCTTTGGTGTCATCGTTTTTTTATATCCTAAGAATTGAGCTCCAGAATTCTGTGCTTCATTGTGTCTGTCCGGCGCTCGGGTCGCTCGCCGGCGTTGCCCTGTCCTTCGGGCAGGCAGGAATAGCGTAACCAGACATGCCGTTGGCCGTAAATCGCAAAACGCGCGTTGTTATGCTGCAAAGCCGCCATCTTATTCACCACGGTTTTGGGAGGTGCCCCCGTTATTCTATTGCATAGACGCAGCCGTCGTGCGCGGCGACGTAGATCACGCCGTCGCCGATCCAAGGTGAGGCGAATATCCTGTCGCCGATCTTGAATTGCCATTTGGTCTTGCCCGTGGCCAGGTCCAGGGCATAAACCTGTCCGTCGTAGCAGCCGAAGCAGACCAGGCCGGATTTGGCCGCGATGGACGGGTCGGAAAGAATCGAGGCCGGGAATTTCTTTTTCCAGACGATCGAGCCGTCCTTTGCATCCAGCGCGAAGAACTGCCCGTCGTAGCGGCCGACGTACACGCGGTCCTTCCAGACGCTCGGACAGCTATGTGGGATCATTTCGTTGTCGTCCACCTCCTTGTCCAGCAGAAAGACGCCCCAGAGACGCTGGTTATATCCTTTTGCCACTTTGCCTTGCGCTGTGGGGCTGAATTTTCGAGCACCGCGTGTCGTGTTGACATAGATAGCTCCGTTTTCATCCACAGCCGGCGTTTTGTAAAAATAGACGCCCGCACCGTGCTCATATGGGACGTTGGACTGCCAATTGACGGTCGCGGTATCATAGTCATAGCTGTACAGGTAACCCCATTTGATAGTACCCGCGCCATAAAAGGCGGATGCGTCCAGCGCCAGCGAGCTGTATTCATCCGGCACGTTCTTGCCGATCGTCCAGATGCGTTTTCCGTCGTTGAGCCCGACAGCCACGATTTCCTTTCCCAGCGGGGTAAATACCGCGCCGTATGCAATGGCCGGCGAACCGCGCGAAGTCTCTGCCGGCTTGCCCTGGTATTTCCACTTCAGGCTGCCGTCGGCAACGTTCAGGGCGATCAGAACGCCGGTCGTCGTGAAGCAGACGATGTCGTCGGCGACGCAGGCGGACGAATCGACTCCGCCCTTGACCGGATAGTTCCAGCGCGTTTTGCCGTCGGCCGTGTTCAGGGCGTAAAATCCGTCGCCCCCGCCGATATACAGCGTGTCCTTCCAGACCACGGGCGAGGAATTTATCTTGCCTCCTATCTGGCTTTTCCAGCGGACGGCCTTAGCCTCGGTCAGGCCCGTGCGGTTGAAGACCCCGCTTCGCCTGAGGTTTCCGCGGTAGACCGCGCCATCCTTTATCTCGGCGCCCTGGAAAGGAGCAGCATCGGCCTGTTTTGTCTCCGCGGCGGCGGACGACTCTTTGGCTGGCTTTTTGCCGGTTTTTTCATTTTCACCAAAGCACAGGCAGACGGCTTCGACCGCGACGCATGAAATCAACAGGAACCAAATTGGAACTTTCCTCCCGTTATTTCCCGAGGTCATTGAATTTCTCCTTGTTGGTGATCATTTTCTTCACGACTTCCTCGACCGCCAGCGGGCGCAAACCGTCGCGCGGATGGGTGCCGGCGGCACACTGGACCGGACGGAAACTCACATCGGAATAATAGTGCGTCAGGTCCGAGGCCCCGGCGGATTCAACTCCCACGCCGTGCTGATTTACGTTCGCTCCGCCGTACAGGAAGCCGGGTCCGCCGGCCAGTATGGCATTTTTAATCGGGGCATTTACCTCCGGCGGCTTTTTGTAGCCATAAAACGGCGAGGCAATCGGATTGTCCAGATCCCGGTCGTATGGACGATCGTCGTCTTGCCCATCGCCGCTGAAGAGCCACTCCTTGACGTTGCCCTGGATGTCGAACAGGCCGTAGGGATTGGGCTTCTTCAGGCCAACCGGGTGGGTCCGCCCGTGCGAATTGCCAGCGTCCCAGACATAATCCTGGCCGTCCTTAACGTTGTCGCCCCAGAAATACGTTGTCTTTGTTCCGCCGCGAATGGCAAAATCCATTTCCGCCGCGGTCGGCAGGCGATAGCCGTCAACGTCCCAGCGGGTGACGATGAAAGGCTTGGCATAGCGGCCGTCCTGGTAGCGGGCCATCGGCGGATCCACCTGGATGTACTGATAGCCATCCAGTTTGATCGGCCGGAACGCGAACGCCTTGCGAATTATTTTCGTGCAGGCCTCGTCCTCGTAATAGCAGGGCGTCTTGCCCTCCATTTCCGACAGGGCGTTGCACCACGTGATCATGTCGAACCAGGTTATGTTCGTAACCGGCTCGTCGGGCGAGTGGGTGAAGTCGAAGAAGAACATGCTCCCCATATCGCCGTTGCGGTAGAATTCGTAGCCGTTGGCCTGGGCCCACTGGCGGACGGTCTTCCAGCGGTCGAAAGTTACGGTGTATTTCGATATTGCGAAGGGCGCAACCTTCACGGTCTTTCTGTCGTGGCGGACAAAGGTCCCGCCGGGCAGATCGGCCATATCCAGCAGCGCCTTTGCAACCGGTTTGGCGTCGGCTTTCTTCCCGGCCAATTCGTCTTTTCCAAACGACCATCGCGGCGGCAGGTCGTTCATGTAAACGCCTCGCTTCGCGTCGGCGATGCCCATGGGCGGAGCGGGCAGCCCGGCGTCGCGGCAGAGCAATCGCAGCCCGATCCGCGGGTCGCCCTTGTACGGCGTGTCGCCATAAGGCGAGGCTGGCTCGTCGACCGGCGATTTGGGATAGTTGAAATCGCCTCCGAGGACGGCAACCGGCGGGTCGGCCTCCGGATCGTACACGTTGCCGAAGGTCCAGCAGAGTTCCCAGATGTTTCCGATCATGTCGTACAAGCTGTTTTCATTCGGCTTGCCGGCACCGACTGGTTTGGTTCCGTCGCCCTTGCCCTCCTGGGGCTGGGGTTTCTGGCCGCCCAGGCCGGCCGTCCACTCCGCCGGCGTCGGCAGGCGATGCCCATCGGCCTGCCACTTCACGTAAATCTTCGGAACCGGCTTGATCTCGTATTCCGGGTTGCTGGAGTGCCTCAGTTGCGTCTGTTCCGCGTCATCCTTACCAAGTGTGGCGTAAGTGGCGATGTGCCGGTTTTTAAAGATTTCTTTGCACTCCGCGTCTGTGTAATAGCACGGCGTCTTGCCTTCCATCTCCGAAAGCGTGTTGCACAGGGCCAAGGCGTCGTAAAACGTTATGTCGGTCAGAGGCTCGTCGTGCTCGTGCTGGCGTTTTCCGTATCCCATGCTGCCCATGCTGCCGGATTTGGCGTATATGTAGCGGGCCTGGAGGACGTGATGTGGCGAATCCCCCCATCGGTAAATATTCTGCCACATCGCGTAAGGCAGTTCACACGTCGCTATGTTAAAAGGCGGGATATCCTTGCCGTCGACCGTCTTTTTGCCCGACAGCGTCGCCATCTCCAGATTCGGGCTGGGTTCCGCCGGCGAGTGCACCACGGCGTCAGCCTCGAAGCCGTACCATTTGCAGTGCGTCTGAGCCGACGAGGAATCAGTCTTGGCGATATACCAGCCGACCGCCTGCACGTCGTCAAATTTCACGGCCTCAAAAGCCGCATCATTCGGGTCGAATTTAATATGATATCCCTGCGGCTTGTACGCGGCCCATTTGGTCTTCGTCGGCCGGCAAACCGGCAGATAGCCCGATGGCTTCTTGAGCTTGCTGGCATCCTTGAACGCGTAGTCCGGCACCGGTTCTATGATCTCCGATATATAGAACTGCTCCTTGTTCTTCACGACGTAGCGGACATCGTTCCAGCCGTACCAGTAGGCTCGTGTCAGCAGGACGGCCACCCGACTGGCGTCGTCGAAAGACACGCGGAATCTGCCGCCGCTGTTCAGAAAATCGTCTTTCTTCCAAAGCATGACCACATAGTGCCTCAGGAAACTGTTGGGCAAGGTCTTGTGCCTCATGCCGTTGATGGGATGATCTTCCGCCCGGCTGTCGAAAAACGGCGAGTTGTGATCCGGATTGACGCCCATCTCGCCGCTGAAATTGCTCAGATTGTCAGGTTTGTTATTGGCACAGTAATAAGTGGCTCCGCCGTAGAAAGTGCTGCTGAGCCGTTCGGGAAAGACGCAGGCGGCGGGCCAGTCGGGGATGCTCAGCGGAACTTCCATGCTGAACAGCAGCGAAAAGATGAAATCGTCCTTCTTGTCCCCGTCGCCGTCAACATCGGCCTCGTTCAGGATCAGTTGCCCGATCTCCTGCCAGGTTTTCTTGGGGACCAGCGGGCTGTTGGCGTATCTCCAACTGCAGTTGCTGGCCAATCCGCCATGCCCGCCGAAGCTGTGCCGCGTCCACTTGCCGGCGTAGCTGACAATCCGGGTCGGGTAGGCCGTCTCCGGCTTCGATATGTCATATTTCGTCTGCCAGACGCGGTCCGCCCGGCGGGCGGTGTCTTTGAGCCACGGAATCTTCGACAGTTCATCCTTCGGATTCGCCGAAGGTTTGTCCTGGCCCGCCGCGAGTATGCATAACGCCAGGGCCAGACATACGGTAACAGCCATCCTTCTCACTGTTCGCTCCTGCTTCCTATATGCCGGGATTTCCCAAATGACGTCTGCCTACGATCGCCGCAGGTCATTTTCTCTCATCCTTGGCATTGTGTACAATTTCCAGAATATTCTTGAACTGCTTGCGAAGAACACTGGCAGGCTGGACCTCTGCATGGCTCATTGCTATCTTCCGCGTTCGGTTCGGATGAGACAGCCTGATGATACATATGATGGCTGGGCCGGGCAAGCAATGTCCTTGCCGATACGCTCAGCAATCTGCTTCCTGGTTTCGGTTCAGCCTGGATTCGATTTCCTCGATATCACGAAAGTGTAGTGATTAGTGCGTAATGCAAACGATTCCTATTGAGGCAAAACGGACCGGATTTTTTGCCCGTTTTCGCCACACAAGCCTATTGCCGGACCATCCTCAACTGCCATCAACACGGCGAGAACTTTGCCTTGCTTGTCAAACAGGGCCAACTTCGGCCCATTCTTAAGCATGTCCAGTGTGGCTCGGATTTGGCCGTTCTCGTCAGACAACGTCAGTCTCGGCCCTTCTTTAATCGGCCTTTCCACTTTTCTATTCCCTGTCTTCCTGAGTTGTGTGTCTGAAAAATTAAATAATTTGGATATTGTCCCTGTCCCTGGGAATAACTCCATCCGTGCGATCCGTTAGCTCGAAACCGGCCGGTGTCGTATTGACCAGAATGATCCAAGGTTTTTCTGATTAAAATGGTGGAGTAAATACCTTCCTCCCAGAAGCGGCTCAAGGGCCGCGGAAGGAGTGAAGCAGATGTCAGAATTGGATAAGAACTGTTTGGGACAGGAGG
>JACRIL010000051.1 GCA_016235825.1 Planctomycetota bacterium
CGGGGCGTCGTGCCATTCGTTGACGTCTGATTTGAGCGTGATGATCTGCCAGTTGCTTTCGGTCTCGAAGGCCTTTTCGGACCACCGGCAGAAGTTGGCCAAGGCCCGCGGCCGGTTGTTCCAGTCGCCGTCGTATTCCAGACGGTTGATCAGCACCGGCAGCCGCCCGCGAATGAGGAATAAAAGGGCATATGAAGTGTAAGGCACAGCCCAGTTGCCATTGTCCCAATGGCCATCCGCCTGCTGGGTATTCAGGTGAAATTGTGCCCCGGCCTTGTACCAGTCGGACTCGCCGAAATATTTGTAGCCGGCGGCAAGCCCTACCCTCTCGACGCCGTAAAGGAAATAGGAATCATATTCGCGGCCTCTCATATTTTTCATGATTTCTGGAAAGTTCCTGTCCATCCAGTCCAGCCCTTTTTTCACAGGCGCAATTTCGGAACTTAACTGGCACTTTACGAATTTGTCCATGTACAGCCAGTCGAGGCAGACAAAGAGAGAGGCGATGCCCGCTACAGTCATGCTGCCGTAGCTTGGTCCGTTTTCTCCGGTCTGGTTGGGAAGTTTCGAATACCCCCAACCTCCATCATCATTTTGGGCCGTTATCCAGCGTTTGAGGCATTTATCCCAGTAATCCTTGGGGATTTCCATTCCCGCCCTTGCCCCCGTCCAGATGCCGTACAACCCATATTGACTGTTTGAATTGTCGCCCCCGCCGTACTGGGCAACGTAGTTAAACGATCCATCCGGTCCATATTTGAGAAGGAAATCAACGTCGGCGGACAATTGTTTCATGTATTTGTTGTCGAGATATTTGTTGACCGTATACCACGCCAGGCATCTGAATGTCGTGCAGTAGGTTGCCTTGTTCTGGTTTTCCGGTTTGACCATCCATTCCAGGGCCTTGGTTATCCTGGGGTCTTTGGCGAGATTTTTGTCGCTGGCGACCAGGGCATAGACGGCCATCGCCGTCGGACCGTCAGTATAATAATCATTGGGAGGAGCCCAGGGGCTTTTATACGGTTCCCAGCTTCCATCGGGCCTTTGCTGGGAAAACAGGTATTCCACCCCTTTGGCGATAGCTTTTTCGACGCTCTGGTCGGTAAGCGGGATGTTCGTCTTCTGCGCGAATAATTCCGCGTTTGAAATGCCCAAGACCAGGATTGCCAAACCCGCAAGAAAAACGCGTGTTTTTCCCATCATCATATCCCCTTTCGCCAGGGAAATAATTCATAGCTGCGCTGATCGTGAATCGCAATCAGCAGACGCTTATTAAGGTTTCAAATCCGGAAAACACCGGGGCAGGTTTGCTGACAATTTTAGGTTTTATCTGAGTTTATCGACCACGGGCAGCGGACGGCGCGGCTCGTCGTTGGTCAGCCGCCAGTTGTCGCCCTCTTTGACCAGATCGAAGTGCCTGTTGATTTTCTTGTCCTTGTCGGGCACGTCGCGGATGACGACCTCCGCCTTGTTGCCGTCGATCTTTTCGTCAGTTCCCGTGCCCTTGGCCAGATCGGCGCCGGTGGCGAAGATGTCGATCTTGTATTTGTCCCACTTGACGGCGTCTTTCTTCTTTTTTTCCGCGCCGGCTTTGGCGTCGGCGGACAGGTAGTTCATGAACGACTCGTCTTTGGCGGCCAGAGCCTTGACGTAGGCCTCGACGACGGCCTTGGGGGTGGCCGGGTTGGCGGCGGCCTGTTGCTGCTGCTCGTTCTTGCCGCACCCGGCCGGAAACATGCATATAAAAGCGGCTGCCGTCAGACTGAAAAACGCCATTGTATTCCTCATGGTCTTCTCCTCGTTATAAGTCGCAGGTTATTGCCGGCACAAGCCGATGAAAACCGGACGCCGGAAAGTTATCCGATCTTCCGGCAAACGGCAAGAGTTTTCTGAGGCTGACCGGTTGAGGTGTCTTAGTTTGCCGGTTGCGTTGAGGCAGGCTGGGTTGCCGGCTGAGTGGATATCAACTGTGCAACAGGCGGAGCTGAGGCGGCGTATAATACCACGTTTCTCATAAGGTCGAAGGCGGATTCCGGTTCATAACCGTCGCAGGCATAGGATGAAAAGCCCACAAGTCCGGCGATAACGTCTTCATGGCTGAAGATCACCTTCGGGCGGTCGCCGGCCAGAACCGCCATCAGGCGGGGTTCTCTAACTCCGACGAGCCTCGCCCGCGTTGCGCGGCGGTACTTGACCTTCTCGATGGTCATGTCCTTGAGTTGATAGATCGGGTTGGTCAGAGGCATCGCCAACAGGCTGTCGGCGCCCCACAACTCGCCGATCAACTCCTTGGCCGAATCGCCGAAGTGCTTGGACCCTCCCGCGGAATCAAAGAGGACTATTCCTCCCTGTTCGACATAGTCCTTGAGGGCAGCCTTTTCGTCATCTTTCAGTTTGAAGGCGGCCGTGCCAGTCAATATCGCCAACCTGGCCCCCGAATCTTTCAGTGCTCCGATCTCGATGGGTTCAACGGGACAATCGACCTTGACCTTGAATGATTTCCCCATGAGCCTGCCGAACCGCTCCAGTGCCAGCGGCTCGGCGTCGTAATTGCCGGCATATCTGAGTCTGGCGATTTTCACCGTCTTGTCGAATGGCCCGGCCGGTTCGGACGGCCAGACGTTCATGCCGCGATTCTTGAACTGCCTGTCCGTAACATACATCACAACATTCGCGGCGGCCTCGAAACTCATCTTGCCCGTTGCCACAGAATACGTCTGCCAGGCCAACGGAAGGTCCGTATCCGTGTGGATCGCCAGCGGACGGATTCCGTTATTGACCTCCGAAAGTCTTACCGCCGTGATCGACTTGTAGTGCACGTTGTTAAGAGGGTGTTCCTTGCCGCACAGCGTCAGTTCATATTTCGAAAACAGCTTTTGGTACAGGTCCTTTATCCCCTTTGTGAATGCGACGCCGTTGCATTCTGCGATACTGAGGATCGTCCCGCCCTGGTTGACATATATCCGCAGCTTGACAATTTCCTCATCGGTGAACTTCGGGGCCCTCGAGCCGGTTATGGCCAAAATGGGCGCGTCGTGCCACTCGTTGACGTCGCTCTTGAGCGTGATGATCTGCCAGTTGGTCTCGGTCTCGATGGCCTTTTCAGACCATCGGCAGAAGTTGGCCAGTGCGCGGGGACGATTGTTCCAATCGCCGTCGTATTCAAGCCGGTTGATGAGGACCGGCATCCGCCCGCGAATAAGAAACAGAAGTCCGTAACAGACGTCGGGCACGCGCCCGGGCCACGACCCATCCGGATTCTGCTGATTGATCAGATTGGATGCGATGGTTTTATACCAGTCTGTGGCGCCGAAGTATTTGTATCCGCTTGCAAGCCCGACCCGCTCCAAGCCGTACATATAGTAGTAATTCCATCTATTATTGCCTTTCTCGAAATTCTTGGCCATCCAGTCCAGCCCCTTTTTCACCGTGGCTATCTCGAAACCTACCTGACACTTGGCGAACTTGTCCATGTAAAGCTGGTCTATGCAGACAAATAATGAGGCAAGCCCCGCGACAGTCATCGTGTATTCGTGCCCTGCCGGTTCGTCGGGATTCTGGGAATACTTCCAGCTCCCATCGGATTGTTGGCCCGATGTCCACCACTTCAGGCATTTTTCCCAGTATTCTTTGGGTATCTCAATTCCAGCCCTGGCGCCGGTCCAGACGCCGTAGAGGCCGTACTGGCTGTTGGAGTTGTCGCCTCCAGTCGATTTTTGCGCGCTATGAGGATATCTGTAACTTCCGTCACCCGTGAATTGGATCAGCGTTTCCACGTCCGCGGCAAGATTTTTCTGGTACTTGTTGTCGAGATGCTTGTTGACCGTGTGCCAGGCCAGGCAGCGGAACGCGGTTGAATATGTCAGTTTCGCCTGATTTTCGGGCTTGACCAGCCAGTCCAGCGCCCTGGTTATCCTGGGATCTTTGGCAAGATTTTTGTCGCTGGCGACAATCGCATATATGCACATGGCGGTCGGGCCGTCGGTTTGGGTCAGGAGACTGCCCACATGTGGTTCCCAGCTTCCGTCGGCCCTCTGCTGCGACAGCAGATATTGCACCGCCTTATTGATGGCCGTTTCGACGTTTGCCGCCGTTAATTCGACTCTGGCGTTAGCCTGCTGCGCCCGGGCCGGTTGGGCCGGACAGATCATTCCCAATGCCGCCAACGCCAGAAACGCCGCACGTCTTATCATGAATTTCTCCAATAAAGTAAACTTTTACTCCAGATTGTATTATCGGTTCTCATCCCAAAAACGTGGGTGACCAGATGGTATTTTCAATGCATAACAACATTGCGTTTAACGCTTTACGGCCAACGGCAAGCCCGGTTATATTCTCTTTACCTGGCCGGAGGATAGGGCAACGCTGGCGAGCGACCCGAGCGCCGGACAGGTGCCATACGGCAC
>JACRIL010000055.1 GCA_016235825.1 Planctomycetota bacterium
CGTTTTATATTCCGACTTGAAGGCGTTTTCCCCTTCGCTGCTGTTGGTCATTTCCGACTTTACCACGCCGCCGGGCCTGCTGGCGGGTCCCCTGTCAATCTTGACTATCGGCGAGCCGCTGTCGCCGGTTGTTTTGACGGCCCCGCCCTGCGGCTCGTCAGTAAAAGTTATTCCGCTGAAAACTCCGATCAGCGCGACGGCCGCCAATCCGACCAACAATTGTCTGCCCATTTTCTTCTCCTCATTTCGAGTCTGATTCCAGCCAATCACGATGCCCCGGGCATCGGACCGAACCGCGGGACCGCTCGAATAGTCCCCGTTATGCTTCCTGAAATCAAACAATCCTGGGATAAAAAAGTTTCGGCAAAACCGGCCGTGCCCGCGAGAAATTTCGTGGACAACGCCGGACGCCGGATAGTTTCTGTAAACGACCCTGCCGGCGGGATAGGTGATGGCGGTCAGCCTTATATATTTAGCCGCGCCGTTGGCCGCTCCGTCGGAATACGTGTACGCGACGGCGGGCGTGTTGCCGTCTACCGCGCCGGCGTGGGCCTGTTTGCTTGCGGAGACGTTGCCGTAGGAATCGAAGGTATATCCGACCTCGTTGACGGTGTTGCCGCCGGCGGCTGCGTCATAGCTGGTCAGGAACGAGAGCCGGCCGATGCCGTCATATATTCGGCCGATACGCAGAACGCTTGCATCGACGTTGAAGCCAGGCGTCGTTACAGCGTCGCTGCCAAGCCTGCCTGCCGAGTCGAAGGCGTATTCATGCACGCTGCCGCGCTGGTCGGTCGCGTTTGCCAACAAAACACTCGACGACGATTGAACCACAACCGCCGCCAGAAAAACCAACCATATTATTATGTTACATCTTTTTCTCATTCTATTTTCTCATTCCGACGGCCTTGTCGACGGGTTGGAGTTTTTCCCAGGGACAGCGTCCGCGAAACAAGGATTGAAACAGGGCGATCTTCGCTTCGGGCGGCGAGTGGTTGTTCACAGTCGCGTTTGTCATGTCCGCCGTATTATAATGCCACAGCAATGAGCGAATACCAATATTATGAGTTTCTGGCTCTGGATCAGCCGTTGACCGACAAGCAGATGCTGGAGGTGCGAGCGTTCTCCACCCGCGCCAGGATCACCCCGACGAGTTTCATCAATGAGTACCACTGGGGCAACTTCAAAGGCGACGTCGACAGGTTTATGACGAAGTACTATGACGCCTTCGTATACTTCGCCAACTGGGGCACTCATGATCTCCGCTTTCGCCTGCCGAAGGCCGGCCTGAATTTGAGCCTTGTCAGGCGGTACTGCCGGTCCGGCCAGGCACACCTGCGTCTCGCCGGCGACTATGCGATCCTGCGCCTGTCTTCTGAGGATGAGTGCGGCGATTGGGAAGGCGACGAGGGCTGGATGTCGTCCCTGGCGCCTTTGCGAGCGGACGTTATGGCGGGCGACTTCCGCTGTTTTTATCTCGGCTGGCTGAACTGCGTCGGCTGCCGAGAAATTGAAGATGACAAGACCGAGCCGCCCGTCCCGCCTGGTCTTGGCGAACTGACGGCGCCGTTGCGGGCATTGGCGGATTTCCTGCGGATTGACGACTCGCTCATAGAGGCGGCCGCCGAGGCCAGCCCACCGTTGACCGCCCAAATCGACTCGGCCGAGGATATGAAACCTTGGATTGAGGCGATTCCTTCGCGGGAGAAAGACGCCCTGCTGTATCGTTTGACGCGGGAATCGCCGATGGCCGTACAGAGGGATATCCTGCGGCGGTTTTGTCAGGCGCGACAACCTCAACAATCTGTCTGCCAAACTGCCGGCCGCACAGTCGGCCAGCTTCTGATCGCCGCCGAACAGCGAACTCAGGAGAAACGTTGCCTTGCTGCCGAAAAGAAGGCCAGGGAAGAGACCCGGCGAAAAGAGGAGGCGGCCAAAGCACGTCAGAAGCATCTGGATGCGCTAGCCGAGCGGGAAGCCCTGGCCTGGCAGGAAGCGGACGCGATGATCCATACGCGCCAGCCCAGGAAGTATGATGAGGCCGTCCGGCTTCTCAGAGATATCCGCGACCTGGCCGAACGTGAAGGTCGGCCGGGTGCGGCAATCGCTCGCTTGAACGCTCTGCGGGATGCGCATTCGGGAAAGCTCAGCCTGCTCCGACGGCTGGATGAGGCAAAGCTTTGAGCCAAGCAAGATCATGTATGCTAATCGGCCACATCAATCCCACGGGCCAGACCTTCCTCAAGCTGCCGCTGCCGAAAGGCGAAGTGCTCCAGCCGCTTCTGAACATGCTTCAATCTTTTCTGGATCCGTCCCGGCGTTGATCTGACCGCTATGCAAAATAACCCAGTGCTTCCGCGGCGCCGGCCACGAGGATACTGGCATCGCCGAACTCGTGAATCTTCCATGCAGGCCGGCGAACAACCTGAAGGCCTCGCTTGCACGGCAGAAGTCCGGCAAATTTTTTCCAGCTTGGCGACGGCTTTGTATCGGATAGTTTTGCCTCCACTGGCAGCCAGGGTACGCCGTCGCGGACGATCAAGAAGTCTATCTCCTGCTTCTCCTTGTTACGCAGATAGTACAATTCAAACTCGCCCTCGCCGCTGTCCGTCCAGAAATGACAGGCCTTCAGCAGATGGCAGGCGACCAGGTTTTCAAATCGCGACGCTTCGTTTCGGATGGTCCCGTAGTCCCAAAGATAAATCTTGCCCTCGCGACGGAGCGAACGGACGATTTGACGAGTATACGGTTTGATCTCGAAAACGTAATACAGCTGTTTCAGGTAGGACATCCATCGCGATATGGTGGGTATGCTTACCTCCAGGTCCTGCGCCAGAGCGGCAGGACTGAAGATCGCGCCTACTCGCTGGGGGAGCAGGGCGGTCATAAGCTCGATGCGCCCTAATTCCAGGAGGTGGCTGAGGTCGCGCAAGTCCTCCCTGACTATCAACTGTTCCCGATTGCGCCGCCACAGGTTGGCCTTGCGGACATCCTGTTCCAATAGAGGCTTGGGAAATGGCCCGTAGGCGGCGGAATTTTACGTCGTCCCAGTTTTGATAAGTCCCGACCTTCCGGCGACTGAGAAACATCCTGGCCATTGTCGTTTTGCCGCATTGGCGAGGCCCCGACACGAATGCGCTCTTGTGGTCGGAGAACGCGAACTCTTCGATGGCGCCTGCTAATGAACGCTTTATCATTCGACCATTCTAACGACAGACGTTAGTTTGGTCAATAGACTTTGTCGATGCAGGAATCGGCTGGTTGGTTTGGCTGTCGAGGTCGTAGAACTGGCCGGGCGTGAGCTTGATTTTGTTTATCGGCCCGCCGAACTGCGACTGGATAACGGCGGCCAGGCCGGAATCCAGCAGCGTCCGAAGCTGGAAGCGGTGTGCGGCGGAATCGACTATCACGGTCAGCACGCCCTGGTGGTAGCCATCCAGGGCGGTGTGCTCGTGGACGCCCGCGGGCAGGAGTTTATCCCAGACCTTCGCGAGCTTGCCTAGCTGGCGGACTTTTTTGGAGAGTTTGTGCTTCATGAACTGAACGAGGGGTTGGGCAAGAGGGACGGCCGGCGTGGAGGTTCGCCGCTGCTGCCAGATGGTCAAAAGTTGTGCATCGTCCATGGCCGCTATCCTGAAAGTCCTTTTTCAACGGCTGCCGACCGCCTGCTGCACGAAGTTCGGCAGTCTATCAGATACATCGCCAGAATGGAAGACCATTCATCAATTTTTTTTCCGGCCGGTGTTTCGGCTGCCAAATGTCCCGGTTAATCCGCCTTTTCCGACCGCACCAGTCCGATCAGTTCAGATCGACCGGCATGAGGACGTAGAGGAAGTCGCCGCCGGCGCGAATGACGGCCGGCTTGTTCGAGGCATTCATCTCGAAGTTGATCTCCTCGGCCGAGCAGACCTTCAGGGCGTCCAGCAGGAACGTGGGGTTGAAGGCGATCTCGACCGGTTCGCCGTCCAGTTTGGCCGCGCAGGTGGCCTCGGCGCGGCCAGCCTCGGGCGTCCGGCTGGAGATATTGACCCGGTCGGACTTGAAGGACAGCTTTATGCCGCGGGACTCCTCGTTGGTCATCACGGCGGCCTGGCGGATGCGATGCTCGAAATCCAGCGTCTTGAGGACCGCCTTGCGGTTGGTGTCCTTGGGTATGACGTCGGCGTACTTGGGGAAGTTGCCCTGCACGAGCGAGCTGACCAGCACGGCCCTGGCTGAGCGGACGAGAATCTTGCCGTCCCTGACGGCAAGTTCCAGCGTCTCCTCCTGGCCGAAGCTGGTCCGCTGGACCATGGCCATGAGCTTTGCCGGCACGATCGCGCTGATCTCGCTTGCGACCGACTTCGACAGGCCCGCCTTCACCTGCGCCAGCCTGTGGCCGTCGGTCGCGACGAGCTGGAATTTCTTGCCCGCCGCCTCCATCAGCACGCCGGAGATGGCGTAGTGGCTGTGCGCCTTGGCCGTGGCGAAGATCGTCTTGCCTATCATGGCGACCAGCTCGACGGCGGAGACCTGGATGTCGGGCTTGTTGTCGAAGTCGGCAACTGCCGGGTATTCAGCCGGGTCGAAGCCGGGCACCTCCCACCGGCTGCCGGCCCCCTGAACCACGCACGCCGACTTTTCGGTCAAAAGCGTCAGGCTTTCGTCGCCCGCCGACTCGCGGACGATGCTGGCCAGCCGGTCGGCCGGCAGAAGCGCCTCGCCCGGTTCCTCGACCTTGACGGCCGTTACGTTGTACCGGCAGCCGACCTCAAGATCGGTGGCCAAGATGGTGAGCAGTTCCTTTTCAGCCGTCAGCTTGACGCACTGGAGGACCGGTTTGGGCGTCCTTTGAGCGACAACCGCCCCCGTTAGAGCCAATGCCTCGGCCAGTGCGGCCGTCTGTACGATAACCTTCATATTCCGCCTACCTTCCGTGGATTGCCCGCCGGTTCCGCCTTTTGCAGACCGGGGGGCTGACTGTTTGAGGAGATTTTATACGAAACGGCGGGGGAAGTTTCAAGAGTGTGATGCAAGTTTCCTGTAAAGTTCCAGATAGCGTCGGGCCTGAAGTTCGAGCGTGTATTCATTTTCGATCATGGCCCGGCCTTTGACGCCCATTTCCCGCCGCACCTGCGGATTATCCAGCATCCATGCGATTTTGCCGGCCAGGTCGTCGGCGTCGAGCGCCTTGGCCAGCAGGCCGGTCTCCATCGGATTGATGAAATCCGGAATTCCGCCGACTTCAAAGCCCACTACCGGCGTGCCGCAGGCCATCGACTCGATGCCGACCTGGCCAAACGCCTCGTGCCGCGACGGGATCGCCAGCATGTCGGCGGCGCTGTAGATCGTCGAGAGCATCAGCTCGCTGTCTGTCGGCGGAAGATGGCGGCACTTGAGCCCGTCGAGGCCGGCCGGCGACGGCAATCTGCCGACGGCAAGCAGGAGCAGGTTCGGCCTGTTTATCTTTTTCAGGGCCGCGACCAGAAATTCAAATCCTTTGTACGGATTGGCCAGCCAGTCGGACACGAACAGCACAGTTTCGGCGTCGGCCGGAACGCCCAGCAATTCCCTCGCGAACGCCTTGTTCCTCGGCTGATAAGTCTCGGTGTCCAGCCCGTAGTGGATCGTCGAATTCGGTAAGTCGCGGTACAGTGAGCTTTTCTCGGACATCCCCTGGAGCCAGGTGCTGTCGGCAACCAGAGCCATTCTTTGCGGGCCTATCGCGGAAACGGCCCGACTGCGCCTCAGCCAGTTGCCGTGCGACAGGTCGCCGCGCCTCGACGAACCCAGGAACGGGCAGCAGCCGCACTGTTCCTGAAAGCCGCGGCACTGTCCGGAATGATGGCAGCCGCCGGTCATCGGGTTCATGTCGTGGAGGGTCCAGACGACCGGGATGCGCCGCGGCAGTCTTCGCAGAAAGGCCGGGACATTTATGAAATTGGCCACCCAGTGCAGATTGACCACGTCGCATCCTTCGGCCAGTTTCGCCGGGCCTTTCGCCAGGCCGGCCCGGTCCAGCGTGAAGATGCCGGAATTGGGAGGCCTGCGCTTTTCGTAAGGCCTCATGCGGACCATGGCCATCAGATTTTTCGCCTTTCGCGCGGCCCGATTGACGAGCGGAACGTCCCATGCGAAGACATCCGGGTCGTCGGTCGTCTTCTGGGCGACGATCATGCGGCTTTCGTGCCCGAGCTTTTTGAGGCCCAGATGCAGCCGGAAGGCCGCCCTGGCGGCCCCGCCGACATTGTCAACCGTGCAGAAGTGGGCGATTCGCATCAGCTCAATCCTTCATCCGGATTCCCGACCAGCAGGCGCACCCGGCGAACCACGTCGTCAAGCTGCCCGCGCCGCGGGCCGTCGTCGGCCCTGGCGATCCGGAAAGTGAACGGCTCATATTCGTCCATGATCGACCATATGTCCATGCCCGCTATGTTAACATAATAGTAAAGATATCGCAGAGCTTCGTTGACGGCGGCGGCGTCCAGCGAAGGTTTTTCGCCCGCGAACGGCCTGTCGAAATCCTCCGGCCTTGCAAGATCGATCGTGAAACCCTTCCCCGCGTAGTGCGAATCGGCGATGTTGCAGACGGGACAGCCCAGGGCTGGCAGTTCCATGCCGAGCGTGCCGTTGTATATCACGACTGCCGCGGCATTGCGGGCCAGTTCGTAGGGGTTCCATTTGCGGGCCGGATCGAGACATTCGATCAGCCCGGAATCCAGCAGGTTGTTGCACCGGAGGTATTCCATCACGGTCAGGCTCGAAGGATTTACCGGATGCCACTCGTCCGGGTGCGAGCGTATGACCAGCCTGACGCCGGACCGCCGGGCGGCGCGGCATAAAAATTCCATCGCCTGCCATACTCCGCTGACGCAATTGCCGCCGACCATCGAGGCGGTGTCGTGCGTTACCGGCGCGAAGAACAGGACGTAAGGCTGCCTGAGCGATTGTGCGGAATCGCCGGCGGCCGCCACGTCCCGCACCTTGCCGGTCGGATCGAGCGGGCCGGCGAGCCTGCCCTGCATGTAGCGCCGGGCCTGGGCGATCTGCTCGGGGCCGATGGAATGTTTGACGGCCTCCCACAGCCGGTCGTTGCGATAGTGGCAGGCCGGGGCGTCCAGCGACAGGAAAAAAGTGTTCTTCCTCATTCCGCGTTCAGTGGCCAGCGTGGTTATGCCATTCTGCCGCGCCAGTTCCATCAGCAGGCATTCGGGGAAGAACAGGCCGTTGAACATGCAGACGCACCTGGGCGAATAATCGTCGATCAGCTTCCTGAACCGGCCGATGAATCCCGCCGCCGCGACGGCGTGGCTTCTGACGGCCTCGTCGGCGCCGGTTATTTTCCTGATGTCGCCGGAAAAGTAGCGGATCATGAACGGCCGCATCGCCGACATCACGTTCACGCCGCCGAAATCGAGCCGTTCGAGTTCCTCCGCCGGCCACGTCTTCGCCCGCCGGACGTCGTCATCCTCTCCGGCGATGCGCAGACGCCCGAGTTTTACGACCTCGAAACCATCGGCGCATATCATGGCCGCGACGCGCTTGCATTCCGGGCATGCCGCCGGCGGGCCGTGCCGGCTTGTGCGATCCTGCACCAGGCCGCACGCCTCCGTGGCCCCGTCGCAGACAACCAGCTTCACCGAGTAGCCGATGGATCTCATCGCGCAGGCCACCAGGTAATTGTGCAGCATATGGACGTAGCCCGGGCCGCGAAGCATGAGCACCAGCGCTGTGCCGCGCGATCCGGCTGTGCCGTCGGCCGGCGGCGGAATGAGCCGGTTGGCGATCCGGGTGCCGTCCCTCAGTATCCTGCCGTGATCGGCCAGGAACCCTTTGCGATGCGGGATCACGCCCCAGAGCCGCCGGCTCGTCTGGCGGATCGCCAGCAGCACGCCGCCGAAAAACCATCCGGCCGGGCCGGGCGATTTTGGAAGTCTTCCGCCGGACGAACTCACCTGCCGCCTCCGGTCTTTTCGCGCCCGGCAAGAAGTTGTTCCACAATCAACCAGTCGGCCGGCTCGTCGAGTTCAAAATACGTTTCCTCCGGCATCTCGTAAGCCGCGATGCGGCCGTAAAGCCGGCAGCCGGTCTCCAGCAGACGCTTTCGTGAAGTGATGTAAAGCGCGCCGTTCTCGACGAGTTGGCCGGCCCATTCCTGCCTTCTGGGCCGCCGTGCCGGATCGTAATTCGCCGGCTCGACAAATTCTCCCGCCGGCCGCCAGATGAACCGCTTCGTGCGGACGGCCGTCAGCAGGCTGTCGGCGCCGGTCGCGAAAAATTTTTCAGCCGCCCCGTCAATGTCCTCGGCCCGCAGCAGCGGGCTTGTCGCCTGCACCAGCGCAACGTATTCGCCCCGGCTGGCCGCGGCGAATTCAAGCATTGCCGATTCCGTAGACGCCTGGTCCGTTGCGGTCTGTGCTGACCGCCCGATCACCTCGACCCGATCCAGCTTCAACGACCGGACGCATTGGGCGATCTGCTCATCATCGGTGGCGATAAAAGTCCGCTCGACGGCCCGGCTTTGCGAGCAGGCCGAGGCTGTCCAGTAAATCAGCGGCCGGCCCGCCAGCGGCGCGATGTTCTTGAGCGGGATGCTCTTGCTGCCGCCCCGCACGGGGATGAAGGCCGTCAGTTTCGGACGCTGCGATGCCATTTCAGTTTTTCCCATTCGCGGCGGGGCGGGATTTTCTCAGCAGGTCGCATATTTCCCTGACCGCGCCGTGCCCGCCGGGATTTTCCGTCCGGTAATGCACGTGCGGCAGGATGTCCGGCAGGCAATCCCTGACAGCCGCCGCCAGGCCGACCGCCACAAGACACGGCAGGTCGTTCACGTCGTTGCCGACAAAGGCCGTCTGTTCCATCGCCACGCCCAGCCTGCCGGCGACGCTGCGCAGGGCGGCGAGTTTATCGGTGCAGTTCTGGACGCATTCGATGTTGAGCTTTTTGCAGCGGGCCGAGACGACCGGATTGGCCTCGGTCGAAATCACGACCACTTCAACGCCGGCCCGGCGGACCATGCCGATCCCCAGCCCGTCGGAGCGGTTGCACCGGACGGCCTCGCGCCCGTCCTGGAAAACATAAACCGCGTTGTCCGTCATCACCCCGTCGAAATCCAGCACAAGAAGCCGGATCGCAGCCGCCTTTTTCAGCAGTTGTGAATGCGAGAGCTTTTTTTCGGCCACTTGTTGCTTGCCGGTTTTGCCCATTTTATTTGCGTTCGTTTTTTTCACGTTTTCCAGTCCGTCAATTGCTGCCGCGCCGGTCCCATTTGAGTTTTTTCCGCTGGTCCTGCTCGATCTGGGCGATGTCGGCCTGCCGGGGCAACAGGGCGCGAGCCACGCCGTGCAGGTCGCGGGCGACCCTTCGCATTCCGTCTGGTTCCAGGCTGGCCGCGTGATCGGTCCCCTTCCACGTGCGGTCAAGCGTGAAATGCCTCTCGACCCAGTCGGCCCCCAGCGTGAATGCGGCCACATCGGCCGCGATGCCGAGGTGATGCCCGCTGAACCCTATCGCAGCGCATCTGCCTCCGAACTCGCGCACAAGCCGCTCGATCTCGAGCAGGTAAAGATCGTCAAACTGCACCGGATAGCCCGACGTGCAGTGATAAAGGACCGTATCCTTGAACCGCCCTTTTTTCTCCAGAAAACCGACCAGGCCGTCCTCCTCTTTCAGCGTGGTCATTCCCAGGCTGACGTGTATCTGCCCGCCGAAGCCGTCGCACAGCAGGCCAAGCAGGTCGAGCCACGTGTTGCACGCCGACGGAACCTTGATGAACGAAGGGGCGAGCGAGATTATCTGCCTGGCGCTGGTCATGTCCCAGACGCTGCACGAGTATTCGATCCTGAAGTTCCGGCATACCTCCTGGAGCCTGCGGTGCGTGTCGAGGTCAAACTCCAGGAATTCCCTGTGCTGGCCGTAGGTCTGGCCGTAGCTGTGCATCGGGTTGGGGTGCGGGGCGTTGAATTCCTCGGGTTTGAGGCACTCGCGCGGGCTGCGCTTCTGGAACTTGACCACATCGGCCTTGCAGAACTGCGCGGCGACCATGATCATCTCCTCGGCGGTCTTGGGGTCGCCGCGATGGTTGCAGCCGATCTCGGCTATCACCTTGGGGCTGCGGATCCTGACATTATCTGAATCGTTCATGTTATTTCCCTGGTGCATTTTATTTTTGGAAGTTCTCCGCCCAAAAACGTAGTTGGGTATTGTTTATAATGTATGCGTGCAACTTGTTGCACGTGGAAATATCTGCGCCGGGTCCGGAATCCCTTGCGAATTCAGCGCCGCCAAATTAAAGGCCCGCAGGGCCGGCAGATAGTAGCCCCGGGTGAAACGGAGTCCGCCGCAGGCGGACGAAGTGGAACCCGGGGTCTGGTTGATATATTCCAAAAGCCTGCTCGCGCCACGGCAGATGAAACCGGATCGTGGAACAAACCGGCCGACGATTTTCAGCCGGGCAGTTATTATTCCTGGAGAAAAACAACGCCCGTCCGAGCGTTTTTTTCACGGCCGGCTTATCTGACGGCAATTCCGGCTTTGTAAAGACTTCGCCTGATGAGGACGTTTTTTCTCCCACAACAGCCGAATATTTATCCGAAAACCATTGGCTGGGGCGCATAGCAGCCCGTTGAAAAAGTCTCTTTACAGTAGCATGGACGTCTCGTCCATGAGTATCAGGGGCGTCTCGCCCCTGAAATGCCCAGAAAACAGCAAAATCCACGGCCAAGATGGCCGTGATACTCATGGGCAAGATGCCC
>JACRIL010000004.1 GCA_016235825.1 Planctomycetota bacterium
CCAGGCGTCAACGCGCTACCGTGGCGCGAGAAGCGATTAGCCGAGCGCTCGTCGCGCTCGGCTATCTTATGGTCCGGAGGAAGTGTATTACTCCGCCATTTAATCTCAAAAAAACAGGAATCATTAGGTGAATGCCACAGGGGAAATGGGCCGTACTTGACTTGAACAAGTGACCTCCTGCGTGTCGAGCAGGCGCTCTAGCCAACTGAGCTAACGGCCCGTGTAAATACAATCTAAGTCCCGGCCGGACAGATGTCAAGATGGAATGACGCTGCGGCCTTGAACGGCAACAGCCCCAGGAAAGACGCCCGCGATGCCTTTTCGACGGGCTGCTAAAACAGGAACTGATTCGAGCGTTTTTCCTGTCCGACCGTGGTGGCCGGCCCGTGGCCCGGCAGGACAACCGTCTGGTCCGGCAGGCTCAACAGGCGGTCCCTGATGTTGCGGATGAGCAGTTCGTGATCCGAGCCGGGGAAATCCGTCCTGCCGATCCCGCCGGCGAAAAGCGAGTCGCCGGTTACAACCGCGCCCAGTTGGCGGCAGTAATAGCTCACTCCGCCCGGCGTGTGCCCGGCTGTGTCCAGCACCTGCCATTCGGTGGTCCCCAGTTTCAGGACCTCGCCCGGGTTTACGACCTGGTCGGGCGGCGGCGCGGTAACCGACATGAGGAACATGCCCGACAGGTTCATCTCCGGCGAGGCCAGCAGTTCGACGTCGCCCCGCGGGCAGACGACTTTGGCGGCTGGAAAATGTTCACGCATTTCCTTCAGCCCGCCGATATGGTCGGCGTGCCCGTGTGTTATCACCAGATGGCCCGGCGAGGCGGAAAGCTCTTTGAGACGCTTGATAATGGGCTTGGGCCACATGCCGAAATCGAACACAGCGCACGAGCTGCCTTCCACGAATATATAGCAGTTGGTTTCAAGCGGACCAACAACCACTGGCTCCAGTTGGACCTGTTTCTTATCCATCACCATCAGCGCGGTCCGGCCAGATACTTGCGGATGATTTCGGTTACGTCGCAGTCGCCCTTTTCCTGTCCGGAAAGGCCGATGATCTGCCGCTCGCGGGCGGCGTTTTCCGGCGAATCGCTTGCGTGCGCGCCGTTCCGCATGAGGTCCCGCCCGAAGTCGCTGCGGACGGTTCCCGGCTCGGCCTTGCTGGGGTCGGTCGAGCCTAGCACCTCGCGGATGCGGTCGATCGCGTTGGGGCCTTCGTACAGCAGGGCCAGGCACTTCGTCCTGCCCGCCGAAGCTTTCTCGGCAGGGCTGATGTCGTCCGGATTGACGCCCGTCATGTATTCGACGATGCGGTTGAATTCGCTGACGGCGTTTCGCTCGGCCAGCATGTCGGCCACCTTGTCGGCGTCGGCCATCGCGAAGTCGAAACTGAACGCGTTGTGCAGCCGCTCGTAAACCTCCTGCGCGACGTTGCCCTTGAGCTTGCGGGCGAAGATTTCCTTGAGCGGGCCGTAAAACTCCTCGGCCTTTGCGACGGTCATCTTGAACAACCTGGCCGCAACGATCCTCAGGCCTGTCCGGCTGAATGTGTCGATTATGTTGCCTGGCCGGCGGCTGCGGCGCTCGAAATTGTCCGGCTTGAGCATCACCAGCGAGACCTGGACGTTCGGCTCGGTGTATTTTATCCTGCCCTCCAGGACGCCCCCGTCGCTCAGCGAATAGTCGGCCAGAAGCTTCAGGTGGGCGTCGTTGAGCTTCGGATCGGGACAGGTTATGACGGCCGGCTCGAAATAGTGTATCTCGCCCGACTGGTCCCGGATGAAGTCGCCGTAAGCGCCCCGAAGCGTGTCGCCCACCGGCTGCTCCGTGAACGATCCGATCACGTCTTCCTTGAGGTGCCGCACGGCGTTAGGCCCGCGGAACAGGAACAGGAAGCACCTGGGCAGATATCCCCACACGTTGCGAGGCCGCAGATGCTCATCCAGATAATTATGCCACGCCTTGGCCAGCCGCCCGTCCATGTCGGACGTGCAAATGATCTTCTGATATTCATCCACGAACTTTTCGGAAAAAACGTACATCCTCGTGGCCACCAGTTCCAGCCTGGCGTGGGCGAGCAGCCTGCCCACTATTCCGCCGGTGCGGCTCTTGTAAAGGCTGTACGGCGTAACCAGAACATATGCCAGTTGATCGCTCATTCCGTGTTCTCCCGCAAAAACCTTCCTGAAATTCGCAAAGTCTGCGACAGACCGGGCAATATAGCGGAATTCACGCGGACAAACAAGATCGCCTGGCGGCGGATTTTTCCCGGTCCCTCCGCGTCGCGATGAATTAGACGATTGACAACCGCCGCCCGGCCATTACATTCGATTGAATGAGAATACTATCGGGCGTACAACCGTCGGGCCGGCTGCACGTGGGCAACTACTTCGGGGCCATCAGGCAGTTCCTGGAACTCCAGGAAAAGGGGCACGAGTGCTTCTACTTCATCGCCAATTATCACGCCCTGACCAGTCTTCAGGACAAAAAGGCGATGGAGGAATCGAGCCTGCACGTGGCGATGGCGCTGGTGGCGTTCGGGATCGACCCGGCCCGGAGCGTCATTTTTCTGCAATCGGACGTGCCGCAGGTGGCCGAGCTGTGCTGGGTGCTCAACTGCGTCTGCCCGGTCAGCCAGATGGAAAAGGCCACCGGCTACAAGGACAAGGTCGCAAAGGGGATCGCGCCGAACATGGGGCTGTTCGATTATCCTGTGCTCCAGGCGGCGGACATAATCATATACGACTCCAACCTGGTCCCCGTCGGGCAGGACCAGAAGCAGCATATCGAGATCACCCGCGACCTGGCGGGCAAGTTCAACCGCACGTTCGGCGGCGAGATACTGGTTGTGCCCGAGGCGTTCATCGTGCCTGAGGTCGCCGTCGTGCCGGGCATCGACGGCCAGAAGATGTCCAAAAGCTACGACAACGCCATCGAGCTTTTCGCCGCGGCAAAGCAGACGCAGAAACGCTGCGCCCAGATTGTTACCGACTCCACGCCGCTGGAATCGCCAAAAGACCCCGACAAGTGCAACGTCTTCGCCCTGCTGAAACTTTTCGCGGCCGAAGAGGAAACCCGGCAGATTGCCGACAAATACCGCTCCGGCGGATACGGCTACGGGCACGCCAAGGGCCGGCTGGCCGAACTGATTAACGAACGTTTCGCCGCCGCCCGCCTGCGTTACGAACAACTGGAAAAGAACCCCGACGAAATCGGGCGAATACTCCGCGAAGGCGGCGAAAAGGCCCGACAGGCCGCCGAAAAAACCATGACCCGCGTCCGAGACGCCTGCGGTATTTTGAGAAATATGTAACTGAAGAATTTTGTGGGCAACAAACTGCGGGGCCTTCATCGCGAGTTTGATTACCATCTTGTGAATCTGGATGAGTCGTATCGGTACTGCTGGAGGGCCGGCAGGAGCGGGTCGGAGAAGTTGCGATCATAGATGAAGCCGAAGCCATAGGTCATACGGAAGGCGTTTCGGAGGACGGCGTAGAACTGCGCCCGGACATCGGTGCCGACGGCGACGACGTCGTCGGGCTTGAGGAAGATGTCGGGTTCGTTGCCCTTGAAGATGGCCTCGACGTTGATGGGAATCACCTGTTCCTGCGCGGCCCCGACTCGGCGGATGAGGACGCAGTTGTCCGGCCAGGCCAGCGGGCCCAGGTTGCCCGCGGCGGCCAGGGCCATCTTTATCGTAACCTGCCTGCCGGTCATCGAGTATGCGCCGGGCCTCTGGACTTCGCCGGAGATGTAGAATTCGCCGGCCTCAAGTGGCGGCACGTGCAGCACGTCGTTGTCGCGGACGATGATGTTCATCTTCGGGTCGCCGGCGTTGAGGCGGGCAATGTTGATGGCGATGATCCTTGCGGTGTCCAGGCGCGTAACCTTCGACCAGCCGTAAGGGTCGGCGGCGGCGTTTTTCGCAGCGCCGGCCCTGCGGACCCACTGGCCGCCCCGGAAGTCCCATCCGGCCGGCTGGCTGGCCGGCTGTGTGGCGGCGTTTTTTTCGGCGGCCCGCGGCGACTCGGCGGAAGCCGACGCGGCAGAGTCGGTTTGCATCACCTTTTCGAGTTCGGCGGCCGTGGGCTGGGTCTGCGGCTGGACCGGGGCCTCCGCGCCGTACGGAGAGGCAGGGCCGGTTCCTGCGCCTTTGCCGGCGTCCGTGCCTTCTCCCGGCCGGGTCAGCGGCGCCGGCAGCGGAATATCTTCCAGCCCGGCGGCCTTGCCCGCCGATTCGCCCGTCTGCCTTATGACGTACAGATATTTCAGGTTCGACTGCGAGAATCCGCCCGCCAGCGACAGGGCCTCCAGCAGCCGCATGTCCCTGCGGAGGATGGTATACGTGCCGGGCCTGGCTATCGCCCCAAGGGTCGAAAACACGTTCTGCCTCTGCGTAACAATCGCGACGGACACCACCGGGCTGGCCAGCAGTCCGGCCGTCTCGTAGGCCTCGGCTATCGTGTTTCGCAACTGCCTCTGGGTCAGTCCGCCGGCCTTGATGGCGCGATTGATCAGCGGCATGTCTATGTTGCCGGTCTCCGAGACCGTCCGCCGCAGCACCGTCTCGACGCTCTCCTGGAACAGGTCCATCACCGACACGTCCAGCACGTCGGCCGGGCCGATCAGATATTCTGTTTCCGCGTACTCGTAATCTTCCTCGGCCGGCAGCGTGGCGTTGGGGACCATAAGCTCATATGGGTCGGCGATGCTGACGGTCGAGAGGATGGGATTGATGCTCGACTTGGCCGGCGCCGAGACGATCTTGTCGGGCGAGAAAAAGCGGCTCTTGTCGGTCTTGAGCGCATTGATCAAGTCTTCCTCGCACCCGCACGCCGAGGCGAGCATAAGGAAGGCGACGGCGCCCGCGGCGATCCATCTGCCTTTTTGCGGGCGGACTGTCTTTATACCGGTAACGTCCATGCTTGTATAAGATTATCGGACATTGGGCGGAGTCTCATTGAGTGTTTTTCTGGCCTGTGGCGGGGGGGGGCATCGGAAAATAGTGGTGTTCAGTTCGGTGCTGACTGGTCCAGATGGTTGCAGAATTCGGTGGCACTCTCAAGCGCAGCGAAGCGGTGCTTGGGGGGTGCTTGTTTTGTGATGTCGGCAAAATGCACGCCGAATCGGGGTGGCAACCACAAACTATGGCGTTTGCCGGCCTGCGTCGTCTAATCGGACGCAGGCCTCCAGCAGCATCGGGCGGTCGATCAGGCCGGGAACGATAAATACGACCGACCCGTCCGGCAGGACCGCCTGCTGGCGTATCGCCAGGCCTTCGATGTTCACATCGGCGCCGCCGGAAGCGCCCAGCGCGATGCGAAAGGCCGGATTCAGCAGTCCGCCTTTGGGCGGTTTGACGACGGCCCGGCAGACCCCGCCGATCCCGGCCAGAAAGTAGCACCCCTGCGACTCGTCGAACCCGTCGCGATCGAGGTCGCCCTGCGAGAACGCGCCGGGCAAAGCGATCAGCGGCACGAGGCTGCCGGGGGCGGCAAAGTTGCTGAGGAATTTTTCCGCCTTGGCGCCGCCGGCCTGCAAAAAGCTCCACCTTCCGACCGGCAGGACCAGGTCTTTTTGAACGAGCCGGTCTGCGATCTGCCCGCTGGCCCAGGCGGCCCGGCCGGGCGGTTTGATGCTTACCGGTCCGACAGGCCGGCCGGCAGAACCGTTGACCTCCAGCGTGGTAATCAGCCGGCCGTCGCGATAAAGCGTGTAATCCCACGAGACGTAATTCACCGCCAGCGATGCCCACTGCCTGGCGGCCGAGGGAAAATACCAGCGGCTCTGGAACCTCATGCGGACCGCGTTGGATTCCGTCAGGCTGAACCGGCCGAGCCGCTTGAGGCCCATCAGTTCGAGCCGCTCGGCGAAGGCCGGCTGGGTCTGGGCCGGCCCGGCCAGCGCGAGCAGAGTCTGGTTCTCGCCCAGCCGCCACAGCCCGTCGGCGCTGCGGACGACATCCAGCCGGAACTGCCCGTCGGGCGAGATGATCGAATAATCCAGGCCCTGTTTGCCGACCGTCCAGCCGGCCGGGCAGGGCGATATCTGCCTGCGATTGTCCAGCAGCATCACGTCGTCCAGACGCCCCTCGAACGGCTCGGGGTCGTCGAATGACAGGATAATCTCCTTTACGGACCCCAGGTCAAAATCTCCGTCTGCCGCGGCGGGTTTGCGGAGATCGACGGCAACGTCGTTCCAGCCGGGCACCAGCAGCATCGGCGGCGAAAACCGCTGGCCCTTCGCGCTGGCCAGGCATATACGGAAATCGTCGCGGAACGCGGACGACTCGACGGCCATTTCCAGCAGCGTGTGGCCGGTGAAGATGTCCCTGTCCGCCCGGACGATCATCCTGAGCCGGCAGCCGCCCTGAATTGCAAAGGCCATGCAGCCTTTGCCGGTCCGTCCGCCAGCCTGGCCGAAGGACAGTTTGTTGCCCGGTCCGGGCGGATCGAGGCGAAAGTAGCCCACCTGCTGCCTGCCGGTCAGGCCGCCTGGCCGGTCCTCGAAGTCCGCCAGCGTGATGAACAGCCCGCCGCCGGCCTCGGAATACGCCCTGCCCTTCTCGGCTGCAAGCGGATCGGGGCCGGCCTGCCAAAGCCCGATCGCAGGAGGGGCCGGATGTTCGTCCTCGCCGCCGCCCGGCCAGGTGCAGCCGCACACCGCCGCCAGCACGACAGGCAGGATCGCCGGAAGGACCTGAATCACCTTAAAGTTGGCCGGCCGCATCCGCATTTTGCAATTTAAATTGAACGCAGGTAGCTAAGATCAATCGTGCGCGAATCTTTAGCATCCGCCTCGCCCGATACTACAGGTCGTTGTTCGCCGGGACAAGCCAGGTTATATCCTTTTTTCCCGCCCCGTAATTTTCTTGCCGTCTTCAAAAACTCATGATAACGGCGTATTGTTTCAGCGTCCGATTGAGGGATCAGCCGCAATAACTCTCGAATTTGATCTTCATGTTTCATTATTTCACTCCCGTGTCAGAAAAATGGTTTCCAGGCTCCACGGCTGTGAACTACGCCCGACGTGCTGCGCTTGGCCATATAGTCCGCTAAAAGATCATAATATTCCTTGATCTTCTTATTGAGAGATGTTGCCGCAGGAGCGTCCAAATCGTCAATCTTGAGTTTCAAATCTTTTTCCAGAACATCACGCGAAATGCCGCGCCCGTGAGTATGCCAACGCTTTGTGTTGTTCAATTCGTTGGCAATCTCCTCGGCGCGTTGTTTTTTCATCTCTTGGGTTACTGGCGTCTGATGGCCCTCAGTTTTATTCCAATCTTTGAACTTGTATTTAACAAGCCATTCTCTCAACAATGCCACTGACAAATCGCGGGCTTGCTCGTATTGATACAATTCGGCTTGGTTAAAGCCATCCACCAGCAGTTGGATTTCAGCCAGAGACAACCCATCGGGACTCTTGGATTTGTCAATCAATTCCTTATATTTTTCCAGATACCCGAGTGCTGGAACCTGTTTCCCGTCTTTTGTCGGCACTTGCGGATCAATCGGCCCCAATCGGGAGTAATAATCCATATGGATGGCATCTCCTGACATGACCAGGATTGTGCCGGCCGAGTACGCATAATTTGGGACGATAAACTCAACCGTCATGTAATGATGTCGCAATGTTTCTGCAATCCTTTGCACGACTTCCGCATAACCGCCGCCAGAGGTTAGAATTACAACGAGTTTGTTTTTCTTGCTTCGCTTCCTCAACTCCTCGATTTCGATACGAATAAGGTCATCGACCCCATTGATAAGCGGCCCCCATAGGGCAATGCAGTCGGCTTGCATCGCCTTTTCTATAGCATCAATTCGTTGATCCAGTTGCTGTTCAATGAAGTCATTAGCACTTGTTGGTACAGTATTTGCCATTTATCGGCGATCTCCGATTGTTTCGGCCATTAACTTCAACACCTGCCGTATCTTGCCAAACACTTTTACATTCCTTCACATTATACACCTTCGGTCAGTCAGGCGAGCACATCAAAACAAAAATTCCCGAATTCAAACAAACCCGCCACCGAAACATTCTATTAGGGACTCTGAATCTGATTCTGTGCCGACGGCAGAGTTTTGTCCTGAGCGACCTGCGTGGCCGCCGACTGATCCGACGGCGTCTTGCCGGAAGACTCGGCGGGCGGGGCGGCCTTGGGGCCAAACAGGTTCATGCCCAGCGGCAGCAGAAGCGGGGCGGCCACCGCGATAGACGAATAAGTGCTGAACAGGATGCCCAGCAGGAAGGCGTAGTTGAAGGCGTGAACGCCCTGCCCGCCCCAGATGTACATCATCAACACGACCAGTATCACCGAGCCGCCCGTCAGGATGGTCCTGCTGAGCGTCTGGTTGATCGAGTCGTTGACGATCTGCTGCGTAACGTTCGTCAGCTTGCCGCGGTTCTCGCGGATCCGGTCGAAGACGACGATCGTGTCATTTATGCCGTAGCCGATGAGAGTCAGTATCGCCGCCACCATCGCCAGGTCGATCTTGAACAGGTCCACGCCCAGCAGCCTGCCGATGAACGTCGAGTGCAGCCAGCCCGACAGCGCCACGAAACCCACGACAATCAGCGTGTTGTGGACCAGGCAGACGACGGCCGCGGCGCCCCATCGGACAGAGCCGAACCGCAGCCACAGGTAAATGACCATTGCCATCCAGCTCAGGATGATCGCCATGATCGCCTTCTGCTTGGCCTCGCCGGCAATAGCGGCGTCGAAGTTCGTGGCCACCATCGCCGTGCTGCGATTGATCGCCTCTGCCAGCATACCTCGCTCGGAGGCGGCGAACTTCTGCCACGAGTCGTCCTTCTTTGCGATCGAGGGGTCTTCGGGCCGGGCCGCCACGAGGAACGACCTGAATGAGTCCTTGTCGGCGCGTTCCAGGCCGATCACGTTGAACTGGTTGGCTGCGAGCAGGTTGTAATCGGGCTGGAGACGCATCTCGCGAATCCGCTGGCGAAGGTCCTGCTCCGTCATCGCGGGCTTTTCCTGGCTGGAATCCTTCAATTCGGCGTTATCCGGCGTCAGCGTGATAAAGAACAGAACGCCGTCCTCGAAATCCTCCAGCTCCTTGCGCAATGCCGGACGGATCTGTTCAACAACCGACTTGCCTATCTTCGTGATTCCGCTCTCGGAGAGGGCGACCTGCCCGCTCTCGCCAAGCAGGCTGCCTGCCTGTCCGGTCAATCTGCCGCGATGGAGTTGGAACTGGTAGGGAATCGGCAGGTCCAGCGCCGTCCCGAATGTCTCCTTCGCAACGTCCTTGATCGTTTTTACGTTCGTCTCCATCGTGGAGACCTGGAAGGTCGCCGAAGGCAGGTGCTTTTCCAGATCGGTCAAAGTCAGGTCGTCGCTTTTGCCGGCCTCTTTGGCCAGCAGGTCGAAGAACCTGGGATTTTTACCCTGCGCCAGCCATTCGGCCTTGCCGACCCTGCCGTCCTTGTTCGTGTCGTGGTCGCGAAGGAACTCGCCGGCATGGCGCTGGCTGATAACCGTCTCGACGACCGCCGTGGTCAGTTTGTCGTTGCCGATCTTCCTGCTCCGCTCGCTGAACGCCTCGCGGACGTTGTTGTCGTTGGGCAGCTCGTTATTAATGAGGGCGTCGCCTTTGAATTGCAGGACCGCCTGCGTGCCGGATGTGAACTCGATGCCCATGAGGTTTTTGCCCTGCATGGCCGTCGCCGCTATGCCCACGGCGATCAGGATCGCCGAGAAGGTCCAGAATACCTTCTTCTTGCCCATCCAGTCGATGTTGCCCACGCCGATGATCTTCAGCATCCTCAGCGGCTTGTGGATGACTCGCCCGTCGAGCATCGCCTGGAATATCCATTTGGTCACGAAGACCGCCGAGAAGAGGTTGAAAATAACGCCCAGCCCCAGCGTGATGGCGAAGCCGCGGATTTCCTCCGAGCCGAGCCAGCCGAGGATAGCGCAAGTGATTAATGTCGTAATGTTGGAGTCGAAAATCGCGCTGAACGCCCGGTCGTAAGCGTTCTTGAGGGCCATCCGGACCGACTGGCCTTTTAGCTGCTCCTCGCGGAGCCGCTCGTAGATGAGCACGTTGGCGTCGACTGCCATGCCTATCGACAGGATAAGGCCGGCGATGCCCGGCATGGTGAAGGTGGCCCGCAGGAAGGCCATCGTGGCCAGAATCAGCAGCACGTTGAGCAGCAGGGCCATGTCGGCCACGGCGCCGCAAAACATGTAGTACGCCAGCATGATCGCGATAATGACGAACGTCGCCCAGTACGCCACGCGGACGGCCGACTCGAGGTTTTCCTGCCCGATGCCCGGCCCGAACGTGCTCTCGGCCACCGGGTTGGGATTGAGCATCGCCGGCAGGGCGCCGGCTTCCATGGTCTGAACCAGCTCGTTCACCTGGTCGCGGGAGAACTTGCCCTCGATTATGCCGCTGTCGGATATCACGCCGTTTATGATCGGGGCCGAATAGACCTCGTCGTCCAGCAGTATCGCCATGCAATGTTTCAGGTGATCGCTGGTCAGTTTCCGCAGTTTGTCGGCGCCGTTGGGGTCCATGCTGAAATGCACGGCGGGCCTGCCTTTATCGTCGATGCCGCCGAAGGCCCGGACGGTCCATGCCTCGTCGCCGCTGCCCCGCAGCAGCATGTAGCCGGGCTGGTTGTACAGCAGCATGTAGCTCGTGCCGGCGTAACTGTGCACGATCAGGCCGCCGTACTCGTGTTCCTCGCCGTTGATGGCGAACCACTGGAGCTTGTCGCCTTTCTTCCGCAGGCCTTCGGGGCCTTCCTTTTCCAGGCTCTTGATGGCCGCTTCGCGGTCGGCGGCGGAGACCGCGATCATCGCCGCCTCGGGTTTGGCGGCCCGCTCCTGCGGCACCGGGGCGATGCGGAAGCTCAGCACGCCGCTCTTGGCCACCAGGCGCTTCAGGTCGGCCGGGTCGTCGAACGTCTTTCTCTTGCCGGCCCAGTCCTTGTAAAGCCCGACCACGCCGTCTATCTCGGCATCCCGCGGCTTGTGGCGGACCCTTAAAGCCGCGATCTGTTTGCCGAACAAGTTCTTCTTGGACTCCACCTTGTCTTTTGTGAGCAGTTTTTCCTCGGCCTTGGAGACGTACAATGAAAGTATCCGCTCCAGTTCGAGGATGTTGATGTTTGCGGCCCTGATGCCGTCGATCACGCCGCGATACTCGGCGGCGGCATTGTCGGCGGCCTGCTGGGCCTTTTCCTTGTCCTGCCCGGCCGCGTTGGCCTTGCCCCGCAGTTCGCCCAGCCGGGGCGAGCGAGGGTCCTTTTCTTCCTCGGCCGCAAGGGCGATCGAGGCCTTCTCGTACTGGCCGATGGCCGTCTGCAGATCCTGCCTGGCCTGCACCGACGCGTCATAAACCCTGGTGGCGGCCTGGAGCTGGCGATTGAGATCGTTGTCGCCCCGGCCGATTTTTTCGATCATCGCGACGCGGTCGGGGCCTTGAGAATCCTCGATCTCGCGGATCGAGCTGCGCTGGATGTTGCCTTCCCTGAGTTTCTCGCGGGCGTCCACGTAAGCGTTCTTGGCCTGACGCGACTGTTCGTCGGCTATCGGCATGCGGATCTCGATCCGGTTGTTCCGCAGGGGCCGCCATTCAAGCGACATGAATCCGTTGGGGTCGATCCTGCGCTTGAGGATCGAGATGACCTGCTCGGGCAGATCGCCCCTGTCGGCGATGCCCGAGAGGGGCTTGCCGGATGCGTCGGTCGTGCGAATCTCGAATGTCAGGCTGTGGCCGCCGCGGAGGTCTATGCCCAGTTTGAGGCCGTAAAACAGCAGCAGCGAAATGCCGATAGCGACTATCGCCACAACAACGCCCAGTTTCAGCAGCAGGTTTTTGCCGGTCATAACAGTCCAATAAGAATGCCCGAAAATTATCTGTTCAAACCGGTACCGGCCCGATCCGTTCTTTGGGAGACCTGATTGCCGGCCCCGGCGCCCGCGGCATCAGCCGCGGGAAGACGGCATTGTCCGCATGAAACCCCCGGCGGTCAAGGATTTTACGCGACTTTGGGGAATCTTTCGGGATATTTGCAGCACCTCGTCGGACGTAAAACCAATTTGAGATTTGAAATAGGCTTACCCAGCGCAGCCCCGCAACTTGAGCGATATCGTCAGGTCAGACCGAGACGGTTTTCCCGGGCATGAGCAGGCAGCCCTGGCAGCCCTTGAGCGAACTGACGAAATCCTGGGCGTCTTTCATCGTGCCCAGCACGTCGCCCCAGTGGCAGGGTACGGCCTTTGCGCAGCCGATGGCTGTGCAGGCCTGGGCAGCCTCCGAGGCGCTCATGGTGTACGTCCCGGCGACCGGCAGAAGGGCCGCGTCTATGTCGTCAAGCTTGCCCATCTCGGGGATAAGATCGCAATCGCCCGAATAATATATCCGCTTTCCGCCGATGTTCACGATCACGCCGCACATGTTGCTCGCGCGAGGATGATACGGCTTGCCGATGTTGTAGGCCGGGACGAATTCCATGGTAATTTTGCCGATGGCCATAACCTCGCCGGGGCTTACCGATTTTACGGCGGGATCCTTGGCCGCCGTCTCAGCCGAACCCACGACCGTCGTGGCCGGCCCGGATATTTTCTTGATGTCGCCGGGCGAGAAGTGATCGTAATGGCTGTGAGACACGAACACGATGTCGGCGTCGTGAGGCTCGCCGCGAATCTTCCACGGATCCAGATATATCACCGCGCCGTCGCCGGCCAGCCTGAATGACGCGTGCAGCAGCCACTTTATCTCCACAGGCATGGGAAACCTCTTTCTTGCATTTGTATTACTACTTATACAACAATTGTATTCCGCAGGAAATGAAGGATAAAGCTTTTTCCGGATTTCGCCGGCCGGCAGACGGGCAATATTTTCTCTGAAAAACCTTCAACGGGTCGATAATAAGTTTATGAGCGCCAGGAAATTAATTTCAGCAAGTCTGGCGGCGGCTGTGATGGCCGTCTGCCTCGCCCATTGCGGCTGTCAGCGCGACGAAAAAGGCAATCTGGTTTTTATGCATTCCTCGCCCGACGTCCCTGACAGCGCCGTTTATTTCTGCACGAAGTGCGACTATAAATACAATCCCCAGTTCGGCGATCCCGTCGGCCAGATTCAATCCAGGACGCCGTTTAAAAAATTGTCCTCGGACTGGAAATGTCCCATCTGCGGCGCGTCCAAAAGCGATTTTACGATTTCCCGTTAGTGCTACAACGCCACGAAGGCATCCGTTGGCACGTGCTTGGGTTCATCAGATACACTCCGATTTCGTGTAAACGACGCCCGAAGTACCCGCACAAAATAGCGAAGAAGCATAGCGTGATCTCGCCTGGCCATCCAGGCAAACAGCGATAACAGGAGTCGGCCGGCCGTCGGCCGGTTGACATCCCATACCGGTTGCGATAGATAGTGAAATCGGGCGAAGCGGCTGCGGACCGCTTTTGTAGGGCTTCTATTCAAGGAAAAATCAGACATGACGATAAATCGCGGCGACAAGGATGTAATTCAGGAACTGGCCCGTCGGGTCGCGGAGATAGCGGCCCTGCCGGTCCAGCAGGAGACGGTCAGGTTGTGGAAGGCCAACAACAGCCTCAAGCCCGTGCGGCCTATGGTGATGATCGACCAGGTCTGCTGGAACGAGATGGACGTGGACGGGGAACTGGCCCTGAAATGCCAGGACGAATTCGCCCGCGACATCGAGGGGGGCATCCGCAAGACGCTCTACATGTGGAAACATTTCCGGGTTGATATGGTTGTCGACGGTATGGTGAACCTGCGGAAGGCGATCCGCAGCGACGGCTTCGGCCTGCGGAACGAGGAGCAGACATCCGCCATCGACCCCAGCAGCGATGTGGTCGGGCATTTCTATCTCGATCAGATCAAGACGGACGAGGATCTGGAAAAGATCCGTCCGCCGCACATTTCGCTGGATGAGCAGGCCACCGCCCAGACCGAGGCGAAGGCCAACGAACTGTTGGGCGGCATTCTGGGCGTGCGGATGGAGGGGGCCACGCCGCGGTTTGCCCCGTGGGACGAGATCGTCCAGTGGCACGGCGTGGAGAACACGATCCTTGACCTGATCGACCGGCCGGAGTTCGCGCATCGTCTTGTCCGCCGGCTGTACGACGCGCACGTGAAACAGTTGGAGCAGTTCGAGGCCCAAAACCTTCTGGGGCCGACGCAGAGGGTTATCCACTGCACCGGCGCGTGGACCGACGAACTGCCCGCGGCGGGTTTCCACCCCGGCCATATGCGGACCAAAGACCTCTGGACGTTCGGCATGGCCCAGATATTCACGACCGTCTCGCCGGCCATGCACAACGAGTTCGAGATCGAATACTCCATCCCGTGGTACAGGCGGTTCGGGCTGGGCTACTACGGCTGCTGCGAGCCGCTGCACACAAAGATCGACATCATCCGCCGGCTGCCCAACCTTCGCAAGATTTCCATGAGCCCGTGGGTGGACGTGGAAATCGGGGCCTCGCGCATCGGCGGCGACTACGTTTTCTCGCGCAAGCCCCCGCCGTCGATGCTGGCGACCGATGCGTGGCATCCCGATGAGGTCGAGGCCGACCTGAAGAAAACGCTGGCGGCCTGCGCCAGGCACGGCTGCCCGGTGGAACTGATCCTCAAGGACATCAGCACGGTCCGCTACCAGCCGCAGCGGCTGTGGGAATGGGCCGATATCGCCTCAAGGCTGGTCCGGCGGTAAGGAAACTTTTCCCGGAAGAGCTGTCGTGCTACTATCATGCGGTCCCGCGGGCCTTGAAATTGGCGGCTTTGACTATGCAAAGAACTCCGGACCCGCTGCAACATCTGAACAATGAACAACCACGTTTTCTGGATGAGAACCTGATTTGTGTAACCTTTCGCTTGCCTTGGACAAGAGTTTTTCAGAGAATGGATAAAGTCGCATATCACATATCCAGGGATTGCGTGATGACAAGGGCAGGAAAAATCAATCTTGTCGTCGGTTTGCTGATCGGCGTTTTGCCGGCGCCAGGTGCATTCGGGCAGGAACAGCCGGCGGCAGTCGTGGATTGCTACAAGGCTGTGCTTGCCGACGGCAAAGAGATCGCCGGAGCGGTTTTGGACGGCTGGAAGGATCTGCAGCGTCCGCCCACGCTGACCGGGGTGAACATTTTCGACCCGAACAATCCCGTCCGGATGCTTTGGGACGTGCGGCGCAAGCCGAATCTGAACGGCCCGTTCATCGAGTTCACGAACGGCGACGTGCTTGCGTGCCAGATAAAACAATATCTGCCGGCCGATCCGGGCAGCGGCCTGCCGGCCAGGCTGAACGTGGAACTGGCCCCTCCGCTGATCACCTACAGAAACGCCCAGCAGATTCTCGTCCGGGCCGACAGGGTCCGCAGGATCGTCCAGACCGACAGCCCCGTGGAAGATTACCAGGTCGGCACGATAATCTACAAGAACGGCACGCGGAAACAGGTCAATTCGCTCAAGATGACGGCCGACGGCATCCAGGCCCTGGACGCCGACAGCGTCATAACGGCGCAGTATGAGGACCTTGCCGAGGTGCATCTGTCGTGCGAGAGTCCGGAGGAAGGCTCGACGCGCGACCTGACGGGCCTGTGCCCTTCGCCGCAGAGCCTCGTGGTGCGATTCGCCACGGCGGACGGGGGGATAATGACCTTCAGGCATGCCATGATGTCCCGCGGAGAATATTACGGTTTTCCGAATTTGCGCGGGAATGTCCCGTTTATGGCCATCCAGCCGGCGTGGGCCCTGTCGGCCGTGAAGGTGCCGGTTGAGTCGATCTGCATTATCAGTTGCCGCCAGGCTAATGAGATGCTCGCATCGCTCCTGAACATCAGGACGGTTTCGGAGAAAAGCTACACCGGGATGCTGATGCGCTGGCGCCGCAACTGCAACGTCAGGGGTCAGATGCTGGAATCGGGCAATATCGTAACCAACCTGGGGATAGGCGTTCACTCGTTCAGCCAGGTCGCCATCGAGATGCCCAAATCCGCCCGGAGCTTCAGTTGCCTGGCCGGACTGGACCGGTCGGCGGGCAGCGGCGGGTGCGTCGAGGCCAGGATTTACAAGGATCAGGCCTCTGGCGAGCCGATCTGGAAAAGCGGATATATCCGCGGCGGAGACAAGCTGATCCGCGTCGGTCCGATCGACGTCGAAGGAGCCAAACAGATCATACTGGAGTGCGACTACGGGCATAACGGCAGGCCTGCCGGGGCCGAGCCGTTCGACATCCGCGACGAATTCGACTGGATTCTGCCCGTCGTAACGGTCGATCCGGCCAAACTGCCCAAACCCGACTTGCAGCAGCTATTGCCTCAAATTGCCGGCTGGAAGGTGGAAAAACTCCCGGAAAAATTGGATTTTGCCGCTGCCTGGAATGAACAGGGCGGTTTTTGGGACACGACGATGACTATGCCCGCCGGCCAGCCGCTGACGCTCTCCAGGCAGATAACGGCCTCAAAAAAACTCGGTGTTTTCGAGCTGCGTCTGGCCAGGCCGGCTGCGGCAAAAAACTGGGACCATTCCGTGGTCCTGAAGGTGAACGACAAACCGGTTGCTGAAATAACCAACCTGTTCAGGCCCGACTACCCGCGCAATCAGCATACAGAGGGCACAATGGGATTCGTTCCGCTTGATCCCTATTTCGGCGTAAAAACCGACCTGAATCTCACTATCCAGCGCGTTCCGTCGGCCGGCAACGACAATTCCGGCATCACGATTTGCAGGCTGGCTTTAACAGCCCTGGGCGACGACGAAAAGGACGAAACCGGAGACCAAAGCACGGTTGTTCCGCTCAACAGCCTGATCCGGACGTACAGCAAAAACGGTTCGGGGGATATCAGGAAAGACCGCAACTACAACAACAGCCTGATCAGGATTCACGGAGTGGCGTATTCGACCGGACTTGGCGTCTATCCATTATCCGTGGCCAAATTCGACCTCGGGATGAAATACAAGACGTTCATCAGCGACATCGGGATAGACGACATGACGGGCGGCAACTATTCGGCAGTTTTCGAGGTCTGGGCCGACGACGTCAAACTCTATGAAAGCGGGAATGTCAGGGGCGGGATGGCGGCCAAGCGGGTCAGCGTGGACGTGGCGGGCAAACAGGAACTCAAGCTGGTTGTAAAAGGCGGCGACACGGGAAACAACGGCAGCTACGCCTGCTGGGCCGGCCCAAGGCTCATAAAGGATCCGGATGCGGCCAAACGCATCGCGTCAAACTCCGGCAAGACGCCCGACAAAGTTGTCAAAGCCGGATATTACATGGGCATCGGGGGCGTTAATTTCGGTCCCAAAGACGACTCGTCGCTTTTTGAGAACCTTCAGCCGGAGATGGCCGAGCGCCTGTAGAACCTGCCTATCTCCGATTTTACTTCTGAAGGCAAATTTGCGACGTTCATACGCTGTTATATCGTCGCG
>JACRIL010000057.1 GCA_016235825.1 Planctomycetota bacterium
GCCGCAGGCTGCGGGTGCGTTATGAAAAACGGGACGATATTCATCAAGCATTCCTCATCATCGGCTGCATTCTGATCTGCTGGTGCAAGATTCAGAGGTTTTGTTAGAGTGCCTAAATAGGCTACCGGACCGCTTGATATCGGCGCCGATAATGATATACAATCAGGAAGTCGGACAATCGCAGCGGACCTTGTCTTTCGGCGGGCCTGCCGAAACATGCCGGCACAGGAGCAACCATGTTTGAACGATTCACAGAGCGTGCACGCAAGGTTATGGCGCTGGCCAACCAGGAAGCGCAGCGTTTCAACCACGAATATATCGGCACCGAGCATATCCTGCTGGGTCTGGTGAAGGAAGGCACGGGCGTGGGCGCCAACGTGCTGAAGAACCTCGGCGTCGAGCTGCACAAGGTGCGGATCGAGGTCGAGAAGCTGGTCAAACCCGGCCCGGAGATGGTAACGATGGGCAAGCTGCCCCAGACTCCGCGGGCCAAGAAGGTCATCGAATACGCCATCGAGGAGGCCCGCAACCTCAACCACAACTACGTCGGCACCGAGCATCTGCTGCTGGGCCTGCTCCGCGAGCACGACGGCGTGGCTGCACAGGTGCTTTTGAACCTGAGCCTGAAACTCGACGAGGTCCGCGAAGAGGTGCTCAACCTGCTTGGCGCCGGCGTGGAGCCGACGGATGAGGCTTCCGGCGCGGCCCCTCCGGGCGCACCGCCGGCCGAGGGCGCTCCCAAACGCTCCAAGAGCAAGACCCCCGCCCTGGATAATTTCGGGCGCGACCTGACGGACCTTGCCCGCGAGGGCCAGCTCGACCCGGTCATCGGCCGAAAGGACGAGATAGACCGCGTCATCCAGGTCCTGTGCCGGCGGACAAAAAACAATCCGGTCCTGCTTGGCGAGGCCGGCGTGGGCAAGACGGCCATCGTCGAGGGCCTGGCGCAGAAGATCGTAACCAACGATGTGCCGGAGATACTGCTTGACCGCCGGATCGTAGCGCTGGACCTGGCGATGATGGTGGCCGGCACGAAATACCGCGGCCAGTTCGAGGAGCGCATCAAGGCCGTAATGAACGAGGTCCGCCGGGCCAAGAACGTGATAATGTTCATCGACGAATTGCACACGCTGGTCGGGGCCGGCGGGGCCGAGGGCGCCATCGACGCGGCAAACGTGCTCAAGCCATCGCTCTCGCGAGGCGAAATACAGTGCATCGGCGCCACCACGCTGGACGAATATCGCAAGTACATCGAACGCGACGGCGCGCTTGAGAGGCGGTTCCAGACGATCATCGTCAACCCGCCGACGCGCGAGCAGACGCTGGACATCCTCAAGGGCCTGCGCGACCGATACGAGGCGCATCACCGCGTGCGGATCACCGACGAGGCCATCGAGCGTGCGGTCGAGCTTTCCAGCCGGTACATCACCGGGCGCGTCCAGCCGGACAAGGCCATCGACGTGATCGACGAGTCGGGCGCCCGCGTCCGCCTCAAGACCATGACCAAGCCGCCCGACCTGGCGGGAATCGAGGGGCAGATCGAGAAGCTCCAGATGGAGAAGGACGAGGCCGTCAAAAACGCCGACTACGAGCGTGCGGCCGAACTTCGCGACCAGGCCGAGCAGACGCGCAAGAAAAAGGACGAGATGCAGAAGGAGTGGAAGGAGCGGTCCACCGAGGTCGGCGGCGTGGTCGATGAAGACGTGATAGCCGAGGTGGTCAGCAAGATGACCGGCGTGCCGCTGACCCGGCTGGAAAAGGAAGAGGCCCAGCGGCTGCTGGAACTGGAAAAGGAACTGCACAAGAAGGTCGTCAGCCAGGACGAGGCCATCAAGGCCGTCGCCAAGAGCATCCGCCGCGCCCGCAGCGGCCTGAAGGACCCGCGCAGGCCCATGGGCAGCTTCATATTCGCAGGCCCATCCGGCGTCGGCAAGACGCTGCTTTCCAAGGCTCTGGCCGAGTTCATGTTCGGCGACGAGGAGGCGCTTGTCCAGATCGACATGTCGGAGTACATGGAAAAACACAACATCAGCCGGCTGGTCGGCGCGCCCCCTGGCTACGTCGGCTACGAGGAGGGCGGCCAACTCACCGAACGCATCCGCCGCAGGCCTTACGCCGTCGTCCTGCTGGACGAGATTGAAAAGGCCCACCCCGACGTCTTCAACATGCTGCTCCAGATCATGGAAGAAGGCCACCTGACCGATTCGTTCGGCCGGCGGGTCGATTTCCGCAACACCGTCGTGATCCTGACGACCAACATCGGGGCCGAGCTGATAAAATCAAAGGGCGGCTTCGGCTTCGCCAAACGCGACGAGGAAACCACCTACGAGAAGATGAAGGACATGCTCCACAAGGAGGTCGAGCGGTACTTCCGGCCGGAGTTCCTCAACCGCCTGGACGACATCATCGTATTCAAGGCCCTTTCCAAGGTCGATCTGGAGACCATCGTCGATTACGAGTTGCGAAAAGTCCGCCAGCGTCTGGCCGAGCACGGCCTGGAACTCGAACTGGCGCCCGAGGCCCGCGAGTTCCTCATCGAGAAGGGGTACAACCCCGACTTCGGCGCTCGCCCGCTGCGGAGGGCAATCGAGCAGTTCGTCGAGGATCCCGTCAGCGAGGAAATCCTCCGCGGCGGATATAAGCACAAGACCAAGATATCCGTAGCGCTTAAAGTCTCGCCGGTTGATCCAAACGAAAAGCAGTTGACCTTCGAGGGCAGCGGCGAACGCAAGGACGGCTCCGGCCAGCTCGCAGAGGCAAACAAAACAGTCTGACGGCCCGCCGGAATCGCAGGGCGTACAACTTGTTGAACACGAGTTATTTTGTCGCGCAACAAGTTGCACGACCTGCAGATTAGCATGCCCCTGAGACCGATATTATTGTATTTCGCAGAAGCAATGCAAGATAGGCCGCTGTAAAAAGGCTTATTTCCTGCAATCTGACCGGCAAATTCCGTTTGCATTACTTTTGCAAAACGCAATAACAAGAGAAATGCTCTACTGAAAAGCCATACCGATTTTCCTGTGTCGTGTAACAGGCCCTAAAGCGGGGGCCTGTCAGACAGACTAAGCCCGATGAATCGGGCTGAAAAATATGGCCGAACAACCGGAACATACGGACAGTTCGCCAGGAAGAAGCGAAGAGGGGGGACAAAGAAACACATCATTTGTCTGTGATTCGTGGTATAATCCCACTTATGACCCGGAGGCGAAAGATAATCTGGCTTGGCTCAATCCTGCTGTTCCTGCTGGTCCTGGCCGGTGGTATCGGAGGATATTATTATTGGCAATCAACATCCGTCGACCAAAAGGTTCGCGAGCTTGTCTACGAGGCCGCCGGTTACCCGGACTCGGGGACGGAAAAGTTCCTCAAGGAATGGAAACTGGATTTTTTATTAAAAAACAAACCTGATAAAGTCAGAGCAACATATATTATCGAAAAAGAACTTATGGATATCGGAAATGCTGCCACGCCAGGATTGATTTCTCTCCTTAATGACGAAAATGAACAGGTTCGTAGTGAGGCGGCACGAATTCTCTATTATGTCGGCGACAAAAGGTCCGTTGTTCCGCTGATAAACGCGTTAAAAAATGATAATAATGAAGAAGTTCTCATGTTTGTGTGTGAAGCGATTGGTCAAATTGGAGACTCACGAGCGATCGAACCGTTGATACGGTTATTTCAGAAAGATATAAATGAAAACACTCGTTTGGCAGTGGTAACATCCCTTGAAAAACTGGGCGACGTAAGGGCTGTTGAACCGTTAATAAAGGTATTGCAAAAAGATGAAGATTATATGGTACGTTATTCTTCAGCATTTGCCCTTGGAAAACTTGGAGATAAACGAGCAGTCGAACCACTTACAGATTCTTTGGAAAAGGATGAAGCTTGGCCGGTTCGCAATTTAGCGGCTCTGGCTCTTGGAATGCTTGGCGACAAAAGATCAGTTGAACCACTGATTCATGCTATGTTGGTGGATGAAGATGAACGAGTTCGTGAAGATTCCGCTGTGGCCCTTGGCAAACTGGGCGATCCGAGGGCAATAAGTGCACTCGAAAAAACAATGCAAGAAGATATTGATTCCGAACTTTATAGAAAGTGCAAGGAAGCGATAGCAAAGCTTAAATCCGCCGCGACGAGGCCGAGCGGATTATCTTCGGCGACGGGTGCGGCGGAATAACCGGCATTGACCAATTTACGATGTATCGTAAATTGGTCATGTCTGTTTTACGATGCATCGTAAAATGGTCACCAACCAAAATGTGGATGTCCGCCTGATCAAGGAATCGCATATTCGGTGGTCGCCGGTTAAAACTTGCGGAAGGCCGGCCGGCAGAGCTATACTGGCACGAGGTCAGGATGCAGGACGCGCAGGTTCCGGGCTGAAGGCCCGGGTTGATGCACGCGGAATCGAAAGATAAATACGTAAAGGATGAAAAGGCAATTTCCCGCGTGCAACAAGCCGGCTTCGCGGTTAAAAACCGCTATGCCGTGCCAGGGTTGCACGCCCTACTTCTGATACGGTCGGGCAATTTCTTAGGAGTATTGGCGATGAAGGAATACCAGGGCAAGCTCACTCCGCCGGCGGACGCGAAGTTCGCCGTGGTGGTCAGCCGGTTCAACGAGTTCGTAACGGGCAAGCTGCTGTCGGGCGCGATCGACGCGCTGACCCGCCACGGCGTCCGCGAGGCGGACATCGAGGTTGTATGGTCGCCGGGCAGCTTCGAGGTTCCGCTTGTGGCCCAGCGGCTGGCGGGCAGCGGCAAGTATGCCGCCGTCATCTGCGTCGGGGCCGTAATACGCGGCGGGACGGACCATTATCAATACATCGCGGCCGAGGTATCCAAGGGCGTGGCGCACGTGGCCCTTGCCAGCGGCGTGCCGTGCATCTTCGGCGTGCTGACGTGCGAGACGCTCGAGCAGGCGGTCGATCGGGCCGGGGCAAAGGGCGGCAACAAGGGCGCCGAGGCGGCCCTGGCGGCGATCGAGATGACAAACCTGCTGGCCCAGTTGCCCAAGGGCAAATAGTTGTTCGCGGAACTTTTCCCAGGCGGCCACAGTGATCGCCAACATCCATAAAGCCAGGCGACTGGTCCTTCAGGCCTTGTGCTGCCTGGACGCGCAGGGTCCCAAGGTCTGGGACCTGCTGGACCTTTTCATCGGCGAGGCGGACGAGCCGCCCGCGACTGTTTCGGCCGCGCGCAGGCTGCTGGTCGGGGCGTTCGACGACCGTCCGGCCTGCGACGAGATTTTAACCCGCCACGCGAAACGCTGGGAACTGGGCAGGCTGGCGATGGTCGATCGCAACGTCCTGCGCCTGGCGGTGCACGAGATGCGGTCGGGCAAGACCCCGCCGAAGGTAACTATCAGCGAGTCGATCAAACTGGCCCAGGAATTTTCGTCGGCCGAAAGCCCGCGGTTCGTCAACGGCGTGCTGGACTCGGTGATGAGGGAACTGTGCCCGCACGGGGCCGATCAGCATGAGCAGGCGGATCAGCCAGACCAGGCTGGCCGGCAGGGGCCGGCCGAAAACCCGGAACCGCCGGCAGAGGAATCGCAGTGAGCATTTCGCCGGAACAGTCCAGGTATCACCGGCAGATAAAATTCGCCGGACTGGGCCAGGCGGGTCAAAAGCGGCTTGGGCAGGGAAAGGTGCTGGTCGTCGGGGTCGGCGGGCTGGGCACGTGGTCCGCCGAGTTGCTTGCGCGGGCGGGCGTGGCGTTCCTGCGGCTGGTCGATTCGGACAAGGTCGATCTGAGCAACATACATCGCCAGTCGCTCTTCGACGAGGCCCACGCCACCGCCGGAACGCACAAGGTGCTGGCCGCCGCTGAAAGGCTCAACCAAATCAACGGCAGACTGTCCGTCGAGACAGCAGTCGAGCGGTTGGAGGCGCGAAACGTGGCCGCACTGGCCAGGGACGTCGATCTGATCCTCGACGGCACGGACAATTTTCAGACCCGGTTCCTGTTGAACGATTATTCGATAAAAACAAACCTGCCGTGGATCTTCGCCGGAGCTGTCGGGGCCGAGGCACAGGTCATGCCCGTCGTTCCGGGCCAGACAGCCTGCCTGCGATGCCTGATCGACGAGCCTCCGCCGCCGTGCGTGGACCCCAACTGCCAGGTCGCCGGCGTGCTCGGCCCGGCGGTCGCCGCAATCGCGAGCATCCAGGCGATGGAGGCCATCAAAATACTGGCGGGCAAGACCCAGGCCGTCGCGACCCATATACTCAAGCTCGACCTCTGGGCCAACACAATCCAGACTGTCGCGTCCGGCCCGACCGCCCGCCGACAAAACTGCCCCTGCTGCTCGGCGAAAAAATTCGAATATCTCGATGGGTGAAAACAGCAGACAGTCAAAAAGCTGTTTTGCAGTAGCACGGGTATCTTGCCCGTGTGTATCACGACCGTCCCGGCCGTGCTTTTGCAGTGTTTTGACATTCAGGGGCAAGATGCCCCTGATATTCATGGGCGGGACGCCCATGCTACGATTACTAACCGTCAGGTTGTTCACAAATCGGTCCGCGATTGATATGCTTTGCCAGTTGTCGTCCACAAGGAAACCGCGAATATGGGTTTTTTAGGAAAAGCAATCGCGAAACTGGCCGAGGGTCTGAGCAAGACCAAGCAGAAATTGCTGGGCGGGCTGAAAACCCTGCTGGTCGGCAGGAAACTGGACCAGGAGCTGATGGACGAGCTGGAGGCGAAATTGATCGAGGCCGACTTCGGCGTGGCTACCGCCCGGCAGACCGTGGCCGATCTCCAGGCGGCCTACAAGGAAAAGCGGATTGAAAAGTCGGAGGACGTCCTGCCGTTCCTCAAGGACGAGCTGAAGAAATACTGGCCGGAGGCAGACCGCACAGTGCATTTCGCTCCGTCGGGTCCGACGGTCGTGCTTGTGGCCGGCATTAACGGCTGCGGCAAGACCACGTCGGTGGCCAAGCTGGCCTGGTTTTTCCGGCAGCAAGGCAAGAAGGTCGTCCTGGGCGCGTGCGACACGTTCCGGGCCGCGGCGGTCGAACAGCTTGCCGTCTGGTCCGGGCGGGTCGGGGCGGACATTATCAAGGGAAGCGGCAGCGATCCGGGTTCGGTGGCCTTCGACGCCTGCGATGCCGCCGTCGCCCGCAAGGCCGACGTCCTGCTGGTCGATACCGCCGGCCGGCTGCACACACAGGACAACCTCATGCGCGAGCTGACCAAGATACGCAACGTAACGGCCAAAAAAATTCCCGGCGCCCCCCACGAGGTGCTGCTCGTGCTCGACGCCACGACCGGCCAGAACGCCATCAACCAGGCCAAGGCCTTCACCGCCGCCACGAACGTTACGGGCATCATGCTGGCCAAGCTCGACGGCATGGCAAAAGGCGGAATCGTCGTGGCCATCCGCAACGAGGTCAACCTGCCGGTCAAGTTCATCGGGATCGGCGAGAAGTATCAGGATATCGAGCCGTTCGACCCGGAGCAGTTTGTCGAGGCCCTATTCGCCTGAACCGACAAGGGCAAAATCCGGCCGGCGGCGGACGGAAAATCTTTGAGCCGATTTTTCATCGGGCGCGAATATTGTTTGATTTTTGACCCGATTCAGGGCATCATTCCGGGTCGGACGGTTGCCAGGGAGGCAAGGGCCGGTTTTCAGAACCGCTCCGGCCCGTGCGGTCGTCAAACCGGTCTCAGGCAATTCCGACAATCATTATATGGCAAGACAGGAATTCAGACTGCCGCCGCCGAATCTGATGCCCCACATGATCGGGCTGTGCATCGGATGGTGCATCTTCGCCGGATTGATGTTGTTTCTGTCTTCCATGAACTCCACGGTGGCGGTTGCATCCATTTCTCTGGTGGGCCTGTTTGGCGTTATCCTGGCCGTATGGGCGGTTCAGCGCGAAATGGCGCACGTGCAGAACCTTGAAATAGCGCTCAAACGGGCCGAAGGACAGGTCGTCCAGCTCGGCACGATCATGTCCTACACCAACACCGCGATGGCCAGCACCGACATCACGGGCAAGATCGTCTGGGTCAATGAAACGTTCACCGAACTGACCGGCTACTCGCTGCTGGAGGTAGAGGCCCTGAACATTCTGGACGTGATCATCGGGCCTGAAAGCGACGCCAAGGTGGTCGAACAGATCCGCCAGTGCATCAAGAGGCAGAGGAGCTGCCAGGTTGACCTGCTGACGTATATTCGCGGCAGCGACAAGCACTGGGTCAACGTGGAACTCAAGCCGTTGCACGACAGGTCGGGCAACATAAGCAACTTCCTTGTCGTCCAGCAGGAGATATCCAAGCGCAAGGCCCGCGAGCAGCAGCTCGCCCGCCAGGCCATGCACGACGTTCTGACCGGCCTGCCCAACCGCCAGACGTTCGGCCTGAGGCTCAACGTCGCGATGGACGAATACCACCGCAGCGGCCAGGAATTCGCGGTGCTGTTCATGGACCTGGACGGCTTCAAGCCGGTCAACGACACCTACGGCCACGACGCCGGCGACAAGGTGCTTGTCATCGTGGCCGAGCGGCTGAAGCAGTGCATACGAAGTCATGATACCGTGGCTCGGCTGGGCGGCGACGAGTTCACGGTTCTTCTGACCAATATCCGCGGGCCGCAGGACGCCCAGCACGCCGCCGACCGTTTCCTGAAGGCTGTCAGCCAGCCCATCGACATAGGCGAGGCGGTCGTGAAAATCTCCACCAGCATAGGCGTGGCCATCTGCGGACCGGAATTCATCAAGGCCGACGACATCCTCGACGCGTCCGACCAGGCAATGTATACCGCCAAAAAATCCGGCAAGGCCAAGGCCTGCATCCTTCCGACGCGACAGGTGGCGCAGCCTCCGCAGGAAAACCAGTAGCCCCCGAATTTTGAGGCATTGTCTGAACTCGACTTTTGCCGCGTTTGTCGGCTCAAAACGCCCTGTAAACCGGCTTCCATATGGTGGCGGGTGTTTTTCCTGGTCATGGATCCCCAATGCTCTTGCAAAATGCCGCAGTTCCGCAGTCATTGCCCACATTGCCCATGCGGTCCAGTTGACTATTTCCGGAACGTCAGATGATAATCGCAGCATCAATCGTCCCGCTGAAGCAGGACTGGAGACGTTTAACCCGCAGGCTTGCGCCCGTGGCTGTGATTCAGAAACGATGATTCGGCTTATCCATGATATCTTCAAAGACCGGCAAGGATGTTGGCAAGGCGAATTGACGCGTGAGCCTCAGAGCAGTATATACTCAAACTGCGATATTCTATCGGAAACCGATCGGAACCATAAGGAATCGAACATGAGACGCATCGCACTGCTGACGCTGGCTATCGCCGGATTGGGAATCTTCATCGGCTGCCCGGACAAGAAAACGTCTGATGGCGGAGGAAGCACCAGCAGCGGCAGTTCCTCCAGCCAGCCGGCATCGCAGGCAGCGACGCGGTCGGCGTCGTCCCAGCCGGTTGCGCCGGTGGTCGTCGAGTCGGCGACCGGGCGGATCGACGCGGCAGCAGGAGGAGCCGTCAAGCTATCAGACGGCATCCGGGTGGAATTCCCGCCCGGCGCGCTGGCGAAGGCCTGCGAGGTTACCGTCAAGCGTATCGACCCCAAGAGCCTGTTTCGCACGCGAGTTTCCGACCGGCGGATTGTTCTGGACGTAACCTGTCCCGAGAAACTCCTCAAGGCCGCACAGGTGCGCCTGGGGCTTCCCAAGGAGGCCAAGGCCAGGGACGCCGATGACATCATGGTCGGACATCTGGGCCCCGGCGGGGTTATCGAGGTCAGCCGAGGCGCAACCATCGAAATGACGCCTCACGGCCCGGAACTGGTCGCCCCGGCCGACCATTTCAGCGTCATCGTATTCACCTTTGCGGCCGGTGTGCTCGTGAAGGGCGCCGCGATTCTGGGCGAAAAGATCGGCAGTTGGATCGATCCGCCGCCCGAGAACGTGGCCCCGTCGTCCAACCGTGTCCCCGTCTATTACCAGGGCGAGAGTCCCGAGTGCCTGGCCACGTCGGCTCAGATGGCCTGCAAGGCCGTCAAGCCAGGCGTGAGGGAGATATGGAGGCTCATGGAGGAATCCGGAATCTCCCGCGCCGGCCTGAGGCCGTTGGGGGCCCGGTTTCTGGGCGGATTCTCGGCGGGCATCAAGGCCCACTCGGGCGTCGAACCTGACATATATCTCTGGCAAGCCCTGCTCGACGCCACCGACACCCCGTACATGGGCGCAATGAAGCGGTATATCATGCGAACGCTCGGCGAGGGGATCCCCGTCGTCTTTGGCTCCAGCGAAATGAAAGACGCCAATACGGGCGGCCCCCACGCCGTCATCCTGCTGGGCTTCGACAAGGATGGAAACTTCTACGGCATCAATCCCCAGTTCACCGGCAGCCAGGCGGACATCGTTAAAATTACGCAGAAGTACATGGGCGTCGAGATGTCCATGAAAGGCGTGTTTGTAACGATTGCCCTGCCCGCCGCGCTGGACGTGCAGCGGCCGCGGGTAACATTGAACGTCCTGCCGAACTCGGCCTGGTTTCTTACCGATAAAGGCCCTGCCGGGCCGGCATACATGCTCACATGGGACGGCAGCTGCGCCGGCGGCATCGGATGGCTCGCCAAATCTATGCTATCCAGCAGCAAGAGCGGGCCTGTCTCCGCAAGCATGCCGCCGGACGTTACAAGCCTGTGCATCGGCTACGTGGCCGACGAAAACAATTCCGCCAGCGGCGGCGTGGAGGTCTGCAACGCGGACGACCGCGACCACAATGTCAGCGTCACTCTGGAGCTCCACAACACCTCCAAGGGCACGCTCGTCAAGATCAAGGGCCAGGACGGATTGATGGCCGACGCCGCAGTCGCGGCGCACACGCGGGCGGGCATCCCCTTCCTGGTTACTCTCGGCGAACTTTTTACCCCGGATGTCAAGGATCCGCAGCAGTTCGAGCTGCGGCTGGGGCTGTTCGTGGAAGGCACCCAGATGGACACTGCCGTTGTCCCCTTCACGATCGACGTTCTGCCGACAATAAGCACCCCGTTTGCCACTCAGATCAAGACCAGTATTCCCGGCCACGGCATACCGGTTACAATGGCCGTCTCGGGCGAGATAAAAGGCCCGCAGGTGCCCAAGGCCGTCCAGGTCAAGGCCTCGGATAAAGGTCTGGCTGTTTACGCGCCGAAATTTTACGAGCCGACCAGCGTGTCCGTGCGGGTGGATTACGACGTCAAGATGAAATATCGCATCCATTCGATTTTCGAGATCGACAAGGTCAATACGGACTGCCAGGTGGACATAACGCTGCTCAACCCGCGACTGGCGGTTTATCCCCGCCGCAAGGACATGAAGATGTCCGAATCCCCCGCCGGCCAGGGCAAGGGCGTGTCCACCAGTTTTTTCATGCCTTTCAAGGACGGGGTGTTCGGCGGCAGCGAATGGGTGGTGCTGGCCTTCGATCAAAAGCTCGAGGTCTCGCGGCCTATAGTTAATTCCGAGGGCGTGGTTACACGATACGAGCCTTACAAGACCTACACGCAGGAACTGACACTGGACGTGGTTTCCATAATCGCCTCGTCGCCGAAGAAATAAACGAGCCGCAATGAAACGAAAATTCAAAGACACGCTTACCGCTATCGAGATGAATCGCGGAGAGTACGAGGAGTTTGAACTGCTCTGTGGCGATGTTGTCCGGGTCGAGCTGGTTAAAACATCCGCCCGCGTCCTGCGAACCACGCTCAAGCAGCTCCGCGTGGAGGAAGTTGCCGGACGAACTGACTACAGCTTCGATTGCGTGCTGAAAATCAACGGCCGCGAGCACGTCCTTGAACGTGAGGTCTCCACGCAACGGAGTTTCTACGAACCGTGGGAAATCGCCGGTTTGCGAATCTGGTTTGACGCCGTCGACGACATCTTCGATTTCCTCGTAGAAGCGCACGGCGAGTGCCGGCCGCACAAACACGCCCGGTTTGGCATCCAGGACGCCTCGCTGCGAATCTGTCCCGATCACGTTCATCCATGGTGCCCGCTGCCGGAAGGCGGATTGAAGATCGAGAACTGTTACCGCGGCGAGGATTGCTGGCTTGGCGCATACCACGGCGCCTCCGCCCACGGCGGATTGGACATCAACCACCCCAGGGGCACGCCATTGTGGGTGCCGCTCGATATTGACGATCACTTCTATTTCAACAGCCTGAAAATGGGGCACAATAATAACCGTTGGCGCGGAATCCATCGCTGGCCCAACGGCGCGGAATGGATTCTTCAAGCTCATCATATGACGGAACTGACGGTCAGGGAGCACGAGCCTATCAGGAAGGGCCGGCAGTTCGCCAGCGGCGCCGGCGTTCTGTCGGGCGTCGTCGACCACAGCCATTTTGTCTTCAAAATCCACGACTGCGGCGATACGATTTCCCTCGATCCGTGGATTCTGTTCTGGCAGATGTACCAGGACCAGAAGGCCGGCAAAGCCTGACGGCATGGTTGGCAGGGTCGGCAAATGGTGGGAATTGGGGCGGGACAGGCTGAACCAAACTAACTATGATCGCCCAGCAAGGCCGACCAAGGGATTTGAACCCTCAACCCCGGCTTTACGAAAGCCGTGCTCTACCGTTGAGCTAGGTCGGCGCATATAGACATTTTAATTGTTTCTTCCGCCATAACGCAAGAATTTTGTCCGGCCCTGACGGTAATGGGTCAGTTACAGGGAGGAGAATCAAACAATGTATCGCCACGAAGTGGCGAAGGGTTGTAGCCACGAGTGAAGCGGAGGACGGCTTTTGCCGTCCGATGCGGAACTCGTGGAAATGTGTGTTCTTTTTTCCCGCCACGGAGCGGCGGGGGAGTTTTAAATTATCCGCGAATTTCCTCCGCCCCGCCGGGGCGGTTCGGGAGAAGGTTTTTCACCGGAAATTTCATTTTCTCAACAAAAATGCGGCATTGGAACCAGACGGGCCGAGGTATAATACCCCTGGAATGACCCGGAAACGCAAGTTATTCTGGCTGTCGTCGATCGTGCTGCTCCTCGCCGGCGGCGCGGGTGGTTTCTGCTGGTACTGGCAGTCAACCGCCATCGACCGCAGGGTTTGCGAGCTTGTCTATGAGGCGGCCGAATACCCCGACACACGAACTGAAAGAATCCTCAGGAAAATGAAACTGGATTTCCTGCTGCATGAAAAGCCAAAACCGAGGAATAGGGAACTTGTCAAAAAAGAAATTACGGATATCGGACCTGTTGCTACGCCGGAACTGATTTCCCTCCTTAATGACGAAAATGACGAGATTCGCCATAGGGCCGCTCAATCGCTTTGTGATGTCGGCGATAAAAGAGCGGTAGAACCACTGAAACAGGTTTTGCTGAATGATAAGAATGGTGATGTCAGAACGTGGGCAGCTTGGACTCTGGGAGACATTGGCGATAAAGAAGCAGTAGTGCCGTTGATTCAGGCATTGCAGAATGATGAAGATAAATGGGTTCGCTCAGCTGCTGTTGACAGCCTTGGTAAACTTGGAGATAAAAGAGCAGTTGATCCATTCATTCAATTGCTACGAAATGAAAAAGATGGAGGACGTCGAATGATTTTAGTTTATTTCCTTGGCGAACTGAGAGACAAAAGAGCAGTCGAACCGCTAATTCAGATATTAGAGAACGATGATTTACCAGATGTATGTGGAGAAGCAGTAGAATCCCTGGGCAAACTTGGCGATCCCAGGGCTATAGAACCTTTAAAGAAGGCAAAACATAAAGTGCTTATCCCTGAAGATGAGTTGCTTGATACTATAGAAAAAATCCGATCCACCGTCAGGCGAAGCCAGCTAAATACTTCCCCTTCTACCCATACATCATCTTCTTAACTAATAGTAAATTTTTATGATGTAAATTATTCCGTCAATCGGCGGCGGAGAGGAATTGGCGGATGGACTCGGTGGGCCTTTGGCCGAAGATGTAGTCGGGTTCGCCCTGTGCGGCGATCAGGCCGGCGTCCATGAATACCACGCGGTCTGAGATGGCCCGGGCGAAGTCCAGGTCGTGCGTAACCAGCAGCATGGTCATGCCTTCGGCGGCGAGTTGGCGGACGACGCGAAAGACCTCCTTGGTCATCACGGGATCCAGGGCTGAGGTCGCCTCATCCAGCAGCAGGATTTCCGGGTTCATGGCCAGGGCCCGCGCTATGGCGGCCCGCTGCTTCTGCCCGCCTGAAAGCGTGGCCGGGTCGCACGGGTGTTTTTCCCACAGGCCGACCTTGCGGAGCGCAGCCTCGGCGACGGCGGCGGCCTCACGCGGCGGCATCTTCAGCACGTGCAGCGGCCCGGCCGAAACGTTCTGCATCACGGTCATATGCGGAAAGAGATTGAAGTGCTGGAAGACCATCCCCATGCGGCATCGCAGGCGGCGGGCTGCAGCCCGCTCGGCCCGGCCGGGATGATGATTCTGCGGCTTGCCGCTGGAAACCTCCTGCCCGTCGAGAAACACCCGCCCCTGCTGGTATTGTTCAAGCAGGTTCAGGCATCGCAGGAAGGTGCTCTTGCCGCTGCCGTTTGGGCCGATGATCGATATGACCTGGCCGCTGAGGACCTCCAGGCTCACGCCTCGCAGCACCTGCCGCCGGCCGAAACTCTTGTGCAGGCCTTCGGCGACCAGCATCGGACGCTCCCGCTGGGGCGGAAAGGGCAGCGACGGCTCGGTCCTGATTTCGTTGCCGGCCATTTTAATGCCCGTGATGCTGCTGGAGTTCGGCGCGGGCCTGCACCTTCAGCCGGCGCTCGAGATACTTGCCCAGGAAATAGCAGGCCATCGACATCACAAGGTAAAGCACGGCGGCGGCGACCATCATTCGCGGCACGGTGAAGCGGCTGCGCCCGATCGCCATCGCCACGGTCAGCAGCTCCTGCACGCCGATGACGAAGACCAGGCTGGAGTCCTTGAGCATGGCGATGACGTCGTTGATGAGCGGCGGCACTACAATGCGGAACGCCTGCGGCAGCACCACACGCTGAAACGCCTGCCGTTCGCTCATGCCGATGCACAGGGCCGCCTCGCGCTGGCCCCTGTCCACAGCCTCCAGGCCGGCACGAAGGATCTCCGCTTCGTAGGCGGCGTAGTTGGCCCCCAGGCAGAATATCCCGACGTACAACTTGTCCCACGTCAGCCAGTCGGTGTTAAAATACTCGCCCAACTGCGGCAGCGCGTAATAGATCAGGAAAAGCTGCACGAGCAGCGGCGTGCCGCGGATGACCTCGATGTACGTCGCCGCCGGCCAGGCAAGCCACTTGCGACGCGAAAGCCTCAGGCCCGCCAGAACCAGACCCAGCGCCACGGCCAGCGGCATAGCCGTGCCCGTCAGCAGCAGCGTGTAGCCGGCCGCCTTCAGCAGGTCCAGCAGGAATATGTCTTTCAGCAGGAAGTCGATAATCGCCATCGCGGGCTAATTTTGCTCCTTGAGTTCCACTGTCGCGCCCTGGTCCTCGAGTGCTTTTTTGAGTTTTTCGGCCTCCTGCTTCGGCAGGGCTGCCTTCACGATCTTCGGGACGCCGTCCACAAGATCCTTGGCATCCTTGAGGCCCAGGCCGGTGGCTTCACGGACCACCTTGATGACGCCGATCTTTCTGTCGCCGGCTGCCTTGAGCACGACGTCGAAGGTGGCTTTTTCTTCCGCCGGCGCGGTCTGCGCCGCCTTCGGCTTGATGCCCAGTTGCCGCTGCTGGTCGTTCCAGATGTGCCATCGCTGATAAATCTCCGCCAGTTCGCCGTTTTCCATCATCAGCTTTAGCACGCGGTTGATCTCGTTCATCAGCGTCTCGTCGCCCTTGCGGACGGCCACGCCATACTGGCCGGGGGCGAACGTCTGCGGCACGTTGAAGAGCTTTGGCTTCTGGGCCGGGTCGGCGTAGAAGGCCGCGATGATATTCTCCTGAAGCACCGCGTCCACCCGCTTGTTCTCAAGTTCGTCGTAGGGCGTCTGCGAGTCCGGCCGCGGCTGAATCTGGTCGCCGGTGAAGCCGGCCTCCTTGAGAACCTCGTTGGCCTGGGCGGCTGAAAGCGTGGCGATCTTGCGACCCTTGAGGTCCGCCAGCGTCTTGTATTTGTCCTTGTCCTCGGCCCGGACGGTCAACTGCTGCTCGTAAAGATAATAAGGCGTCGAAAACAGCACCCGCTGCTGCCGCTCGGAGTTGATCTCGATTCCGTTCATCACGATGTCGCATCGCTTGGCCTGGAGGGTCGGGATCAGTTCGTCCCACTGGTTCAGCACTATCTCATGGCGCACGCCTATATGGCGGGCGACGCAATCCATGATGTCCACCTCGAAGCCGATGCTCCTGCCGGGATTGTTCGGGTCTTTGTACACGAACGGCCCGCCGCCGCTGTCGTCGGCGCCCCAGCGGATCACGCCGGCCTGGCGGATCTTCGCCAGCGCATCCTGATCGGCGGAACTGTCCTTGCACCCGGCAACGGCGATTGCGACAACAGCCGGCAGCAGCAAAAGAATCTTCTTCAACACGATTGATCTCCTGATATTTACGCCTTGACTGTGCTGCCGAGCAGGAGGAGGAATTTTTTGATCCATTCGGGGTGCGCGGGCCAGGCCGGGGCGGTTACCAGGTTTCCGTCGGCGTGGGCGTTTGAGTATGTCTGGTTGGCCTCAACGTATTTTGCGCCGGCCTTGAGGACCTCGAACTTGACGGCAGGGTAGCACGAGCAGCTTTTGTCGGCCAGCGCGCCGGCGGCGGCAAGCAACTGCGGGCCGTGGCAGATCGCCGCGATGGGCTTGTTGGCGAAGGCGAAGTGCTTGACCAGCTCCAGCACTTTTTCGTCCATTCGCAGGTATTCCGGCGCCCGGCCGCCGGGGATGACCAGCGCGTCGTAATCGTGCGGGCGAATCGCGTCGAAGTCGGCGTTGAGCGCGAAGTTGTGGCCGGGCTTCTCGCTGTAGGTCTGGTCGCCCTCGAAGTCGTGCACGGCGGTGCGGACCTTCTGGCCGGCCTTTTTGCCCGGACAGACCGCGTGAACCGTGTGCCCCACCATCTGCAGCATCTGGAACGGGACCATCGCCTCGTAGTCTTCCACGAAGTCGCCCACGAGCATCAGTATCTTTTTGGCTGCCATCTTCTTCTCCTTTTCCTGATTGACTGGCTATAATCTATCCCAATGCAGGCCGGGGTCCGCGGCGGGTCAGCGGGATTTCTTTTTCGTCGCAGTGATTTTTGCGGCGGCGGCGAAGATTTCATCCGGTTCGGCCATTCGTCCGGTTCCTGTGGTTCCGCAGGCCAGTCGTCCTGTGGCCGGCCCGACGACGTGAACGCCTCGGGCGACGAGCTTTGCCATGTTTTCCCGCGTGGCGGGGGCGGACCACATGCGGTCGTTCATGGCCGGGGCGATAAGGATCGGGCAGGCCCCGGCGGCGCTGAGGGCCAGGCAGCTAACCAGTTCGTCGGCGATTCCGCAGGCCATCTTTGCGATGATGTTGGCCGTGGCCGGCGCGACGATCATCAGATCGGCCCAGTCGGTCAGCGCGATATGCTGCGAGCTGAAATCATCCGACGACTGCCACATATCGGTGAAGACCTGCCGGCGCGTGAGCGTCTGAAACGTCAGCGGCTGGATGAATTTTCGGGCCGCGTCGGTCATGGCGGCGCTGACCTGGCACGAGGCCCGCACCAGGGCGCTTGCCAGGTCGGCCGATTTGTAGCATGCTATCCCGCCGGTTACGCACAGCAGGATGCGTTTGCCCGCCAAACATGGTTTGCCGACGCTGCAACACTCCGAAAACCGTTTTGCACGCCTGATAGCCAACGGCCACCTTATTTCGCCCCTTCAGGGCTTACAATTTTAATTCTTGCTGATTCCCAGGGCGTTGCCCTGGGCTGTCATATTTTGCCCTTTCAGGGCTGAAACATCCATCGGCCATTCATATCATATCTGGTCAAATATGGCGATAAAATCACAAATTCACGGAACAGCATCCCCGCATTAACATGCGGGGCTTTAAAAAGAACCCGTCGGCGAACCACTCATAAAGCCCCCTGCGCCAGGGCTTGTCGATTTAGTCGTCCACAACCTTGATTCGTCGCGAGGC
>JACRIL010000054.1 GCA_016235825.1 Planctomycetota bacterium
CGATTTTCCCAGGGCGTTGCCCTGGGCTGTCATATGGTTGCCCCTTCGGGGTGTAACATCCATCGGCCGGTTCATCAAACGTTGAATTGCCTATTTTCCCAATGCCGGCGAGATCGTGCAGCCCCAACGGGGCGCAATATGCAAGCCTGGGGCAACGCCCCAGGAAACCGGCCGCCCCCAATATTCAAGCCCTGAGGGGGCGCAATAAAGCAATTGGAGTTGACCATGTTGGTAAAAACTGGTCCTTGTAGCGTTGTATGTAGTACTATCAGTCCGTTGAAAATGTGTCGTGGGCGTCTCGCCCGCGTGTAACGAGGGCATCCTGCCCTCAAATGCCACGGCTTTGCTTAAGATTTCCGCAGGCGAGACGCCTGCGGTACACGCGGCCAAGATGGCCGCGGCACAATAATCGCCTTTTTCAAACGCGCGGCTATGGTTTTGCGGGAGGCTTGTCGATCGGCTCGACCTTGACGTCGGCCACGTCAAACACGCCGGGCGTCAGGTCCATGACAATCTCGATCTTTAACCTGTAAGTCTCTTTGGGAAGATTCAAATCATATTTGAATTCCGTCCAGTTCGTGTCCTTTTTGAACGGCGGCGAATAGGGATAACGGCCGGCCAGCACGCACTCGTTGAATTCCGGGAACACCATGATCCGTCCGCTGGTAAAATAGTAATCGACGGCCGGAGGAAAATTGGAACATCTCACCTGGGCGGTTACCCTGACGGCCTGCCATTTCGGATCAACCTTGACATATGTGATCGCCGTCGGCGGAGGTTCATTAGGTTCCTTCTTGAGACGCAGGAACGACTTGTCCGCCTCCTTCACGAAGATAACTCTCGACGGATCGGCCGTCCAGCCGGCCGGGATGCCGAACTCGTCGAGTTTCGCGAATTTGCCTTCCGGGAATCCCTGCTGATACGGCAGGGCGACGGGTGTGGAATTGGCGTAGATTCTTATATCGTCTATATATAATTCGCCGGAGGCCCCGCCCATGAATCCCGGTTCAAGCCTTATGTATCTGGCGCCTCGCGGCACGTTCAGCGTAATGCTCATGTTCTTCCAGTCGCAGTCGCCGTAGATCGCGAAAGCCGGTATCGGCCAACTGTAATCTTTCATGGTCGTGTCGGTTACCCGCAGCGTGAGCCTGGCCCCATTAGGATAGCCCGCTCCCAGTTTGATGTTCCTGCCCTTGAGTCTGGCCGTTACGGTCAGGTTGTTCCACTGCGGATCGAGCGGTATCAGCCTTTCGCAGTAGGCCGGCTGGCCCGGATCCTTGGTAACCAGAGCGAGCACGTTGTTGCCCTTCTCGGGGCCGACGGCAACCTTGTCGGGTCCGTTTTTGCGCATGTCCCATGCTTCCGGCTGGGACTGCCTGCTTACACGGTCAAAGGTTTCAAAAAAGAAGAGCGTTCCGTCCTGGACGGCCGACGTGTCGCACAGGGCGGCAAGTTCGTATTGAATCTTGGTCAGCGTCAGTTCGGCGGTGCTTTTTGCCATGTCGGCTGCCGGATGCTTGCTGATGAAAGCCTGGTAATACGATACAGCCTTCCGCAGCACATTGATCTTGCCCGCGTTTGTCGCGCCGTTCGACAGCCTGTAATGCCAGTCCCCCAATTCCTGACAGACGCTGTCGGCGAGATCCTTGATGTTTTTGGCGGCAAGCGGCACGTAGAGTTTCAACTGCTCGTTGACAAGCGGCGTGATCAGGTCCTGCGCCTGCTTGATGTCGTCCATTTCGGTTACCAGCAGGATGATGAGCTGGTTGCGGGACTGGATGTCGGTCTCGTCGTTTTTAATTTTGGTCTGAAGATTGGCGACGTCCTGGGCCGTCTTCTGCCTTTCGGTCAAGGTCCTTATCCTAGCCGCCAGGACGTCCTTCGTCGGCGACTTGTTGGCGGCGGCCAGCCCCATGGCCTTGTTGACCGTCTGGATCGCGCCGGCCATGTCGCCGGCCTGCGATTTGGCGTCGGCGATCTGCCCCAGCAGCGCAATCAATTCCTCGCTCAGCCGCAACTTCGAGTCGGGCTGGGCCGACTGAAGCTCTTTTTCCTTCATCCCGGCCAGACGATCCAGGGCCGCGGGCCTGCTTGCCGGAACTTTATTGATGAGCAGGCGGAGGGCGTCTTCGGCCAGTTGAAAACCGGCCGGGTCCTTCGACGCCAGTTCGGCGGCCTTGTCGCACATCAGGGCCAGAAGCTCCGGCTGATTGGACAGGCCCCGGGCGGCGTTCAGAATCTGCTCGGCCAGCGCGACGTCGTCTTTTTTGTCTGGCGTGGTAATTGCTTTTTTGACTTCCGCGCCGTAAAGCTTCTCAAACACTTCCTGGGCCGTGTCGGAAGCCCCGTCAGGGCGGGCAGATGACGCGAATAAAAGAAGCCAGAGAATTCCTGCCAGAGCCGATATTCCCCAAGATCGCATGGCAAACTCCTTTTTGATCGCGCGGCGGGCCGCGGAAGGCCGGCCTCCGCCTGGTAATTCTATTGCCGATTCCGACGGCGATATTCTAACACGGCCGGCAGAAAACATCAACGTCCAAGTCCCGGCGAGTCGTTAAGTGGTTCACCGTTATACCCGCCGTTGCGGCTGGTCGTGTTGTTATACATGTCCACCTTGTTGACGGCGTCGAGTTGGAACGCGGCGCCGTTGTTTTCTATCAGGTTGTCTGCGATCTTGATGCGGTCGCACTCCTGTATCCTGAACGCCGCCGCGGCATTGTGGTGGATGAAGCAGTTGCGGACCTCGATCTTGTGGCTGTTTGCTGCCATGATTCCGGCATCGTGTCCGCCGCAGATTTCGCAGTTGATCAGGCTGACGGAGTCGGCCTTTTCCAGACGGACCGCGGCGGCCGGGCCGCCCGACACGCCGTTCCCACCGGATTTGGCCGGCGACGCCTGTTTAATGAAGGCGTTCTCAATGCGTATGTTAGACGACTCGCGAATCGTCAGGGCGGTCTGGGCCGGGTCGCTTATTATGATCCTGCTGCCGGGCGCGAAGACTATTTTCAGGCCCTTTTTACCCAGGATGACAAGCCCCTTGTCCAGCTTGTACCGGCCGAGCGGGATTTCGAGCGTCTTGCCGTCGGGCGTCTGGTCGATAAGCGACTGGATGTTTTCGGCCGAGTCTCGCAGGCCGGCCGGTTCGGCGGTCTCGGGCGTCTGGACCACCATGCCTTTGCCCCCGCCGGACGGATCGCAGCCGGGAATCATTGCCAGACAAATTGTTGCCACAGCAGCGCCGATAATGTTTCTCATTGTCAGGTCTCCATCAAGGAACAGGATCAATTGCCCCAAATTTTCTGTTGAAAAGCCGCACCGATCCGCCTGTGTTGTGTAACATGCCCCAAAGGAAAACCGAAACGCGGGGAAAAATCAAGTTGACTTTATAGTTACTATGTGAGTATATTGTAACCTAGTGGACAAAACGGAACTCCGATATGGCGGATATGGCGCAGAAAAAGTTGTGTCGCATGAAGTCCCGGATCGTCCGGGCGATGGCCAGTCCGGTGAGGCTGGCCGTGATAGAGCTTCTTCGCTCCGGCCCGATGTGCGTCTGCGACATCGCCGTTAAGGTCGGGGCCGGGCGGTCGAATGTCTCGCGGCATCTTGCGGTGCTGCTGTCTGCCGGGCTGGTCAACCAGCGAAAGAATGGCCTGAAAGTCATTTATTCGCTGGCGGTTCCCTGCGTCGCGACGTTCCTGCGGTGCCTCGACGAGGTGCTCCGCCACAACGCCAGACAAATGAATGACATTTTGGACCATCTGTAAGTGGAATTATGGGCAATCGCGCGAAAGAGACAATAAAACTGTTGGCAATAGCGGCGGTCTTTCTGGCATTTTACTTCCTGCCGGAAGACTGGCTGAGCTTCGGCGGGCCGCTGGCGCAGGCGCTTGGCCTGGCCAAATGGTACGCACGCGAGCACGTTCTGCTCTGCCTCGTGCCGGCGTTCTTCATCGCCGGTGCGATCGGGGCGTTTGTCAGCCAGGCCTCGGTCATGAAGTACCTCGGACCCGACGCCAACAAGGGCGTCGCATATGGCGTCGCCAGCGTCTCGGGCACGATACTGGCCGTCTGCTCCTGCACGGTCCTGCCGCTGTTCGCCGGGATATACCGGATGGGCGCAGGGCTTGGCCCGGCGATAACATTCCTTTACAGCGGCCCGGCGATCAGCGTGCTGGCCATAATTTTCACGGCCCGCATCCTGGGGATGGAAATGGGCCTGGCGAGGGTAATCGGGGCGGTCTCATTCAGCGTCCTGATCGGCCTGGCGATGCACATTATTTTTCGCCGCTCCGCCGCACAAAACGCACAATCCGCGACAGCCAATCTGCCGGGCGATCAGCCGGCCCGGCCGCTCTGGAAGAGCGCGGCGTTTTTGGCCGGCATGATCGGAGTGCTCATCTTCGCAAACTGGTCGATCACCGGCGAGTATCACGGGCTTATTCGATGCTGCCCGACCGGGGCGGTAGCAAGCCAGTTCACCGGCAAGATCGTCGAGCGGACCGACACGCAGGTCATCGTCCGCGACGCGAAAGGTCAGACGCAAGTCTACGACCAGGCCCTTGTGGAGTCTGTCGCGCCGGCCGAGGGGCCGGTTTATATGGCGATTCACAAGGCCAGGTTTTTCATCGCCGGAATTTTTCTGCTGGCGACGCTGGCCATGCTCAGATCGTGGTTTTCCAGGCCGGAAGCTGCCGAGTGGGTCGGCCTGACGTGGGGGTTCGCCAAACAGATCCTGCCGCTGCTCCTGCTGGGCGTGCTGGCGGCAGGATTTTTCTTCGGCCAGCCCGGCGGTGAGGGCCTGATACCGCCTGAATACGTCCAGATGCTTTTGGGCGAGAAGCCAGACGCATTTTTGATGTCGGCAGGTTTGTCCGGCAGCCTGTGGGAAGGTCCGCTGCGGGCCGCATGGCCGGTCCTGACAAACATCTTTGCCGCCGTCTTCGCCGCGCTGATGTACTTTGCTACGCTTACGGAAGTGCCTATCCTCCAGGGCCTGATGGCAGCCGGCATGGGCAAGGGACCGGCCCTGGCTATGCTGCTGGCAGGACCTGCCGTCTCGCTGCCCAGCATGCTCGTCATCGCAAGCGTCATCGGCGTTCGCAAAACCGCCGTCTACATCAGCCTCGTGGTCGGCGTGTCAACGGCCGCCGGCCTGATCTACGGCTGGCTTTTTTAAAGAACCTTTTATGGGAGAACCAACATGGCAGATTGCTGCGGAAGCGAAAAGAAAAAGACGGTGCTGTTCTACGGCTGCTCAGGCGGTGCGAACGTGGCGGAGATTTCCGACCTCGCCGCCCGTCAACTGATGTTCGACGGCTGCGGCACGATGTTCTGCCTTGCCGGGCTGGGCGCCGAAATTCCAGGCATGGTCCAGATCGCAAAGGATGCGGACTTGAACCTGGTCATCGACGGCTGCCCGATGGATTGCGCGAAAAAAGTTTTCGACCGCATCGGCCTGAAGAACTACGTGCATGTCAGGGTTACCGACCTCGGCATCGAGAAGAAAAAAGGCGTTCGGGCGATTGAATCCGAGATCGCCGGCGTTGTCGCCAAAGCCAGACAGATCGCACAGGCCTGACTAACCATGAAGACCATCCAGATACTGGGCACGAGCTGCCCCAAGTGCAGGAAGCTGGCCGATAACGCCGAGGCCGCCGCCAAGGCGCTTGGCATCGAATACGAGCTTGTGAAAGTAACGGAAATAAACGAGATCATGAAGTTCGGCGTGATGCTCACGCCGGCCCTGGCCGTCGACGGCGTTGTGAAGGTCGTCGGCAAGGCGCCTGACGCCGATACTATCAAAAAGCTGCTTGCCTGACACGGCAAACATATTGAGGAATGGATGCCGGAGGGTTATCATGCCTGTCTTGCGTTCGGCATTTACTTCGGTTTTTAACAGGAGAAAAAAATGTCTTTCGCCGCGTTGCAGAAAAAGTTCAGACCGGATTGGCAGGGGTTTCTTGATAACATCCTGAGAAAGGGCACGCCCAAGAGGGTTTACAATATCGAGCTTTTCCAGGATGGCGAAGTGCAGGCTGCCATTGCCAAGCGGTTCAACCTTGACGCCGGCCTCAATCCGGACGATCCCGATTACGCCAGGGAAAAATATCTGGCCGTCCAGCGGTTCTGCGGGTTCGATTACGTCCGCGTCGGACTGGCCGGAGTGGACATCCAGTTCAACCGCATGTCGGTCGGGGACACGGCCGGCCTGGCCAGGAGCGGCGGGCGGCATTACCAGGATGAGCACAACGGCCCGATCGCCGACTGGGACGACTTCAACAAGTTTCCCTGGCCCGACCCCCGCACTCCGTCGGCAGTCAAGGATTTTGAGTGGTGGCAGAAGAATCTGCCTGACGACATGTGCATCATTGGATCGGGCGGGTTCGGGCATTTTGCCGAATGGCTGACCTGGCTTATGGGGTACGAGACGCTCTGCTACGCCCTTTACGAGCAGCGCGACCTGGTCAAGGCCATCGCGGACAAGCTGATCGAATATTTCCGCGTCTGCATTGAACGCATCCTCCAGTTTGACCGCGTCAGGATCGTATGGGCCAGCGACGACCTTGGCTTCAAGACCGGCCTGATGATCTCGCCGGCCGACACCAAGGAATTTTGCCTGGAAGGGCACAAGCTGATGTCGGCAATGTCGCACGCGAAAGGCCGGCCTTACCTGCTCCATGCCTGCGGCAAGCTCGACGACGTCATGGATTACCTCATCGACGACGTGAAGATCGACGCCAAGCACAGCTTCGAGGACACCATCGAGGATGTCTGCCAGGTCAAGAAGACCTACGGCCGGCGGATCGCCCTGCTGGGCGGCCTTGACGTGGATTTCCTGTGCAGGTCAGACGAAAAGGCGATCCGCGCCCGCGTCCGCAAGACGCTCGACGCCTGCCAGAGCGGAGGCGGATACTGCCTGGGCACCGGCAACAGCGTCGCCAATTACATCCCGCTGGACAATTACCTGGCCATGCTGGACGAGGGACGGAAATATGGTTCCTGACCGGCTGGAGCAGCGTCCGCCGCTAATCCATATACTCGCCAGGCGGTTATTGCCTCCTCGTGGACGCCAACAAAAAGACCCGCCTTGGCGGCGGGTCATGAATGAAAATGTAGCCGTATATTCAGAGAACCGGTCAGGCGTTTCCCAGGCTGCTGCCGGCGGCGTAAGCCTGCTTGGCCATGCTCTGGAAGCCCGCCGCAGGAACGCCCTGGTTCATGACTGTGCTGAAAGCCTAGGCGGCCTTCGCACTCCGACATGGCCCGGCCTGCCCTTACGCTTTGGGACTGGCGGCGTTCCTGGCGATTGTGGCAAAATATTACTTCAAGTCCACGGCAACACGAAAGCCGATGTTGTGGTTCCCGTAGTCAGGCGGTTGCCTGTTGCGGTAGGCGGACCGGCAGCGGTCCGCAGGGATGTGCCAGCTGCCGCCGCGCAGAATATGGGTCGTACCCGAATCGGGGCCATGAGGGTCTTTATTCTCCGTATTCGCGTATGGCGCATACCAGTCCGAGCACCACTCCCACAGGTTGCCATACATGTCGTACAGACCCCAATCATTAGCCTTCTTCTGACCAACCGTGAGCGTACCATTCGGGCGCGTCTTGCTGTCCACGTTCTTTTCGCACCATGCGTAATCACCCAATTTGTCGTCGTCATCGCCGTAACAGAATCGGGTTTCGCTCCCCGCACGGCAGGCATACTCCCACTATGCCCCGGTCGGCAGCGTTATGGTCTTACCCGTCTTTTGCGAAAGTTTCTTGCAGAATTCCTGCAGAATTCCACTGCATTGTTCCACGAAACGCATTCCACTGGATTAGCAGGGCGTCCCTTGAAGTCACTGGGGTTCTTTCCCATTACCTGTTCGTATTGTTCCTGGGTAACCTCGTAGATGCCCATGTAGAACGGCTTGGAGATCGTCACCTCACGCTGGGGGCCTTCGTTTTTGTTGCGTCCCTTTTCATCCTCCGGGCTGCCCATCATGAATTTGCCGGCCAGAATCAGCACGAGCTTCATGCTGACTTTGTTGCCAAGGTCCAGAGAAAGTTCCTTGGCAGGCTGGAGCGAAGATTGCGTTGCAGGTTGAGGCGATGGCGAAGCAGCGCCAAGCACCCACCATGCGCCCACGAATACTATCATCGCTATTCCAATGATCTTCGTCATAGTCCCATTTTCCTGTCCATCATTCATCCTTACAAGCGAGCGCGATTCTTATTCAACCTCCCATGCCAGGGCTTTCATCGAGCAGGGCGGGAGCGATATCTTACCACCGCTCTCCAACTGCAATTGTGATTCGACGATTTCCACCTGCGGCTTGTCTTTCTCCAATTCATTGCTCGCGGCCGGCGTGTCGCCTGCCATGGTCCAGCACTTCGCCTGTCCTTTGGGCTTGCCCTGGAACCGCACTTCCACCGGCAGGTTTTCCTTCACGTCCACATTCACCAGGATCAGGCCTCGTTTCTTGCCGTCGCTGAAGGCGTAACTCCAGATGCAGTTGCCGCTGAAATCATCCAGTGTCTTACCCGACCTCCAATCTTCGGTTTTGCCGATGCCCTGGAAGGCAGGGTTCGCCCCGGTGTGAACGGTTTCGACCAGATTTCCGCCCATGACTTTGTTGGCCAGAGCGCAGCCCAGAAACGTCGGCCTGTAACGCTCCTTCCCCTTGCGCATATTCACGAGCGTTCCCCACAAACGGACCTGTCCCTCTGTTCTGCTTCTCGGGTCTTGATATTTGAAATCGTACTGCGCCAGTGAGTAAAGATTCTGAATCCGGATGCCTTGCAACTTCAGCATGAGAAGCATGGTGTTTGCTACGTTCACGCCGCCGGCCAGCGACGTAACAATGGTGTTGCGGGGCCCATCCGGCCCATCGCCCATGGTCGTATGATGGTTGAACTCGTAGATCGACAATTCCTTGCCGGCAGCCTTTGTTGCCTGATATGTGCTGGTTAAAAAGCTGCCTTCGGCAAGCGATCTATGTAATGCCTGACTGAACGTCCAGCGGAAGAGCTTCTCGTCGCTGTTCAGCGTTTCAGCGTCGGCCTTGGTAAACATAGCCAGCATATATGGCGCGATCGCTATCCGATCGGCATTTGGCACATCTTTGCAAACCGACACGGTCTCATTGGGCACCGACGTGTGGGTGCCGGCGTGGAAAAGGACATTGGGTTTGTAATAAGGAGACTTCTTGCCGGTTTCAATAAGGTCCTTCCAATAATCCGGTCCGTTGAATCCGCCGCATTGAAATCCCGGAGAATCGTTCCATGCCTCGTTGCCGAATTCCACGTGGATCTGCCTGAACGTCTCCGTCCAGGGCTTGGGATGGCCCAACTCGGCCCGAATCTTGCCGAATTTGCTGTCGGGCGGACCGCCCAGATATTCCATGAATGCATTCATCTCGTCCAGATGCAGAGTTCCCGGCAGACAGTACCAGGGCTCGGCGCCCACATATTCACACAACTGATACATATCGTGCAAACCAACCGGGTTCTTGACGAGCCTGACGTAAGGCCCGATTTCTGCGGATTTTGTATTGGTGAAGGAATAGGCTTTTATCGGAGGCATCAGCGTGTTTTCGAGCGTGTTGCCGCCCATCTGAATGAATCTCAAAACGCTGGGGTTGTATAATTTAATGGCCGCGATGGCGTCGTCGCGGAACACTGTCGGATTCTTGTCTTCATCCTTCCACGCCTCGACATCGTCCAGCAGGACCTGGCCCCCGTCAGACTGTAAAATGATAACTCCCGTCTGGCCCATGGTTTCTCCCTGATTTTGGGGGACGTCTTTGGGATCAGGAAATCCCTCCACTTTGAGCGTCAGTTGATGTTTCTTCCACTGGTTCGTCAGCTCCACGGTTTGGCTGGCCAAAGGCTTATCCGGGGCACTTAACGCGCCAAAGTTGACCGTAAATTTTGGGGCGCCTTCCTTGGTCTTTGCCCAAAATTCAACGTGCCACACGCCGTTGTTGTCAAAAAATCGCTGCACGTGCGTCGCATACCCGACAAAGGCCGGACCGTTGTCCGGCTTGAGGCACAAGGCTGCACAGCCGAAACTGCCTGGAGGCGTGTCGCCGATGACGATCTGGTTGCCCGTCGTTGTGGCAAAGTTTTTCATCAACGGACGGAATTGACCGTCGCGAATCCTGCCAAGGTTCTCCACCAACAGCGCATATCTCCCGTTTCTGTCTTTGCCTTCTGCAATCTCCTTGTCCAATTCAAAATACGCGAGTTGCTTTCCTTGCACCTCTTTAGTTGTAATCGCCTTGAGCTTCCCGCCGGTCTGCTTGCTGGGGCCTGAAAGGAGCGTATATGTTCCTTCGAGTAAAATTTTACCCCACGCCGGCGAGCTGCTGTCCCAGCTAGTTACGCCCTTTGCATCACAAGTGGGACCCCAATAGCACTGGCGGTAGAGCGCGCCTTCAAAGTTGTCCTGCACCCGCTTTTTAATCATCGCAGCGCCGCTCCATACATTATCGCAATTTTTATTGTCGCCAAGATTGATGCCGAGCCGGCGGGTGTCCTGGATCAGGACCTTGTCGGTGATTTCCACGACTGTAACCTTGTCAGTCGAAGATGGCGCCGGAGTCGAAGGGCTTGCAGGCGCGACTGTTTCGGCCTTGGGCGGCGCAGCCGACGGAGCCAGAGGTTTTGCAGGCCCTGTGCCGGGTCCGGCAGCCATCGCCACGTATGTGCTCGCCGCCGCTCCACCAATCAGAAGCACTGTCGCTGTTACCATCGCCGCTATCTTTACCTTCGCGATCAACAACATGTTTAAAGCTCCTTTTGAAAGTGCGATTACGTTGGCTGACGCCACGCCCGCCGCCGTATTTGCCGTTAATGTTAAAACCACCATTTTGGTTATCGAGGTCGCCAGAACCGCAGAGACGCCGGCGGGGGCCTGAGTTGTCATTGCCGCTGCCAGAGCGGTCGCCGAAATAACCGCACCGGTTTTTACCAGGCGGTCCCGCAGCATCTGCCTGCCGCGGTTGAGACGCGACGCGATCGTGCTGACATTGCCGCCCAGCATGTTCGCCACCTCTTCCTGGCTGCGGCCTTCCAGATGGTGCAGAATAATGGGAAGCCGGTACTTTTCGGGTAGTTTGGAAAGACCGTCATGAATCAGGTCTTCCGGGACCTCTCCGACATCTGTTCGCGCGGAGTCCTGTTTCATTTGAATTGCCTCTCGTTCATGCCGCAGACGCGCCGTGATTGACTGCTTCTGGCGGGATGCAACGTGCCAAGCCACCAGATGCAGCCAACCTGCCAGAGTGAGTCGCCCCTGGAGCAATGCAGCCTTGTGAATGAGCGTCAGAAAAACGGCTTGGACGGAGTCGTCAGCATCGGGGACGTTCCCCAACACCGACCGGCAGACCCTCAGCACCAGCTCGCCATGGCGCCGCACTATCTCGGCAAATGCTTCCTGCCGCTTGTGCTCCACAAAATCGCGGAGCAGTTCCCCATCGCTCGCTGCCGTCCAATCTGTGCTTGCCATGTTTCTCATCCTATATATATAAGGGGGGTAGACGGTTAGCTCCCCCTATCGCAACAGACTGTGGTTTTACCAGTCATATCCGTCGGTAAGGTCTGCGTCGGTTACAGGACCTGTAACGACTACTTGTTCGAGAAGCCGAGCAGATCAGTCGGCCTCGCG
>JACRIL010000061.1 GCA_016235825.1 Planctomycetota bacterium
CGCGAGGCCGACTGATCTGCTCGGCTTCTCGAACAAGTAGTCGTTACAGGTCCTGTAACCGACGCAGACCTTACCGACGGATATGACTGGTAAAACCACAGTCTGTTGCGATAGGGGGAGCTAACCGTCTACCCCCCTTAATATATTTAAGACTCGCCATCAAAAGCACTTGGATTATGATAAGTGCTATTATTGGTTTTTTTGTGAACATCTCAAAAATAACACGTTTCGATATTAACTTATATGTCTCTTTTTCGGTCTTGTATTTTTTGATAAAACATCCTAACATGATCCTGTAGCCTTTATATAATTTATCTTCTTCTTCATCAGTCCCATTCCAACCTCAGTAACAACATTATACCAATCCATTATGTTTTTTGTCAAGTCTTTATAATAATATTTACCTCTTTAACGACTTATAATATTTTACCCAAAAGTAAAGATGTCTTCTTTTACCGACTGCGCCACTGGCAGACGATCCAGAATTCCGGGATGCCCCGGCCGACTTGTCCTGCGAAGCCTTGGCGAAGCGGGATTATCTCGGCAGATTCATTCATCCGTTTTGGGATAAGGTTATGCGAGGTCAAGGTAGTTGTTTATCAACAGCGGGGAAATGGTTTGTCGAAAATACTCAGCTAGGGCGTTCCATGATCCGGGCACGTCTGCCGTGGCGCAAACGCACATTTTTACATCTTTGAAAGGCGACTGTACCCCGGGCTTTGCTGAGGACGGCAAGAGCCGTCCTCAGCACGCCCGGGGCTACTGTCTTCCGGCCCTGCGGGCCTCGCTAGCGGTCTCAATGGTTCCGCAAGGTTTCATGAATTTGTTTAATTTGCGGGTAACGACAAAGGCAATCCTCTGAGAATCGACTGCAAGTATACGGACTGGTCAGCGACGAACTGAACGCCGCTATTTTCCGATGCACCTTAACAGATGTGAGAATGGGTCCCGACTTCGCCAAGGCTTCCGCCTTCGCTAAAACTACGGCGGACAAGACGCCGGACAAGTCCTGCCTGCAACTCTAAGAACAGAAAAATGCAGGCGAGACGTCCGCACCACAAGATGGCGATACATTGTCTGGTTTCCCCCTGTAACTGACCCGTTTCCAATCATTGCCGGAAGGGCATTGACACGGGCGGGCGGTTTTTGGACGATACTATCGGCGGCGGCCAGGGACGGACCGGCCTGCGAAACCGGAACGGAAGGCGGCAACATTTTGGAGGACTTACAAAATGCCGACAGGAACGGTCAAGTGGTTTAACAACACTAAGGGCTGGGGTTTTCTGAAAGGCGACGACGGAGTCGAGTTGTTCGCCCATTACAGCGACGTGGCCGGCGACGGGTTCAGGAGCCTTTCAGCCGGCGAAAAGGTGCAGTACGAGGTCGAGCAGGGGCCCAAGGGCGCCAAGGCAGTCAAGATAACGCGATTGGAACAGGAAGGTTCAGGATAAGATGGCGCATATCAGGACGAAAATAGTGGCCACTATCGGCCCGGCCAGCGAATCGCCGGAGATTTTGCGGGAATTGATACGAGCCGGCTGCGACGTGTTCAGGCTGAATTTTTCTCACGGCCTGCACGAGGAGCATCTCAAGCGGCTCAACACAATCCGGCAGGCAGAAAAAGAGCTTGGCGAGCCGGTGGCGGTGATGGCCGACCTGTGCGGCCCCAAGATAAGGGTCGGCACAATCGCCGGCGGCAAGGTGCAGCTCATGGCGGGCCGGTCCATCACGATCCAGCGCCAGCCCATCGAGGGAAACGACCAGCGCATCTCGACCAGCCTGGACGAACTGATCGACACGGCCCAGCCCGGCCAGACCATCCTGATCGACGACGGCAAGATCCTGCTGGAAGTGGAGCGGGTAAATCCGCCAGACGAGATCACGTGCAGGATCGCCGTCGGCGGGACGATGTCCAGCGGCAAGGGGGTCAACCTGCCGCACACGAACCTGAGCCTGTCGGCCCTGACTGAAAAGGACATCCGCGACCTGGAGTTCATCACGAAGCACGATTTCGATTACGTGGCCCTTTCGTTCGTCCGCAGGCCGGAGGACATTCAGGCTTTGCGGGACAGGCTCAATGCCGCATCGTGCCCGGCCCACATAGTCGCCAAGATCGAAAAGCCCCAGGCCCTGGATCACATCCGCGCTATCGTCGAGCTGACCGACGCGGTGATGGTCGCGCGGGGCGATCTGGGCGTGGAGATGGACCTGCCGGCGGTGCCTGTGGTCCAGAAGAAGATCGCCTGGCTGTGCCAGCGGGCGGGCAAGCCCTGCATCGTGGCCACGCAGATGCTCGAAAGCATGACAACCTGCCCGACGCCGACTCGGGCCGAGGTCTCCGACGTGGCCAACGCCGTCCTGGACCACACCGACGCGGTGATGCTGTCGGGCGAGACGGCAGTCGGAAAATATCCGGTCGAGACCGTCGGCATGATGAACCGGATCGTAAGCGAGATACAGGACTTTCACGATCTGACCGCCAGGCCGGCCCGCGTTGAACTGACAAACGCCCCGACGGAAGCGGCAATCGCGGCGGCGGTAGGCGAGATACTGGCGGTGGACGACATATCGGCGGTGGCGGTCTTTTCGGCCACCGGCGCAACGGCCAGAATGCTCGCCAAACACCGGCTCAGCAAGCCGATCCTGGGTCTTTCGCCCGATCTGCGCGCGGTACGCCGGATGTGCCTTTATTACGGCGTCAGCGCGGTCGCGGTTCAGACGCCCCGGCATACCGGCGACGTGCTGGAACTTGCGACGCAACTGGCGCTGAAACTTGGCATGGCTGAGCCGGGCCAGAAGATGGTGGTTGTTACAGGCCGGCCAATCGGCAAACCCGGCGCGGCCAACAGCCTCGTGATCCATCAGATACCAGCTCCGGCATGACGAACGATTCGCCCGTAATTTTCACGTCGGACCATGCGGACAGAAATCGGCCTGCGGCTGATCGGCTGGCCGCGTTCCTGTGCATCGCCGGGGCGCTGGGGGCCGCGAGCATGGCTTTTCTCAGCAACGGATTCTATCAGGACGACGACATCGTCCACTACAAATTCGCCAGTCAGGCATTTTCCGATCCGGCCAGCGCGCTGCATCTGTGGGGCAGGCCGGGATACACGCTGCTTGCCGCGCCGGCCGCGAAGCTGGGCGGCATGTCCGGTTGCCGCGCGTTGAGCGTGATGTTGACCGCTCTGACGGCATGGATGTCCTACGCAATCGCCCGGCGGATTTATACGCCTTCGGGCCGGAGGATACTGCTGCTGGCGTTTGCGCCGCTGCTGGTCTGGCTTGGGCCGGTGAACATGACGCTGGCTGTCACGAGCCTGACTGAGACGGCGGCGATGTTTTACATGACCGCGGCGGTCCTGCTTTATCTTCGCGGCCGGCCGATTGCGGCATGTGCGGTAATGAGCCTTGCGATAATCAGCAGGTACGAGTTGCTGGTCCTGGGCGGATTGCTGCTGGCCGGCGCGGTGGTCCGTGCATATGGGCAATCCGGCGGTTTACTGGGGCGAACGGCTGTTAACTGGCGTCTGTGGTCTGCCGGCCTGGCGCTGTTGTGGGCGCCGGCGGCGTACGTTCTGGCGGCATGGTTGATGGGACTGCCGGATTGCTGCTCTCCGCTGGGACTTTTTGCAAAGTCGTTTACCGAGGAATACGGCAGGGGAAGCTGGCATCATTTCATCGACCGATGGTTTGTCGCGGCGGGGGCCGGGACGGTCGCCCTTGCGATAGCAGGCATGATCGCAACCGGCAGGCGAGGCTGGCCGGTCTGGTCGATGGCCGGCGGGCTGGTTGTGCTGCATACGGCGATCTTCATGGTTGGGATGTTCGAGTCGGGCGGATATGCGAGATTTCTCGTTCCGGCCGGCGGGCTTACGGCGGCGCTGGCGGCCTGCGGCATGGCGGCTGTGGCGGATTGCGGCAGAGAAGGTCAATGCGACCAATCCGCGTGCAACCCTGGCACGGCAGGCGTGCCGTGGCCTGACGGCAAGTTGCACGCCCTGCATACTGCCGTGATATTCGGCGTGTTGATAATTGCGGCGGCGCTGCCGCTGGCGGAATTCAATTTGCCGGCCTGGCTGTCGATGACGGGCGGCTGTCTGGCCGGACTGATGTTTGCCGGCCTGATCGCGTCGCTGCGGGCCGGCTGGAAGAGCGGGGGCTGGGCCGTTGGAAACGCCGCCGTCGCGGCGGCGGGGCTGATTACGATTATTCAATTCGCCTGCCTGGTTCGTCCGCTGCGGCTCGATCCGATTGACTCCGCTGTGGCGGATGTTCCTATCCGCAATCTGCCCAAGGGCAGCATTGTGCCGGTCAATGACGTCGTGCTTTCGGCCCCGCTATATGTGCCAGAGCGGATAATGAACGCTGCGATAAGCCGGGCCGATCTGGAGATTCAGGGGCGGGACATTGCGGGCCGGCCTGTGATGGCGATGCATCCTCTGGTCTGGTTTTATCATCCGAAAACGGAATATTGCGGCAGCAAAGAGCAGGCGGCAGACATATGGCGACAGGCCGCACAAGGCACGTTTTTTTTCTGGGATTCCAAATACGGCGGCGCTGCCGATGGCCGGCTTTATCAGGCTCTCAATCAATATGGGGAACGCCTGCTGAGGGTTCAGACCGGCCAGGCGGTCTGTGAAGTATTTGTCAGGAAAAAATGATGGGAGGCCGAATTGAAGGTGCCGGATTCAACCGGACAAGCAATCCATTACTCGATTCTGATGAATTCGACGGCGCCGGTCTGATCGTCCAGCAGGGCCGCAGTCGGATACGACGGATTTTTCGGATTATAAATGGCGCCGGGATTAATCATGCGAACGCCGCCCTGTTTCTCATCTCTCGTGCGGTGTGTGTGTCCGTGACACACATATTTCATTCCTTCCTCCTGCGCCAGTTGGGATAAAAGAATCTGGTCGTCGCCGTGGGTTGCCCCAAGTTTTCCGCCGTTGCTCAACGATACAATCAGCGACCCGGCGTCGAAGTTGACGCCGCAGATTTCCGCGGTCTGCCGCAGTTCGTCAGCGTTCTTGTCCATGTTGCCGGCCACCGCATGGACGGGCAGGCCGGAAGAACCGAGCAGCCCGACGCATTCGCACGAGCCGATGTCTCCGCAGTGCACGATCATGCCGGCGCCGCGAGCCTTGAGAATCCCTATCGCTCGGCCAAGCCTTTTTATCCTGCCGTGGGTGTCGGATATGATGCCGATTTTCATCGCGGCCGCATCCTGATCTGTTTTTGGTCAATACGAACCATCGGAAATATGCGCCAGAAGATTGTGTCTTTTAAAAACTGTCCGACCGGATGTCATCCTGTTCAGCCGCCGTGTCCTGTTGGCTGCCGAACCTGCCGTCCCGTCCGGGCGAGATTATGATCGGCGCCGATTTGGTGTCCCTGTTCAGCCGCCATCTGGCAGGCAGATGAGGAGGCGGGGCGTCGCGCTCGCTCGGGTGGGGCGAACTGGTGCAGATATACTGCCTTCCCTGATAGGTTACGATCGAAGCGGGATTGTACAGGCCCGAATCGGCCCATTCCGGCGGGGGCTGGGAAATCTTCAACTGGTACCGCATGACGTTGCCGTATCCGTCGCGAACAGGCTCGTTTCTTCCCGGCCAGGCCGCTTCCGAAAGGCGCAAAAGTTTTTCCTGACAGCGGGAATATTTCCAGTCGGCTGTGCCGCCGGGGCAGTAGCCGTAAAGGGCGTTGATAAGTTCCTGCCCGCTCTTGTCGGGATTGCCGCCGTCTGATCTGTCCGTGTCGGGCGGCCATGCGGTGTTGTCGTGGTAATACGCCCGAATGGCCTGAATGAGGATGTCCTGGTTGTGTGCGGTCTGCCTTATCGCCAGGTCGTCAATCAGCAGGCTTGACATTTGGCTCAGGAAATAGAGCAGGACGGAAAGGAGGATCATCACCACGATCAGCTCGATCAGGGTAAAGGCCCGCGCCCCGGCCTTTGCCGCTGAAACAGCGAGGCGAACAGCGGCCGGGTAAACCGGCCGGCAATTCCCAGATCGTGCGTTTCGCCCGGTCGAAGTATTTGAAGCCATGCCGGCAGCGCTCCGATCAGCCGCCTCCGGCCGTCTGCAGCAGGGCGACCATGGGCATGAACAGGCTTATGACTATGAAGCCGACGATGCCGCCCAGCGAGATAACCATTATTGGCTCGATCAGGGAGACCATGGACGCCACCAGCGTGCTGACCTCGTCGTCGTAGGTGTCGGCGATTTTGGTGAGCATTTTGTCCAGTTCGCCTGTCTCTTCGCCGACGTCGATCATGTTCACGACCATCGAATCGACGACCTTGGTCTGGCGAAGAGGTTCGGCGAAGCTGACGCCCTCGCGAATGCTGTTCTGCACCCGTTTCATGGCCCGCGAATAAACCTCGTTGCCCGCCGCTTCGGAGGTGATTCCCAGGGCTTCCAGAATAGGCACGCCGGCGGCAAGAAGCGTTCCCAGCGTTCGCGTGAACCTGGCGATCGCCGTTTTACCTATGATTTGTCCGAAGATGGGCATGGACAGTTTGAATTTGTCCAAGGCGTATCTTCCGCCTTCAAACTTGCGCAAAAATTTGGCGAGAATTATCAGGAACACCGGGATGCCGGCGATGACGGCCCATCCATAGTCCTTCATCCAGGTGCTCATGTTGATCAGATTTCTTGTCATCGCGGGCAGGCGCGTGCCCATGTCGGCGAATATGGTCTCAAACTGCGGGATGACGAAGACCATGATGCCCACGACGATCAGGCCCGCGAACGAAAGCACGGCGATAGGATAGATCATCGCGCCGATGACCTTGCGTTTGAGCGCGGCGGCCTTTTCCATGAACTCGGCCAGACGCTTGAGGATTACGTCTAGCACGCCGCCCAGTTCGCCGGCCCGGACCATGTTCACAAAAAGTTTGTCAAAGGCCTTCGGGTGCCGTCCCAAGGCATCGGAAAGCGTCGTGCCGCCTTCGACGTCGTCGGCGACAAGCCTGACCGCTATGCGCATCGGGCCGGGCTTCTGCTGTTCCTCGAGGATTCGCAGGCTGCGAAGTATCGGCAGGCCGGCGTCCACCAGGATGGACAGGTTTCTGGTGAACAACACCAGAAGCTTCTGCGGGATGGACCCCACGCTTCGCGAGCTTTTTTTGGTCCCGGCGACCATTTTTGACGCCTGGCCCGGTTTGGAGGCGCCGCTCTTTTTGCCTCCGGCCTTTTCCTTGATCTTGGTCGGAAAGTTTCCCATCCCCCTGACTTTGGCGATGGCTTCCTCGTTCGAGCCGGCCTCGACCTCGCCTTTGACCGGCTGGCCGACGCTGTTCATGGCTTCATATGCGAATGTGGGCATTTATAGCTCCCGTTTCCGTTACGCTTCTTCAAAGATCGTTTGGGCTACAACTTCCTCGATCGTGGTCGTTCCATCAAAGATCGCCAGTAAACCGCTTTCCCGCAGCGACCTCATGCCGCGTTTCCTTGCCCGCTCGCGGATGGCGCCGGTGCTGGCCTTCTTCATGACCAGTTCGCGGATCTCGTCGTCCATGATCATTATCTCGTATAGCGCCATCCGGCCGCTGTAGCCGGTGTTCCGGCAAAAATCGCAGCCTTTGCCGCGATGGAAAGTTTTGCCCTGAACCGTTTCCGGCGTAAGGTCCAGTTCCATCAGCATCGTGTCGGTTGGAAGGTATGACTCCTTGCATTTCAGGCAGATGCGCCGCACGAGGCGCTGGGCCACGATGGCCTCCAGCGTGGCGGTAACCAGAAATGGCTCAAGCCCAAGGTCCAGAATGCGGGCGATAGTCGACGGGGCGTCGTTGGTGTGCAGCGTCGTGAATACCAGGTGGCCGGTCAGGGCGGACTCAACTGCTATCTTTGCCGTCTCCAGGTCGCGTATTTCGCCTATCAGGATGATGTCGGGGTCTTGACGCAGGAACGCCCGCAGCGCCCGGCCGAACGTGTAGCCGATGTCTTCCTTGATCGGCACCTGTATCAATCCGTCGATTTCGTATTCGACGGGGTCTTCGGCCGTCAATATCTTGTCGGCGATGTCGTTGAGCTCATTCAGGGCCGCATACAGCGTGGTGGTTTTGCCCGAGCCCGTCGGGCCGGTTACGATTACGATGCCGTTTGGTTTGCCTATCAACTGGCGGAGGATTCTCAGGTCGTCCTCGCGTATCCCGAGCCTTTCCAGGTCCAGAGAGACGTTTGACCGGTCCAGGATACGCATGACCACGCTTTCGCCGCCAATGGTCGGCAGGACGGCCACGCGAAGGTCCACCGGCTGGCCGTTGACCACCAGCTCGATACGACCGTCCTGCGGCAGCCGCCGTTCGGCGATGTCGAGGTTGGACATGACCTTGATCCTGGACGCCACCGCTATCGCTATCGACTTGGGCGGAGGGAGCATCTCGTACAGCACGCCGTCGATGCGATACCGCATCTTGAACTCATCCTCGAACGGCTCGAAATGTACGTCCGAGGCCCGATGCCTGATGGCCTCCAGCAGCACCATGTTCACCAGCCGTTTGACCGGGTTGGAATCGGCCGCTTCCTTGATCGTGTCCAGGTCGATGCTCTCGCCGCGGTTTTCCAGCACGGTAAGCTGGTCGTCGCCGGAAATGTCGTTGATCAGGTCGCCGATCGATTCGGGCTCCACATTGTAATGTTTCTGGAGCATCGCCTCGAGCTGCTCGGGGTCGCATATCTTGGCCCGGATGTTGAAGCCCATCAGCGTTCTCAGGTCGTCAGTCGCCCGGAAGTTGTTGGGCGACGCGATGGCCACCACAAGGTCGTTGGTCTCCTTTTTGTATTCGATAGGGATGACCTTGTAAGTGTTGGCCATCTGGGGCTGGATCGCGGTGAGGATTTCGTCGGTCAGTTCGATGGCCGCCAGGTCGACAAATTCCATCCCCGCCTGATACGCAAGGGCCATGCTTTGGGTCTTTTCGTCGATGTAGCCCAAGTCGACCAGAATCTGCCCCAGCGGACCGCCCTTTTGTTTCTGGAGTTCCAGGGCCTCGTGAATCTGATCGTGGGTAACCTTGCCCATACGGACGAGGATCCTGCCCAGAGGCCTGCCTTTGAACTCCTGCGTATTTAATGTTTGTTCGTCGGGCATGGTCGATTCCTGCTGTTACGAAGTCTCCTCCGGAACCGCCTGGATGTCATCGTCAATCGGGGCCGACACCCTGCCGGCATTGAAGCCCTCGATCTTGTTCTGCAACTCGTTCGGATCCTGGGAGCGGTCGATCGCCTCCTCGTCGCTGATCTTGCCGTAGGCGTACAGGCGGAACAGATGGTCGTCCAGAAGCTGCATGCCCAGCTTCTTGCCCGTCTGGATCGAGGAAGGAATCCGGAAGACCTTGTTCTCGCGGATCAGGTTCGCTATCGCCGCGGTGGTAACCATGAACTCGAACGCCGCGACCATGCCGCGCACGTCCTTTCGCGGCATCAGGGACTGGCAGAGCACCGCGATCAGCGATTCGGAGAGCTGGACCCGCACCTGTTCCTGCTGATCGACGGGGAACTGGTCCACAATACGGGTTACGGTCCGGTGCGCGGTCGTGGTGTGCAGGGTTCCGAAGACCAGGTGGCCGGTTTCCGCGGCCCGCAACGCCGCCTCAATAGTCTCCAGGTCCCGCAGTTCGCCCACCAGTATCACGTCGGGGTCCTGGCGGAGCGCCCGCCGCAGCGCCTCGGAGAAACTGGGCACGTCGTTATGGACTTCGCGCTGGCTGACCATCGACTTCTTGTGCGGGTGATAATATTCAATCGGGTCCTCGACCGTGATGATGTGGCGGTCGAAATTCTCGTTGATGTAGTTGATCATGGTGGCCAGGGTCGTGGTCTTGCCCGAGCCTGTCGGGCCGGTTACCAGGAACAATCCCCTGGGCCGCCTGCACAGGTTGCGGACGATCTGCGGCAGGCCTATGTCATCGAACGAAAGCAGCCGCGTCGGGATAAGCCGCAGGACAATCGATAAATACCCCCTCTGCCTGAAAACCGAAGTCCTGAACCGGCCGGCCCCGCCGAATTCAAACCCGAAATCGGTGCTGCCTTTTTCCTCGAGTTCCTGCTGGGCTTTCTCGGGCGTTACCGATTTCATCAGCGAGATCATGTCGTCGGGTTCCAGCACCTTTGTTTCCAGAGGCCTGAGCCGGCCATGAAGTCTCAAAGTAGGCGGCCTGCCGACGTGCAGGTGCAAATCGCTGGCGCCCCGCTTGATGCACGTATCTAACAGCCTGTCTACGTGAAGCATTGACATAAGTTTCAGACCTTTCCTTTACAATTATTCACTGTTATTCAAGTTATGGCAAAACCGCTCTGCCGGTTTCAGGCCGGGTTTTAGCGCACAACTTCTTTGTGTCAGGGGGATTATGCTCAATATCATCTAATCAGACATCCTCGACAATTTCTGCGGCCTGAGTCAGTCGAATCAGTTCATCGGGCGTTGTTATGCCGTTCTTGATTTTTTCCTTGCCGTCTTCCAGCAGGGTCCGCATGCCGCCAGCGATGGCAGCCTTACGCACTTCGCTTATAGCAGCTCTGTTGAAAGCCAATTCCCTGATGGCCGAATTCATCTCCATCATCTCAAATATCCCTTGGCGACCTTTGTATCCCGACCCGTTGCAGACGTTGCAACCTCTGCCCCTAAAAAACTTTGCGCCAGCCAATTCCTCGTCGGTGTAACCGAGCAGGCGCAAGGTCCTCATATTGGGTTCGGGATTTTCTTCTTTACATTCTTTACAGATTCTTCTCACCAGACGCTGGGCCATGACTGCCAGAATGGAACTGGCGACAAGAAATGGTTTGATTCCCATGTCGATAAGACGGGTGATTGATGCGGGTGCGTCATTGGTGTGGAGTGTGCTGAAAACCAGGTGTCCTGTCAAGGCGGCCTGAATTGCCACCTCTGCCACCACCAAATCGCGAATTTCACCCACCAGGATGATGTTAGGGGCCTGACGAAGCATGGATCTGAGTATCTTCTCGAACGTCAGGCCTATGTCGTCGCGGACCATGCACTGGTTGACTCCCGAAAACTGGTACTCGACAGGATCCTCGGCGGTAATGATCTTCTTGTCCGGGCGGTTCAGCTCGTTTATGGCGGCGTAAAGAGAGGTTGTCTTGCCCGAACCGGTGGGGCCTGTAACCAGGAATATGCCGTTGGGTCTCTTGATGATCTTTTGAAACCGGTCGTAATCATATGGCTCGAACCCCAAGGCCTGGATGCCCAGCTTGGCGCTTTCGGGGCGAAGAATACGCAGGACCACGCTCTCGCCGTGATATGCCGGCAGGGCCGAGACGCGGAAATCCACCTGGCGGTTGGCGATCATCATCTTGATCCGGCCGTCAGTGGGCAGGCGTTTTTCGGCCAGGTCGATGCCCGCCAGCAGCTTGAAACGGTTGACGACCGGCCCCTGCATACGCTTGGGTATGTTGTCGCGCTCCACGCACACGCCGTCTATGCGATAGCGGACTCTAACGCGGTTGGCCATCGGCTCGATGTGGATGTCGGAGGCGTTCATGTTGACGGCCTCCGTTATCAGCATGCCGACCAGCCTGATGATCGGAGCGGCTTCCTCCGTCAGATCACCATCATCGGAATCGATGCTTTTGTCCATCGACGAGTCGATGCTGCTTTCGAGCTGGGCGACGGCGTCGTCAAGGCTCTTGTCGGACCTGTAAATATTGTCGATATATGTGCGCAACTTGCCTCTGGAGGCCAGGATCGGGTCCAGTTCCATGTTCAGGCGGAACCGCAGCATGTCCATGGTCTCCAGGTCCAGCGGGTCGGTTATGATGATCTTGAGTCTGCCGTTTTCCCGCTGTATCGGCACGACCAGGTGTTTGCGGACTATGTCTTCGGATATCAGTTCCAGTTCTGTGGAGACCACAACGTTCTTCTCCAGGTCCAGATATTCCATGTCGTATTGGCTTGCGAGGGCCTTTGCAACATCCTCCTCGTCGGCCAGCCCCAGGGCGACAAGGGCCTCGCCGATTCTCAGGTGCTCGCTCTGCGCGTGCGCCATGGCGTCATCGACTTTGTCCTGGGTGATTACCCCCCATCCCACCAGTATTTCGCCGAGCTTTCGCCTCTTGCGTGCCATCTGACCTAGCCTGTAGTCCCAATCGATCGGCGCCGGACGGCGCCTCCATACTGATTGTACATGCATGCCAACACGACGGTCAAGGTCTGTTTGAGGCCGGCGCCAAATAATAGATGTCGTATCGCCTTGAGACCGCGGCCTGGCCGGAGCCTCAGGCTATGGGGCGGCAGTTGTGGCGTTTGCGGATTTCCTGGGTCGCCGCCAGCAGATGCCTGTCGGATTCCAGCACGTGCGTCAGATTGCTGGAAGTGACGCCCAGAATTCCAGCCGCGTCGGCCAGTCTGCCCTGGCAGGCATCCAGCAGGTCCAGCAGCCAGGCCGCCACCGGCCAGAACCTGAAATCCTTCCGCCCGATGGCGATGCGTTTAAGGCTGTCAGGCCCGGCGTTTTTCGGCAGGAAGACGCATTCCCGCACGATGGCCGGTATTGTGCAGTTGGCCGGGTCTACCGGCCGGCGGATTCGCAGGGCGATATTCATCCTCAGCCGTGATATCGCCAGCCGCTTGTTCTGGTGCTGGCTGCGGGAATCGTCGCCGTGGGCGGTTATGCCCGTGGGCCTGTGCAGCAATCTGACGGCCGACGACACCTTGTTGCGATGCTGCCCTCCGGGTCCCGACGAGCGGTACGTGTGCAGATCGCACTGGGCCACAAGCCGCTCGTCGCTCAGGTCGAGATAATTTGGTTCCGCGGAAATTAATTATCTCCTCATGCCGGATAATCAGTTAGTCCTGCATTCTGTTGAAAAGCCACACCGATCCGCCTGTGTCGTGTAACAGGCCCCGCTTCAGCGGGGGTTCGGTGATGCATCATTTTATCCTGTTTTATTTTGTGATATTTAAATGTGTCTGACTTGGACCGTCGAGTAACATCCTTAAATTTCGGTGACAAAATGGACAATCTGACAGTCCGGCACATCACAAGAAAAAGAAGACGTTTCGCCGCCGTTCACAACAATACAAACCACGACCGGGACGGTCGTGGAACACACGGGCAAGATGCCCGTGCCACTTTTTAAACAACAGGTCAGCCGACGGCCTTTCGGATGCTGCGTATGAATTCGGGATTTGTGCCGCAGCAGCCGCCGATAAAATTCGCCCCGGCCTTGAGCAGGTCGGGCACGACCGCCGCGAACTGTTGCGGCGACATCGGGAACGTCGTCTTTCCGCCGGCGACGACCGGCAGGCCGGCGTTGGCCTTGATCCAGACTGGCAGGTCGCAGGCACTACGGAGCATCGAAGCTACCTTCACGTAATTGTCCGGCCCTACGCCGCAGTTGGCGCCTACCGCGTCGGCGCCGCCGGCCACAGCCGCGACGCCAAGGGCCTCGGGCGTGTCGCCCATCATGGTCGAGGTCTTGTCAGGCCCGCTGGCGAACGTCAGCGAGACGACCACCGGCAGCTTCACGCTTTTTTTGATCGCCCGCAGGGCAAGGACGGCCTCCTGCAACTCGTTGAACGTCTCCAGCACGATGGCGTCTACCCCGCCGTCGGCCAGCGCTATTGCCTGCTCCGCGAATGCCTCCATGATCTGCTCATCCGGGACATCCTGCATCATCACGATCTTGCCCGTCGGGCCTATCGAGCCGAACACCTTGGCCCCGGTCTTGTCGGCGGCGAGCCTGCTTATGCGGGCGCCGGCGGCGGCGAGTTCCTTTACGCGCCCGCCCGCGCCGTGCTGCGACAGAATGAAGCGATTCGCCCCGAACGTGTTCGTCAGAATAACGTCGCTGCCGGCCTGGACGTAGCTGTCGGCCACCTGCCGGATCGCCGGGGGGTTGTCGATGTTCCAGAGCTCCGGGCAGTGCCCCGCCGGCAGGCCCAGCGCCTGCAACTGAGTTCCCCAGGCGCCGTCGGTTACGCGCAGCCTGGCCGAATATGTTTTAAGATCCAGCGGCATATCGTTGATCCTTTCAGAGATACCTTTTGTACCATCGGCCGGGATGAAGTGGGAACTTATTTTTCCGGCCAATCACCTCGGCCCGGGGGCCGGTTTGTTGTTGGCACCGGGCGGCGCGACGGGCGAGTAAAGATCGATCTGTTCCCTGACCTTGGGCTGGTCGGGGTCGAGCTGGATGCTCTTCTTCCATGCCTGCACGGCGTCGCCCAGCAGGGCAGGGTCGTTTTTTGCCCGGTGAATCTCAAAGAACAGGTCGCCCAGCAGACGGCACATTTTGGGGTCCGGCGGAGAAAGTTCCATGGACTTTCTGGCCGCGAAGATCGCCCTGCCCAGACTGCCGGCCCGCCCGGCGGAGATCGCGAAGTTGCCCCACAGCCCCGCGCTTTGGCCGTCCAGCTTGACGGCCTCGGCGTAGGCCAGCATCGCGTTCTCCGGCTGGTCGAAGTCCATGTAAACCGCCCCCAGGCTGGCGTGGGCCGACGGCAGCGTCGCGTCAAGCTCGATGACTTTTTTCAGCGCGTCCCGGGCCTCGCCCAGCCGCTTCTGAATCTGGCAGATGGTGGCGAGGTTGTAGAGGGATTTTACGTCCTTGGAGTCGTCGGCCAGCAGTTCCTTGTAGAGCCGCTCGGCGTCCTCGAACATCTGCATGTTCATGAGCGTAACGGCCAGGTTGAATTTGGCCGTCCGGTCGCCCCTGGCCAGCCGGACGATCTGGCGATGGACATCAAGAAGCTGCCTGTCCAGTTGGGACAGGTAAAAATCGGACTGGAGCATCTCCATGCCGGACGATGGATCGCCTCGCATCAGAAAGGCCTGGGCCAGCACGTTCCGCTCGACGCACTCCGGCCGCAGGAGCATCATCGCGTTGGCCAGCCCTTTCTGGGCGTCCAGGTTGTCGGGCGCAAGCCGGACCGCCTTGCGGTAATAGGCGATGGCGGCCTGGTAATCGAATCGTTCCGCGGCCAGGTCGCCCGCCTGCGTAAAAAAGGCCGGGTCGCGGTCCGCCTGACGGATTGCCTCGATCGCCGCCGCGGATAGGACTTTCAGCATCTTTTCGGCGCTCAGATCGGACCACGACAGTAACATCTTTTCGTAGAGCGGCCTGTTGTCGGTTTTCTTCACCGGCGTTCCCTGTGGAGTTCCCTGCCCGCTGCCTTTGTCGCGGTTGACGAAGGCCATTATCCCGACGATCGCGGCTATGACCGCTGCGCCGACGATCACGGCCACGGAAAAGCCGGATAGTACGCCGAATATGAACCGTTTCTGATTCTTCATATCGAGCGGCATTGTACCCCCAAACGCCTAAAAATATAACCGGCTTGTCATTTGTTGCCGCTGGAGTGATCAGGCTCTCTTTAATTGATGAATCGGGCATGCCGCTTTGCTGGAAGTCGTAACGTTGGATACCAGCGTTCACCGTTCCAACATGGCTGGAATCAGCAGACGGAAGTGCTCGGGCAGATAGGCGTAGTATATTGCCGTGATCAGGTTTCCGTCGCGCACGGCCGGCTCGACCACATAATTGCCCCCGGCATGTATGACATCGGCGGACATGTCGTCCGGGCAGGTCAACCTGCGTCCGCGGAGCACACCGGCGGAGGCGAGAATCCACTGGCCATGGCAGATTGCCCCGACAATAATATTTTTGGCCATGGCATCCCGGACGAGTTCCAACGTCTGCGAGTCCCGGCGAAGGGTCAGCGGGTTGTAGATGCCGCCGGGCAGATACAGGCAGTCCATCGTCATGCCGGCCACCTGGGCGATGGTATGGGTGATCTCCAGGGGAAGTCCATCCCGGCCATTACGGCCCTCGCCCAGCACGGTTCCGGCGGCCAGGCCGGCCACCACAACCTGGGCACCTTCTTCGCGAAAGCGGTAATATGGATACCAGAACTCGTGATCATGGACGCCTGCGGCCACCAGCAGGACGACAGTCTTTCCGGCCAGTCTCATCTCATAAGGCATAGGTATTCCTTTTTGGTTGTCAACCGTGCAACTTTTTCGCGGAGGTACCCGCTTGTCTCGGCGCAGCGTAGCGAAGCCGGATTTTTACCTCTTGCCGTGAAAACCTGCCATGCCACCGGCCAACTGAATTCCAGTTTCCTGAATTTAAAAGGTCTGACCGATAAACGGCCAGACCTTTTTTTCATGCTCTGCTATGGCGGAAAAATCCGCTATTTCACTTCGTGTCTTTCGGCGGGGCGGCTTTGGTCTTGTCCGTCGCGGCCTTTTCCGTGGCTTCCTTGGCCAGCTTGCCGAGATATTCCGGCAGATCGAGTCCGACCTGCTTGGCCAGTTCGTGCATCGGGGGCAGAGCGCCCATGAGCTTCTTGCCGAGGTTGCCCAGCCCGCCGCTTTCCCCGCCGCCGTCCCAGACGACGACCTTCTCGATCGGCAGGTCCTGGATGGCCTGGGCCTGGATGTGCGAAATCTCGGTGAGCTTTTCGATCATCAGCAGCGTGGCGGCCACCTGTGGGTCGCCGGCCGCGTTGACCAGGTTGCGGTAGCCGATGGCCTTGCCGTCCAGGATGGCCTGGACGCCCTTGCCCTCGGCGGTCATCTTCAGCAGCGTCGCCTCGGCCTGGCCCTGGGCCAACTGGATCGACTGCTCCCTCTGGCCCTGGGAGATGCGGATGATCTGCTCCTTCTGGGCCTCGGCGGCGATGACGACCTTCTGCTTGTCGGCGTTGGCCGGCACGACGATCTCGGCGTTGAGCCGCGAGGTCTCGCGGAGAGCGCGGGCGTCTTCGGCCAGCTTCTGGGCGTTTTCCTGCGCGACGCGGATGCCGCCGTCGGCTTCCTTGGACTGCGATTCGCCCTTCTGGCGGGCCTGCTCCTCGGCCACCTTCTGGTTGGCCCTGTACGAGGCCTTGTTGGCGTTGGCATCAGTCTCGGACTTGACGGCCTCGGCGTCCAGCCCCGCCACTCGCTGACGCTTGTTCCTGTCGGCGGTCGCCTCGCCGATCTCGGCGTCGGCGGTCGCGGCGGCCACCGCCACGCGCTGGTCCCTCGACCGCTCGGCCACGCCCATCTGGCCGCGCTTCTCCTGCTCGGACACGTCGATGTTCGCCTGGTTGATCGCCTCGGCGGCGGCCTTGCGGCCCAAGGCCTTGATGTACCCGCTCTCGTCCTCAATGTCGCGGATGTTGACGTTGATGACGGTCAGGCCGATCTTTTCCATCTCGACGCTGACGGCCTCGTTCACCTTGGCCATGAACGACTGGCGGTCGCGGTTGATCTCTTCGATCTTCATCGTCGCGATGACCGCGCGCATCTGGCCGATGATGATTTCCTGGGCCTGGGCCTGTATCTGGCCGGTCGTCTCGCCCAGCAGGCGGATCGCCGCGTTTTCCATGACGCCAGTCTGGTTGGATATCGCCAGCGTAACAGTCGTCGGCACGCTGACGCGGATGTTCTCCTGCGACAGGGCGTTGGACAGTTCGATAGGCGCCACGAACGGCTCGAGGTCGAGGTAGTCGTAAGACTGGATCAGCGGCCAGACGAACGCAGCCCCGCCGTGCACGCACTTGGCCGCGCCCTTGCCCGTCTTGCCGTAGATGACCAGGACCTTGTTCGACGGGCAGCGCTTGTACCGCTGAATGAACGTTATCAGCAGTATGAACAGCACCGACGCCAGGATTATGAACAGAATCAGGCTTGTCAGATTCGTGTCGCCGACCTTCGCCGGCGCCGCCGCCTGTGCCAGAAACGCCATGCAATTCATTGAGATCATTTTCCTACCTCGTTCTTTCCAGTTTCATGTCCTCATCCGTAGCAACTGCCGGAGTTTCGCCTTTTTCCGCGCCCGCGTCAAGAAGCACTTTTCGGCGGGGCCGGGTTGACCGGTTCGACCTCGACCTTGTTGGGTGCGACGACCTTGAGCACCTTTACGGGCGAGCCGGCCTTGATCTCCTGCCCGCCGTTGCCGCGGGCCTTTACCAGCGTAACCACGCCGCTGATGGCCACGCGGACCTCGCCTTCGCCGCCGGGCGGGATGTTCATGTAAACGGTCCCTTCCGTGCCGACGCAGGTGGCAATCTGCGGATTGCCCGTCTCAGCCATTTTACGCATGCCGAACATCAGCAGGGCAACCAGGAACATGCCCACCAGCCCCCAGATTACGCCATAGAGGACTGCCCATGTCATGGCTACGCCATTGTTGAGATACAGTGCGCAGGCCCACGTGAACATTGTCAGGAAGGCCAGGATCGAGCGGATGCTCAGCAGCTTGAAGATGTCCATCGTCGCGGCGGCGTCGGTTGCCGCCAGGTGGTCGCCGGGGCCGTGCGCCCCGGATACGTCCACGTCGGTGGTTACCACGTCGGAGGAGTCGCCGCCCAGGCCTATGACGGCCGCGACGAGCTGCCACAGGAAGAAGATGCTGAAAAAGCCCGCCGCCGCGTAAAACCACTGATTCACGGCCTGCAAACCCGACCACCAGTCGCCGATTCCCGCGATCATGTTCCGACTCCTTTATCTCGATAAGCGACTCAATTGCGGACGACAATGCCGGCAATAGGATTCGCCGCAGCCGCCGGCGCGGCACACGCCGAAACCTCCCTCGCCGGCGAAAGAAAGATACGGCATAACCGTTGAGTTTGCAATAGGCTGAAGAAACCGGATGTATCCAGGATTTAGAGCCTATCAGCCCGTTGAAAAAGTAGCATGGGCATCTTGCCCATGAGTATCACGGCCATCTTGGCCGTGGATTTTGCTGTTTTCTGGGCATTTCAGGGGCGAGACGCCCCTGATACTCATGGACGAGACGTCCATGCTACTGTAAA
>JACRIL010000062.1 GCA_016235825.1 Planctomycetota bacterium
CGCACAGTTGGCTGTTCTTCTGCCGCAGGCTGCGGGTGCGTTATGAAAAACGGGACGATATTCATCAAGCATTCCTCATCATCGGCTGCATTCTGATCTGCTGGTGCAAGATTCAGAGGTTTTGTTAGAGTGCCTTAGAGGAAAAACCGAAACTTTAATGGTGCGAATCATGGTGAAAAATCGAGAGTTGGTGCTGTATCCTCGCAATAAACCGAAATAGAACTTGATGATAGACAAGAAACCCAATTCGGATATAACCCCGGACGGACAGGAAACATCGTCTGAATCAACAACGTCCGAACCAATCGCCGGTAAGCGGCCGCGGAAGAAGCTGACGTGGAAGCAGCAGTTGAAGCGGATGGGGATTTTATTTGCTGGGATTTACGTGGTGTTGTTTCTGATCGCGGCGTTCGGGTGCGACAGTCTGCTGTTCCGGCCGCCGGAATCCAACTACGCCGACTCTTCGGCGATACTCAAGATCAAGACCGCCGATGGCCAGACGCTCTCGGCCCAATCTTTTTACCATATCGAAGACACCGTAATTCAGAATCGCCGCTTCGGCAATTCGCTGGCCCGATACACGATCATCTATAGCCACGGGAACGCCGAGGACATGGGCGAGGTAGGGGCGATCTGCGAACTCATCAAGAACGCGGGCTTCAACGTGCTGGCGTACGATTATCGGGGATACGGCACGAGCACTGGTTCGCCCAGCGAGGAGGGGACTTACCGGGATATTGACGCGGCATATGACTATGTAACCAAGACGCTCAACGTACCGCCCGGCCGGATCATCATTCTCGGCAGGTCCATCGGCGGCGGGCCAAGCGTCGATCTGACGATACGCCGGCCGGTGGCCGGCCTGATTCTGGAAAGCTCATTCACCTCGGCCTTCCGGATTCCCACGCGGATCAACATCCTGCCCTGGGACAAGTTCGACAACCTGTCGAAAATTCGGCAGGTCCACTGTCCCGTGCTCGTGATCCACGGTGAAAACGACTGGGTCATCTCATCATGGCACGGCAAAAAATTGTTCGAGTCCGCGAACGAACCCAAGCGATGTCTCTGGGTGGACGGTGCGGGGCACAACGATCTGGTCGAACGTGCCGGCCAGAAATATTTCCAGGCCCTCAAGGATTTTGCCGACTTGCTGGAAAAGAAATAGTGGCACGGGCATCTTGCCCGTGTGTTCCACGGCCGTCCCGGCCGTGGCATTTGTTGTTTTTACAGCATCCAGGGGCGAGACGCCCCTGGGACACACGGACGGGACGTCCGTGCCACAAAAGAAACGCCCTACTTTTTTTTCTTGTGGACTTTGAGTTTAAGCTGTTCGTGCGTGACGAGGCTGCCCTCGGTGATGGATTCGGTGATGAACGAGTTGCCTGACACCATGGCGCCTTTGCCGATGACGGTCTGTCCGCCGAGGATCGTGGCGTTGGCGTAGATGGTAACGTTGTCCTCGATAGTCGGGTGGCGCTGGAGGCCCTTTATCACGCGGCCGCGCTCGTCTTTGGGAAAGCTCATCGCGCCCAGCGTTACGCCCTGGTAAATCTTGACGCTGTCGCCGATGCGTGTGGTCTCGCCGATGACCACGCCGGTCGCGTGGTCGATAAAAAAGCTCCTGCCGATGTGGGCGCCCGGATGGATGTCGCAGCCGGTTACGCTGTGTGCGTACTCGGTCATCATCCTTGGCATAAGCGGCACGCCGAGTTCGTGCAGCTCGTGCGCGACGCGATAGACCGTTACGGCGTAAAAGCCGGGGTAGCAGTAGATGACCTCATTGACGCTTTTCGCGGCCGGGTCGCCGTCGTAGGCGGCCTGGGCGTCCAGGGCGAGCATCTGGCGGATTTTTGGAACCCGTCTGACGAACTCGTGGGTCATCCGCTCGGCGTCGTCGCGGCAGGCCTGCGCGGTGTCGCAGTGCTCGCAGTTCCGGTCGGTGCACAGGCAGTGGTTGATCTCCTCGGTCAGGTCGCCGCCGATCTTCACAAGCAGGCTGCCGACGTGGTGGCGGACGTTCTGATCCGTGAGCTTTTTGTCGTCGAAATAGCCGGGAAACAGCAGCACGCACAGTTCGTTTAGTATCGCGACGATGCGGTCGCGGCTGGGCAGGAACATCTGCCCGATGCGGTGCGTCCGTTTGTCGGACGCGTAGCTGGCGGCTATCTGATTGACAAGTTTTTCGAGGTCGTTGTTAAGCGATTTATTCATCTGTTTGCCTTTCGCGTTTCTTCGCCCGACATTGTATCGTCCGGGCGGCTAACTGGGAAATCTAAAAAAGATGCAGGCGGGACGCCCGCACCACAAAAACAGCAGTTTTTTTGGCGGTCAGGCGGGCTCATGTGCGTCTGGATATATGAAGCCGCGGCAATTCCAGCTTCTGCCAGATGAAAGGACACGTCTATGAAGGCCAAAACATGGATTCTTGCGGCGATTGCGGTTGGTGCGGCTCTTGCGTTCGTGCCGTTTATCCCGAAAGCGTCCGAGTCGATCCAATCATCTGCCGCTGACATTGCGTTATGATTGGCCGCAAAAATCATCCCGTCGCGGCTTGTAGTTATTCAGGCAGGCCCTAAAATACCCGCTTTGAGCGGTCCGGGCCGGTTTGCATCGGCGGGCGCGAAACGACAAAGGTAAAATTGCATCGACGGGAGCGAGCAAGATGGCTGATCGGATAAAGAAGATCGTGCTGGCGTATTCCGGCGGGCTGGACACGTCCGTCATTCTGCCGTGGCTGAAGGAAAAATATGGCTGCCAGGTCATTGCGGCGGCGGCCGACCTTGGCCAGGGCGTCGAGGAACTTGCCGGCATCGGGAAAAAGGCCCTGCGGAGCGGGGCGAGCAAGTGCGTCGTGATGGACCTCAAGCGGGAATTCGCGGAGGATTACTGCTTCCGGATGCTCAAGGCCTCGGCGGTGTATGAGAGCGTCTACATGCTGGGCACGAGCATCGCCCGGCCGCTGATAGCAAAGGCCCAGGTTCAGGTCGCCCGCAAGGAAAAGGCCGACGCAGTCTCGCACGGGGCCACCGGCAAGGGCAACGATCAGGTGCGCTTCGAGCTTACCTACATGGCCTTGGCGCCGGATCTGCGGATCATCGCGCCGTGGAAGGACCCGAGCTTCGAGCTGACCAGCCGCGAGGCCGCGATCAAATATGCAAAGGATCGGGGCATCCCCATCGCCCAGACCAAAAAGAAAATCTACTCGCGCGACCGCAACCTGTGGCACATTTCGCACGAGGGGGCGGACCTGGAAGACCCCACCAACGAGCCGAAGGACGACCTATGGGTGATGTCGGTCCCGGTCGGCAAGGCGCCCAACAGGCCGCGGTACGTTACGGTGGATTTCCGCCGCGGCGTGCCGGTGGCTGTCAACGGCAGAAAGATGCCCGGCGATAAAATTATAGCAACCCTCACCGAGTTCGGCGGGGCGCACGCGGTCGGCCAGGTCGATCTGGTCGAAAATCGGCTTGTGGGAATAAAGAGCCGCGGGGCCTACGAGACGCCCGGCGGGACGATCCTCTACGAGGCCCACCACGCCCTGGAGGCCCTGACGCTCGACCGCGAGACGCTGCACTACAAGCAGCAGGTCTCGCTGAAATACGCCGAGATGGTCTACTACGGCCAGTGGTTCTGCCCGCTCCGCAAGGCCATCGATGCTTTCGTGGACAAGACCCAGGCGAACGTAACCGGCCGGGTGCGGGTCAAGCTGTTCAAGGGCCGGGCCACCGTCGCCGGCGCGACCAGCCCCAAGAGCCTTTACAGCGGTCAACTGGCCAGCTTCACCATGGGCAGCGAATACACGCCGTCGGACGCGACGGGATTCATAAGGCTCTTCGGCTTGCAGATGCGAGGCCGGGCAAAAATGACGGATTAACTTGGAAATTCACTGGGCAATCTGGATTTTCATGTTCGGAGCCTGCGTGGGCAGCTTCCTGAACGTGGTGGTCTGGCGGCTTCCTCGCGGCCAGAGCATCTGCTATCCGGGCAGCTACTGTCCTGCCTGCGGACGGGCCATCGCCGGGCACGACAACATCCCGATCTTCTCGTGGTTTTTTCTGGCGGGCAAATGCAGGTTCTGCCGGTCGGCCATTTCAATCCGCTATCCGATCGTGGAGTTCACGACGGCCGCCGTGGTAACGCTGCTTTACGTCTGCTATTACATCCTTAACCTGCGGCGCGGGGCCGGCGATTTTTCGACGAGTTGGCCGATGTTCGTCGCATATGCGGTGCTGCTGTGCGGGCTGCTGGCCTGTTCGCTGATCGACGTGGAACACTGGCTGGTGCCGCTGGAGGTCTGCTGGGTCGTCTCGGCAATAGGTGCGGCCTCGGCGACGATCTGGCCGCACCCGTTCATGCCGCCGGTCGGCGGCCACGTCTCGGCGGCGGCGGTCGCGGCGACGATCGGCCTGGCGATCGCGCTGCTCCTTCAGCGATGGCGGATTCTGCTGCCCAGTTTCATCGACGCCGGCGGCAGGCCTTTTCGCCCGCGGAGAAGATACATGCTGCCCGGCGACAGCCGCCTTGAAAATTCCGACCCGGGCAAGGCAACTTCCGCGCCCGCAGAAGATAAAACTGCCGATCAGCAGACTGGCATTGTCGGCGAGCAAAATTCTTCAGCCTCAGCCCAACCGCCGCCCGATGGCCAGGCCGGCCCGTCCGACGCGACTTCGGCCGCCGGCGACAAGCCGGCAGATGCTCAGGATACCAATAAGGACGCTTCGACGACCCAGCCGGCCCGGGTTCCTTCGCGGACGAATCTGTCGGCCTACAAGGTCGCGGCCACGGAGGCCTGCGGAATCTCGCCGAGGCTCGAAATCTTCCGCGAGGTTCTGTTCCTGCTGCCGGCAGCCCTGCTTGCCGTCGCGGCCTGGTGCGCCTTCGACAGATTCCCGGATATCGCCAGGCTGTGGAACGATTATGCCAGCCCATTTGCCCGCTGGGCGCCGGCCAGCCACGTCAACGCGCTGCTGGCCTCGCTGACAGGATTTCTGATCGGCGGGCTGTGGATATGGGCCATCCGAATACTCGGCACGCTCCTGTTCAACAAGGAGGCGATGGGGCTGGGCGACGTTCACGTGATGGCCGCCGTCGGGGCCGTAACCGGCTGGATAGTCCCGTCGATGGTCTTTTTCCTGGCGCCGGTCCTCGGCCTGGCATGGGCGCTGTTCATGTGGTTCTCCAGAGGGCGAAGGGAGCTGCCCTACGGCCCGTGGCTCGCCGCGGCGACCCTGGCCATCCTTATCTTCTACGACCGCGTCATGCAGTTCCTGAAAGATTACACCTTCAGCTTCGTCTTCTTCAGGCCGGGCTGAAGCATTTCAAGTTTGTCCGCCAGCCGCCGCTGACATGCGCGAAGCAGATGTCGGCGTATTGCAATGCGGGGAATGTAACGGCTGCGGCGAATTCCGGTCAGACCCAGCGTCCCATTTTTCCGGCCGCCTGCCCGCGATCGAAGATATACGTCGGCAGCGACTGGAAAAGTCCCCGCGGGCTGTAAAGATTCTCGACCTCGCCGCGGCAATTGTACCAGCAGCTTGTGCAGGCGTTGCCCTTTGAGGCCGCGCGGAGCCTCCGGCGGATAACCTGCCGGCAGTCGCGATACAGGTTGGCTACGGGCTGATGCCGCCTCTCGACGCAGATGGCGATGTCGCCGGTGGAGTCGATGTTGAAAAATGCCCGGCCGGCCTTGCAGTTCGAAACGCCGCCGCCGGAGAGATACTGGTCGAACCGGCCGAGAAAATATCTGTTGGACAGGAAATTGCGGTATCGCCCGTGCAGTTCCAGGAGCCTGGGCGAAACGACCCCGTCGTCGTGCGCGTGCGACATCGAGCCGGTCTTGAGGTGCCCGTAAGGCTGGACCATGAAATAGGCGTCCCTTTCGGCCGCCATTCTGACAAGGTTCTCCATCTGGTCGATGTTGTCTTCCATGAGAACGGCGATGACGTTGACCCTCTGCCAGGGCCTGACGCGGGCCTTGCCCAGCAGCTCGACCGCCCGCCAGGCCTGCTTCCACGCGCCGGACATGCCGCGCTTGGCGTCGTGCTGTTCGGGATTGTCGTAGTCGATGCTGACCGAGACGCCCCAGACGCCGGCCCGCATGAGGTCCGCGGCCGACTGGCCGGTAACAAACCAGCCATTGGTCGTTACGAACGGAAAGTGATATTCGCCGACGGCTTGGACGATGTCGCACAGGTCGGTCCGCAGCATCGGTTCTCCGCCGGCCAGCGATACCAGCAGCGTCCCGAACGTCGCCAGTTTGCGCGAACCGGCGACATAGTCAGCCACGGACGGCTCGGGCCGCAGGCCCATCTCGTCGTGCCAGTAATGGCAGAACCGGCAGCGGAAGTTGCAGCGATACGTTACCTGCCATGCGCACCACATCGGATGGCCGGAAAACATCGCCCTGAACAGCCTGGCCTTTTTTGACAGTCCGCTCAACATGAGTCCCTATTTAATGAAGCAAAGGGCGGCGAAAATCAAGCATGGCTTGAAGATATCGGGTAATATCGGTTAACATGCCCGTCAGGATGATCGAGATACTGATAAAAAACGGCAGGCTGATAGACCCGGCGAACAACAGGGATGAAAAATGCGATCTGGCTGTAACAGGCGGCAAAGTCGCAAAGATCGCCAGGGGCATTAAAGGCAAGGCCGGCAGGACGATCGACGCCGACGGGCTGATCGTCAGCCCCGGGTTGATCGACGCGCATGTGCACTGCCGCGAGCCTGGGCACGAGGAGGAAGAGACGATAGCGTCGGCCGCGGCGGCGGCGGTCGCCGGCGGGTTCACCACGATCTGCGCCATGCCGAACACCCATCCGCCGATCGACGACGAGACGGCCGTCAATTACGTCATCAGCCGGGGGCAGAAGGCCGGCCTGGCCAGGGTGCTGCCGGTCGGCTGCATCACGAGCCGGCGCGAGGGCAAGGAACTGGCCGAGATGGGAATGATGAAGTCGGCCGGGGCTGTCGCCTTCAGCGACGACGGCGACGGCGTGGCGTGCAGCGGCGTGATGCTCAAGGCCCTGCAGTACGCCCGGATGCTCGACGTGCCGATAATGCAGCACTGCCAGGACGCCGACCTTGCCGGCGGGTCGATGAACGCCGGGCCGGTGGCGGTGCGGCTTGGGCTGGGCGGCATGGCCGCGGCGGGCGAGCAGATAATGCTCAGGCGCGACCTCGAACTGGTTGAGCGGACGAAGGCGCGATATCACGTCCTGCACGTAAGCAGCGCCGGCAGCGTCGATCTGATCCGCCAGGCCAAGGCCTTGGGTCTGCCTGTAACAGCCGAGGCCACACCGCACCACCTGCTGCTGACCGATGAGGCCTGCGCGACTTACGACTCGAATTACAAGATGAACCCGCCTCTGCGGTCCGCCTCCGACATGCAGGCGCTGCGCAACGGCCTGGCCGACGGCGCCATCGACAGCCTGGCCAGCGACCACGCCCCACACACCGAGGAAGAGAAAGAACTGGAATTCGGGGTCGCGCCGTTTGGCATAATATCGCTGGAATGCGCCCTGGGGCTTTACATCAAGGCGCTGATAGATTCCGGCGCGCTCGACTGGCCGGGGCTGATCCGCTGCATGACGGCCGGGCCGGCAAAAACAATCGCGTCGGGCAGGCCGGGCCTGGGCAGCCTGTCCGTCGGGGCCGACGCGGACATAACGATCATCGATCCCGACGCCCGCTGGACCGTGGACGCCAATTCATTCGCCTCGCTCAGCAGAAACTGCCCCTATCACGGCTGGAAGCTCAAAGGCCGGGCCGTCGTTACCGTAGTCGCCGGCCAGATAAAACATTCGCTGTTGTAGGCCGGATGCGCATGGCATACCGCTGTAACAAAGTCCGCAATCCGGAGAATTATCGAAAAGCCGGGTTGCCATGAAAAACGCGAAAGTGTATCATTTCCGGCGTTGACGATGGATGGTCTGTTTAATTACCAAAGGAATCATTATGCAGCCAAGAAAGTTACATCTGAGATTTTTTTTACCCGCCTGCATTATTGCGAGCCTCTTTGCCATGCCGTCCTGCCAGGACCGTTCCCGCGGGGCGTCGACGAAAGATCCCGCCGACGACGGAACCGCGGCCACTAATCTGACCCGATTGCAGAGTCAGAACGCCTCCGTCCGCAAGCAGGCCGCCGACAAGCTGGGCGAACTGAAGGCCCCCGCCGCCGTTGATTCGCTTATAAAGGCCCTGGCGGATCGCGATAAGATCGTGCGATATTCCGCCGCGGAGGCCTTGGGCAACATCGCCGATTCTCGCGCAATCGAGCCGCTGGGGAAGGCCCTTTATGACAATGAATCGCTGGTCCGTCTGGAGGCCACCAAGGCCTTGGCCAAATTCAAGGACAAAAAGACGCTCGACTTCCTTATCTACGCCACCAAAGGGTACGATTATCAGGTCAAATACGCCGCAGCCAAGGGACTTTTCGACATACCCGACCCCAAGTCCGTCGGGCCGCTGATAGCCCTTCTGGGCGACGACATCGACGCCGACGTGATTGTCGCGTCGGCCGAGGCGCTGGGCGAGATCGGCAGCGCCCAGGCGGTTGAGCCGCTGCGGAAACTCGTCGAGAACAAGAACGGCTCGGTCAGGCAGGCGGCAGGCAAGGCAATCGCAAAGATAGAAAAATCTTCCAGCAGATAAACCCGCACAAACGCGAAAGGAAGCGCCTGACATGAGATACATTTGGATTTTGTCGATAGCGGCAGCATTCCTGTTCGGCTGCCCGCCGCAGCAGAATCAGCCGCAGGCCCAGCCCCATCCGCCGATAAAAAAAGCCGACGCACCGGCGCCGGGACCGTCATACCCGCCGGTCGCCAGTCAGCCGGCCGATCAGAGTCCGCCTCTCAGGACGGAACTTTCTCCGATTCCGCCGGCGACCCAGCCGGCCGGACAGCAGGCAAAACGGACATATACGGTGGAAAAGGACGACACGTTCTATTCCATCTCGCGAAAGCTTTTCGGCAGCGACAGGCGGGCCAAGGAAATACAGGCCATGAATCCCGGCGTCGATCCGACAAAGCTGAAGATCGGCCAGACCATCAACGTCCCGCAGCCGTAGCCGATCCGGGCAGCCGCAAATCTCCGGGAGGATCGCATTGGCAGCCATAAAGCTCGACATGCCCGTGCAGTATGTCAAAGGGGTCGGGCCGGCACGCGCGGTGCAGCTTGCCGAACTGGGCATTCACACTGTCGGCGATCTGCTGACATATTATCCAAGGCGGTTCGACCTTCGCAAGCAGGTCCAGCCGATAGGTTCGCTCCGCGGCGGCGAGGAAACGGCCACCGTCGCCGGCGAGGTCTTCAGCACGCATGAGAAGCCCCACGGCCGGCTGCCTTATTTCGAGTGCTGCATCCGCGATCCATCCGGCTGGGCCGCCGTAAAATGGTTCCACGGCAGGTATCTCCGCGACAGTATAAAAGAGGGCATTCAACTGGCCGTCAGCGGCAAGGTCGGCGTTTACGAGGAGGCCATCCAGTTCATCAACCCGCGGTTCCAGATCATCTGGGACCCGGCCGGGACGGACCTGTCGCAGGATGAGCTGCTGCCGGTCTATCCGGCCGGGGCGAAACTCTCCAGCGGCGCGATCGGGCAGATCGTCAAGAAAGTTCTGCCGCTGGCCGGCGAACTGATCGCCGAATGGTTTGACGGCGAGTACTTGAGCGGGCGCGAACTTATGCCCCGACCGCGGGCCGTCGCCGCGATGCACCGGCCGGAGGACAAGGACCACTGGGGTTCGGCGCGACGGCGCCTGGCTTACGACGAATGTTTTCTGATGCAGCTCGGCATAGCGATCAGCCGGATGAAGCAGGTCAGCCGGCCCGCACATCCGCTGCCGTCCAGCCCGGAGATCGACCGGCGAATCCGCGCACGCTTTCCGTTCAGCCTGACCAAGGCGCAGGATCGGGCGATCAAACAGATCGTCGCCGACATCGTCCGGCCCAGGCCGATGAACCGCCTGCTCCAGGGCGACGTCGGCAGCGGCAAGACGGTCGTGGCTCTTTATGCCTGCCTGGTCGCGGTGGCGAACCGCAAGCAGGCGGCCATCATGGCCCCCACGGAAATTCTCGCCGTCCAGCATTACGAGCGGATCAATCAGTATCTCGCCGGCAGCAAGGTCCGCACCGCCCTGCTGGTCGGCGGGCAAAACCCGGCCCAGAGGCAGGAGATACTGGCCGGTCTGTCGGCAGGACAGATTGACATCGTCGTCGGCACGCATGCACTGCTGGGCGAGGATGTCCGCTTCGGCGAACTGGCTCTGGTTGTCGTGGACGAGCAGCACAAGTTCGGCGTCCGCCAGCGGACGGGCATTCGCGGCAAGGGTTTCGCCCCGCACTATCTTGTGATGACGGCCACGCCGATACCGCGGACGCTGGCGATGACGGTCTTCGGCGACCTTGACGTGTCAGTGATCGATTCCAGTCCGCCCGGGCGCGGCAAAACAACAACGAAAATCGCCGGCCAGACCGATCTGCCGATGATCCTTCGCGCGGTCCGGCAGGCCATCGACGCGGGCCAGCAGGCATATTTCATTTACCCGCTGGTCAGCCCCTCGCCGGAACTGGAATTCACCGCCGCCCAGGAGGCCTATCGCGAACTCGGCAGTTGCGGCCCGCTGGCCGGCGCGCCGATGGGCCTGATCCACGGCCAGATGCCGCAGCGGCTCAAGGACCGGGCCATGCTCGACTTCCGCGAGGGCAGGACGAAACTGCTGGTCGCGTCGGTGGTCGTCGAGGTCGGGCTGGACGTGCCTGCCGCCAACGTGATCGTGGTTATGCACGCCGAGCGGTTCGGCCTTGCCCAACTTCACCAGTTGCGGGGCCGGGTCGGCCGGGCCAGACAGGACGCCATCTGCATCCTTGTAGCATCGCCCGGCAGCGAGACGGCCCGCAGGAGGCTGGCCATTCTGGAGGCCACGACCGACGGATTCAAAATCGCCGAGGAGGACTTGCGCCTTCGCGGGCCGGGCGAACTGTTCGGCACGGCCCAGCACGGCCTGCCTGAACTCAAGGTCGCCGACCTGCTCGAAGATTTCGACCTGCTGCGTCTTGCACGAAAGGACGCATTCGAGGTAGTCGCTGCCGATCCGGGCCTCAACGCACCCCACAACCAGCAGCTCCGCAAGGAGATGCTGGCCGCATATGCCGGCAGGCTGGACCTGCTCGAAGGCGCATAAGCTCGACTTTTGCCGATTTTGAACAGACTACGCCGCCCGGCAGAGGCAGTCCGGCATAATGCCTTTGATTCCAGGCGGAAGATGCTTAAAATTGGCAAAAGTCGAGGTTAGAGACTTTTATTTTGCTTCGCCGGGGGACGACGCCGGGGCCGGGTTTGCGGGCGGCGGAGCTGAGGCGGCATAAAGGATGATGTTCCTCGCCAGGTCGAACGCGTTTTCGGGTTCATAGCCGTCGCAGGCATAACTTGCGAAGCCGACCAGCCCGCCGGTGAGGTCCTCGGCACTGAAGATGACCTTCGGGCGGTCGCCGTTCAGGACGGCCATCAGGCGCGGTTCGCGCATCGGGCCTATCCTGGTGCGGGTCGGCCGGCGGTATTTGACCTTTTCGATTGTCATGTCCTTCATCAAATACACGGGCGAGGGCAGCGGCAGAGGCAGCAGCGAGTCGGCGCCCCACAGTTCGGCGATCAGGTCGCGAGCGGAGTCGGCGAAACCCTTCGCCCCGCCGCCGGCGTCCATCGCAAGCAGCCCGCCGGCCTCGACCCAGTTTTTGAGAGCAGCCTTCTCGTCTTTGGAAAGGCTGAAGGCCCCGGTGCCGGTCATCAGGGCCAGTTTAATGTCATTCGTCAGTTCCGTCGCGCTGAGGCCTGTTAACGGCATGCCCGTCGCCGGGCCGGAGGCCGGGGCGCTGGCCGACGATAGCGCGCTTTCATAATCCAGCCGCGTGTCGTAAAGTTTCCGCATCAGCCGGCTGAGCCGCTGCAATGCCAGCGGTTCGGGATCGTAATTGCCGGCGTAGCGGATTCTGGCGGCCTTGACCGTTTTTCCCGCAGCCTTCGCCGGGTCCATCGGCCAGACCGTCGCGCCGCGATTGCGGAGCTGGCGATCCGTTACATACATGGTGGCATTCGCGGCGGCCTCAAACGACGGTTTGCCGGTGGCAACCTGGTACTGCTGCCAGGCAAGCGGCAAATCCGCGTCCGTGTGGATTATCAGCGGCCGGATGCCGTTGTGGACCTCGAACATCTTTATGTTCGGCGTGAGCTTGTACTGGATCGTGTTGAGCACGTGGTCCTTGCCGCATGCGCTAAGCTCGTATTTCGGAAAGAGCTTGCGGTAAAGCTCCCGGATGCCCTTGCCGAACTCGCTTGCGCCGCTGCCGCACTCCGTTATGCCGAAGATCATCCCGCCCTGGTTGACGTAGGTCCTCAGCTTGTCGATATCCTGGTCGGAAAACTTCGGGGCCTTCGAACCGGTTATCACCACAATCGGCGCGTCATGCCATTCCTCGACGGCAGACTTGAGCGTAATTATCTGCCAGTTCACCTCCGTCTCGTAAACGGCCTCTCCCCAACGGCAGAAATTCGCCAGCGCCCGCGGCCGGTTCGTCCAGTCGCCGTCGTACTCCAGGCGGTTGAATAGCATGGGCTTTTGTCCACGGACCAGAAAAAGCAGGGCGTACATCGTCCCGACCGACTCGTTATATTCGCCCCATGTCCCGTCAGGCCGCTGTTTTTCGAGCAGGCGGCCGCCTATCTCCTTGTACCAGTCCACCGCGCCGAAATATTTGTATCCGCTGGCCAGCCCGATCCGCTCCACACCGTATATGAAGTATGGCCAACTGATCGTCCTTTGTTTGCCGGTCAGCACATCCATAAAGTGCTTGTCGAACCAGTCCAGCCCTTTTTTTATGGGCGCAAATTCATTGTTGGTGCTGCACTTGAGGAATTTGTCGGCGTAGATGGCGTCCACGCAGATAAAGACCGACGCCAGCCCCGCCGCGCTCATCGAGCCGTTGATCCCGCTGCTATAAGATTCATTCCATACCCCATTGGTCTGATCTGCCAGATATGACCAGCCGCCGTCGGCCTTTTGGCCTTTCAACCAATACTTCGCGGCCTTTTCCCAGTAGCTCTTGGGAATTTCAAGACCCAGCCTGGCGCCCCAGTATACGCCCAGAATCGCGTATTGGGCGTTGGAATTGTCGGATTCCCTGTCCTTCTCTTCTATCCTGTAGTGGTATCCACCCTCCGGCGAGGCCTCCATCTCCTTGACGAGACGGAAAACATCCTTCTCCAGCGGCTTGAGATATTTTTTATCCTGTTTGGCGGCCAACGCCAGGGCCTGGCATCGGAAAGCGATGATATACGTCCACTTCGTGTCGAGTTTAATCAGCCAGTCCAGCGCCCGCTGCATCCGTTCATCCTTGACGGATTCACCCTTGGCAAGCAGGGCGTACACCGCGGTTACGGACCTCGCGCCGGGAATTTCCGTGCCGTAATAAGTGTCGCTTGTTCCCCAGGAGCCGTCGGTCTGCTGGAGTTTCCACAGGGCGTCCGCAGCCTTCTGGATGGCGGCCTCCACGGTCTGCGGATTGAACTCCACCCGCTGCCTCTGGGCGAAAGATGCCGCCGTCGGCAGCAAAAGCAGCAATATCGCTATGCGCCTGATCGCCATATTCCCGGCTCCTTCTATTTCACTCGTTTTCATTATGGCATTTTCCGCATATTTTATCAACTGTTTTTACAGAAATGTCATGCGATTTTGAGGTATCCGTTTTTCTTCGCCGTCTGTCTTTGCCGAAAAACCGGCCAATCTCAGGCGTCCATCTTCAGGCCGATCTGCTGGGCGATGCGGTCGAAGTCGTCCAGCGTGTAATATTCGATGACGATCCTGCCGGCCTGCCTGTTTTTGGCCTGGATGCGGACCTTCGTGCCCAGCAACTGCGAGAGCTGCTCCTCCAGGTCGGCGATGTGGGCGGAGCGAGGCTTGATTTTTTTCTGGCGTTCCGGTGATTGGTCGGCCTGGCCGGACAGTTCTTCCAGCGCTCGAACCGAAAGGCCTTCACTGGCGACCTTGCGGGCCAAGGTTAGCTGTTTGACGGAGTCGTCCGACAGGCCGGCCAAAATCTTGGCATGGCCGAAAGAGAGTTTATCGGCGAGTATCAGTTTGCGGATTTCTTCATCTAACTCTAGTATTCTCAAGTAGTTAGCTATCGTGGCCCTCGGTTCGCCCAGTCTCTGCGCCGCCTCGGCCTGGGTGAGCTTGAACTGCTCCATATATTGTTTGTAGGCGCCCGCACGTTCCACAGGATTCAGGTCGGTCCGCTGAATATTTTCGACCAGTGCGACCTCGGTCATCTGCGCCGCGCCCGCCTTTCGAACGACGCACGGCACGCTCGACAGGCCGGCCAGTTTCGCCGCCCGCAGCCGCCGCTCGCCGGCGACCAGGACGTAAGCTTTGCTGGCGCCGTGATCCACGCCGTGCGCCACCACCAGCGGCTGGATGACCCCCTGCTGGACGATGCTGTCCGCCAGTTCCTGGAGTTCCTCACTGCCGAACTGCTGGCGGGGCTGATGGGGATTCGGCGCGATGTCTGTAATTGGAATTTCCAGAACGCCCGCCGCAGCCGCCTGATGATGCAATGCGGCCGGAGGCTGGCCGACATGCCCGGCCTGACCGGCAGATGGGTATTCGCCTTGGCCGGCCGTCGCAACTGAGCCGATCGACCCGATCAGACTCGACAGCCCCCTGCCCAACCTCGACTTGCCCTGTGCTGCCTTCGCCGCATCTGCCATTGCCAGACTCCTTTCCGCCAAAACGCCAATCTCGCATGTTCCACGTGGAACTTCCATCTTTTGCCGGTTTCTGAACGACCGGAATATCCGATCTACCTGTTAGAATAACCGTTGGCCGCAAGGAAGCAACTTTTTTCTTCTTAATCGTTCATCATACATCTAATAGCTGGATAATTTCTGCCTGATACAACAGGTTGACGGTTTTTGGAAGTAAACACCCTTGTTCCATGTGGAACAGCCAGCAATTCAGGTCTGATTTGCCAGCCAGTGGCAGAGGACCATGAGTGTCCAGAGTCTGTGTCTGTGGTCGTCGCGGCCGCAGAGGTGGTCGTTAATGAGGCCGGCCAAGGCCTCTTTGTGGAAAAATCCAAGCTGCTCGATGCGTTTGTCCAGCAGCGTATCGAGCATGGTCTGCCTGAGCGGCCCTTTGAGCCAGTCGCCCAGCGGGACGGCAAAGCCGCGTTTGGGTCGGCCAAAGACCTCCGCAGGCAGAAGGTCGGCGAACGCCAGGCGGAGGATCGCCTTGCCCCGGCCGCGGCGAATCTTGGCATCGTCCGGCAGCGAAAGCCCCAGTTCGACCACGCTCCTGTCGAGCATCGGCGAGCGAAGCTCCAGCGAGCAGGCCATCGACGCGATGTCGGTCTTGACCAGCAGGTCGTCGCTCAGGTAGGTCATCATGTCGTGCCACTGGGCGCGGCCAAGTTCCGAATCCAACGGGCAGTCTTCGTACAGATCGCAGAACCACCGGGCGGGCTTCTCGACGTCCAGCTCGGCAACCAGCCCGTCGGCCAGCAGAAATTCCAGGTCGCTGGGGCTGAAGAGCCGGCGATAGATGAAATACTGATGAGCCGGCGGATACGGCAGGGCGTCTGCGAATCGCAGGAATCGCCGAAGCGTGCCGCGCTCGTCCTTGCCCGCGAATGGTCTGGCCAGCAAGGCCGCCAGCCGCACGCCCCAGTATCGCAGCGGGCCGATCCGCTCGCCCAGCATCATCGCGCGATATCTGTCATAGCCGCCGAAGACCTCGTCTCCGCCGTCGCCGCCGAGAGCAACCGTAACATGCTGACGCGCCGCCTGGCAGATCAGGTGAGTCGGTATCGCGCTGGAATCGCCGAACGGCTCGTCGTACATCCCCACGATTTTTTCCAGCAGCCCTTCCGGCCGGGCCTCGACGAGCAGCTCCACGTGCTGCGTCCGGCAATGTTCAGCCACCAGCCTGGCAGCCGGGCGCTCGTCGAACCTCTCGTCGGCGAAACCTGCGGTAAAACTCCGCACCCCGCCGGCCCGGCCCGCGATCTGCGACATGACGGCCGTTACGATCGATGAATCTATCCCGCCGCTCAGCAGCACGCCCAGCGGCACGTCGCTGACGATATGCGACTCGACCGCCTGCCGCACGGCCTGGCGAACTCTCTGGGCCCGATCTTGCGGCGATTCCTGCCGGGCCGACGCGCTGGCCGCCGGGTCGGAATTTATCTGCCAATACCGCTGCGGCTGCAAAATCTTCTCGCCGGCAACAGTTATGAAATTACCCGCCGGCAGCTTGCGGATTGCTTGCCAGACAGAGTAGGAGGCTGGAATATAACCTATTGTAAAATAATAGCTTATAGCTTCTTTGTCAATTTTCTTATCGACCCTCGGATGACTCAGCAGGGCCTTTGCCTCCGATGCAAAGACGATCCTGTCAGAAAGAGCCGCGTACCACAGCGGCTTTTGGCCCATGCGGTCGCGCGCCAGCAGCAGGCCGTCGTCGGCAGAATAAATCGCAATCGCGAACATCCCTTCCAGGCCGGCGATAATCTGCGAGCAGTCGAGACTTTTTCGTCGGCCGTGGATATATTGCTGAAGGACGACCTCGGTGTCGCCGGCCGTGGAAAATTTTGCTCCCTCGGCAGAAAGACCCATCCTGAGTTTGCGGAAGTTGTAAACTTCTCCGTTGAACGCCAGCACAGTTTGGCCGTCGGGGCTGGCCATCGGCTGGCGCGAGCCGGCCGGGTCGATGACGATCAGGCGGCGAAATCCGATCGCGCACTTTCCGTCGGGCGAAAGAAAACTTCCCTCCTCGTCCGGCCCGCGATGGCGCAGCCGACCGGCCAGCCGGCGAACCAGTTCCAGGTCCGCCCGCCCGCCGCCAAAGACATATTCGCCCACGAATCCGCACATCGTCTGTCCGCCCGCCTTCCGATATTCGCGCGCCGCCAATGTTTCAACGCAGAACCTGAAACAGCCCGTTGAAAAACGCGGTGTTTGTGTCGCGGCCATCTTGGCCGCGTGTGCCGCAGGCGTCTCGCCTGCGGAAAACCAATAAAGACAAAATGCGCGGGCAGGATGCCCTCGCCACACGCGGGCGGGACGCCCGCGACACATTTACAACGTCAGACCTGAAACATTCTGCCAGAACCCCCGCCATTTTGAAAGACTTTTGAGGATGCACCAAAATCTGCCAACGTAAAGGTCAAAACCCGCTGCCGGCAGATACGCGAACAGATTGACGCGAGTCTGTATCCAGAAGAGGCGAAAAAGCCCGCGGAAAAAGTTAAAAACTAACACGACAGCGCGACTTTTGGTTGAAACACACGAGAATGTTAGGAAACTCAAATAGTCGTCTGTCAAGTTTGAACGGTAGAATAAGGACTTACGATCAAAGTCGCGCTGTCGTGCTAATTCACCCGACCTAAAAGACAGCTCCCGGAAATCATTATCCTGGATGGCTACTTGAGTTCCGCCAGGGCCGCAAAGACAGCGTCGTAATCGGGTTCGCGTGCGAGCTCCGGGACGAGCTGGATATATCGGATTTTTCCTTCCGGGTCGGCGATGAAGACGCACCTTGCCAGCAGGCGGGATTCCTTTATGAGCAGGCCGCAGGCCTTGCCGAATTCCGCGCCGCGATAGTCCGAGAGGGTCCTGACGCGGTCGATTCCGGCCGAGCCGCACCAGCGGGCCTGGGCGAACGGCAGGTCCATGCTCACGACTACAACCTCCACGTCCTTGCTCAGCGAGGCGGCCTTTTCGTTGAACTTGCGGGTCTCCGTGCTGCACACGGCCGTGTCCAGCGAAGGCACTGTGCATACGATGATTTTTTTACCGCGCAGGCCCGACAGCCTGAACTGCAACATGTCGTTGGCCACAAGCGGGACATCCGGAATTTCCATGCCAGTCTTGAGGTCCGGCCCAAGCAGCGTCATCGGTTTGCCCTTGCCCGTTACAACGCCCGCTCGTTCGATCATTTGTTGGTCGGGCTGAGCTTTTTGCGACGACGGCTGCGGCCGCGAGACGGCATCGACCGCCGAGGCTATCACGCGTCCCTCCGTAACGCCTTCCCAGCGCCCGGCCGGTTTGCCGTCGGCGAACAGAACTATGGTCGGCAGAAGTTGAACGCCATACTTTTGAGCAAGGGCGGGTGATTTATCGACATCGACCTTCACGAAGTCGGCCTTGCCGGCGTACCTGCCGGCCAGTTCATCCATGATCGGCGCCTGCTGGCGGCAGGGGCTGCACCAAGTTGCGTAGAAATCCACCACTACAGGCCGCGGCGAATGAATCACGGCTGAGTCGAACTGCTCCGTCGTCTCAAGCTGCCGGATTGCCGAATCGGTTTTTGCACCTGCCGGCCCGGCCCGAAGATGGCATGAGCCACCCAACCAGAAACCCGCCGCCCCGCCCAGCGCGACGCACAAAATAGCTCCGATCCATCTGCCCGCCTTTGGCGGAAACGCCTTGTCTATCATTCGGCCGATCCACGGCACTATGATGCACGCCGCCAAACCCGCCGTCGCCCCGATAATTATCCAACTCAATGTGCACATGGCCTGCTCCTTTATTCCGGTCTCCGCCGAAAGTCTCTGTCCTTGACACATTATAGCACTGATAGGGAAATGATATTGCAGGCAATGGCAACGGGCAGTAGCATTAGCATGCTTTTGAACAAGGTATGGAGACCGGCTATGGCAAACTTTCAGGTGGAGCGGCTGAAGCAGCTTTCACAGCGAGCGAGCGAGACATGGCAGGGCGGGCTTGTTCGTCTGCCCGGATGGATTGAGGAAGGACGCGACAAACCGTTTCGGCTCGTCGGGTCGATGTGGGGCAGCCTTCAGACCGGCAAACTGGACCTCGGCGAGGAGCCAAAGCCCCAGGATGAGTCCACGTTCGCAATGGCCGTGAACGCCCTGGTGAATTTCGCGACAGGCCCGAAGGCCGGATATCGTCCCGGCAAGCTGGAGGTCAACAACCCGGCTCTGGCCGAGCATCTGTCAGGCCTGCTGGCCGACACGAACATCCGGGTGGAATATCGCCCGCGCCTGCTGATGATAGATCGGTACATGGAGGAAATGGTCAAACTTGTCTTCAAGGACCTCCCGATCCCGCCGCCGTACCTCCAGGGCAAGGACATTACAGTCGAGCGGGTCCGGGCCTTCGCCGAGGCGGCCGCAATTTTCCACAAGGCCGCCCCGTGGCAATTTTTCGGCGGCGAGGACCTGCTCGGGATCGAGTCGCCTCTGGTTGACGCCTTGCTGCGATTCGCGGTAGTGATGGGCGCCGGCGGATATGAGCGCGGCCTGGGTTTCTACAAGTCGACGGACCATTTTTGGACCACATATGATTCGGACGACTCAATTACGGATGTTTTGTCGTACAGCGGGGGATTATGGTCGTTGACCTTTGACGACGTTACGGAGATCCCGTTCGGCGACAGCGACTTATGGGAGGATCACGGCCTGCCCGTCGCCGGCGAAGATGCTTATCCGGTCGCAATGCACGTCGATTCCTCGATGAGGATGCGCCGGCCAGGGGCAGACGTGCTGAACTTCATGGAGGGTCTGATGCGCGCTCTGGCCGAAACGACGGAAGACGAGTTGGACAGCGGCCGTTGGACCAGGCGGGTTGCCACTTTCAACGGGCCTGTCGATTACATCCTCAGCCTGCCGTTCCTTTCAAAGCCTCCTGCCCGCAGGGAAATCACCCCGCATGGCATGGGCGACATGCGCGCGATGGAGAGCATGCACGCTCAGATAAACCGCTTTCTGGACGGCAAGGAATTCAAAAACGCCGGGGAAATGAACGCCGCCATCAAGAAGGAATTCGTCGGCAAACCGATGGAAGGTTCCAAATACCGGCCCCGCAACGCGGAGGAAGAAGCCCAGGATATGTGCTTCCAGGCGTTCGACGCTGTTGGCCGGCGGAGAATCATCCTGGCCAAAAAGGCCCTCGCCATTTTCCCCGACTGCGCCGACGCATATGTGATACTGGCGGAAAATATCACCTCGCCCCAGAAGGCCGAAGAACTCTACGCCGCCGGCGTCGAGGCGGGCAGGCGGACGCTGGGCGAGAAATTCTTTCAGCAAAATGCCGGCCACTTCTGGGGAATGAACCGCACCCGCCCGTTCATGCGGGCGCTGGAAGGCCTGGCCGAAGTACGGGTTCATGCGGGCAAATTGGACCAGGGCGCCGAAAATTTCCGGGAACTGCTGCGGCTGAACCCTCATGACAATCAGGGAATAAGATACCTCCTGCTGCCGCTGCTGATTGAACTGGGGAAGCTCGACGAGTCCGACGAACTCATCGCCGGCTACGCCAACGACGGGATGGCCGTCTGGAAATACTGCCGGGCCCTGCTGAAATTCCGCAGGGAGGCCGATTCGTCTGCCGCACGCAAACTGCTCCAGCAGGCCATCTCCTCAAACCCCCACGCGCCGAAATACCTGCTTGAAGAAGCGCAGCCCGAATACGAACCCACTGGTTATAATCCGGGTTCCGAGGAGGAGGCCATTATTTGTGCCAAAGAGTGCGGGCGGGCCTGGCTGGCGGTTTCCGGCGCGCTGGACTGGCTGAAGGCCCAATCCGCCGCCCCGGCAGAACAACCAAAAAAATCGCCTAAAAAGAAAACACGCTGATCCGGCATCAAGCTGTCATCAGGGCAATTCATTCCTGCTCGTCTTTATCATTATCTTCGTCATCGTCCCAGTCTGGATATTGAGGCGGATTGTCGCCGGTTTTGGCCGTCACTCGCGGGTATTTTCCGGCGCCGTGCCCTTCGAGGATGGCTGTCACCTCGATCTCGTGCCACCAGTCGTCCCCGAAATCAAACCAGTAAAAGAATTTCTGCCCTTTTTTCAAACCCAATCCGTCAATTGTCGTCCGAGCCGCCAGCCCCGCAGACCCAGGGTCTTCGCCCAACTCTTCGTCCAAAGGCATTACATAGCGTCGGGCTTTGTTGTCCATCGGTCCCTTGCCGCCGACCTGGAACTCGTACAAATGCTCGTCATCCCGGCCGAAGGCGTCGAAGATCGCCTCGTGCAGAACGGATAACTTCTGATCGCCGCGAATCTGAATGGTCCGCAAAACTGACGGATTTTTCTCCACGAATTTGTCTGAAACCGGCCCGCCTATCAGGCTGACTTCCAGTTCATAAACGCACTTGTCGCCTTTGCTCATTCAGCGTTCTCCTGTTTCACCGGTTTTTCCCCACGGCGGCGCGGTGTTTTTCGAGTATGGCCTCTTCCTTGGCAAGTACCAGGTCGTGCTGTACCATCATGTTGGCGAGGGCCTTGAAGTCGACCTTGGGTTTCCATTTGAGCTGTTTGCGGGCCTTGGACGGGTCGCCCAGCAGCAGATCAACCTCGGTCGGCCGCGTGTATCGCGGGTCGAAGCGGACGTATTTTTTCCAGTCCAGGCCCAGCAGGCGGAATGTTTCCTGGCAGAACTCTCGGACGGAGTGGGTTTCGCCTGTGGCGATGACGAAATCCTCCGGCTTGTCCTGCTGGAGCATCAGCCACATCGCCTCGACGTAATCGCCGGCGTATCCCCAGTCTCGCTTTGCGTCCAGGTTGCCCAGGAACAGTTCGTCCTGCAGGCCCACCGCGATCCTCGTCGCCCCGCGTGTGATCTTGCGGGTGACGAAGGTCTCGCCGCGGCGCGGCGACTCGTGGTTAAACAGTATTCCGTTGCACGCGAACATGCCGTAGGCCTCGCGGTAATTCACCGTCTGCCAGAACGCGAAGACCTTGGCGCAGCCGTAGGGGCTGCGGGGATAAAACGGCGTGGTCTCCTTCTGCGGAACCTCGGCTACCTTGCCGAACATCTCGCTGCTGGATGCCTGGTAGTAGCGGGTCTTGAGGCCCAGGTCGCGGATGGATTCCAGCAGCCGCAGGGCGCCAAGGGCGGTCGATTGCGCGGTATAGACCGGCTGGTCGAAGCTCACGCGGACGTGCGACTGCGCGCCGAGATTGTAGACCTCGTCGGGCTGGACGACGGTGAGAATCGCCCGCAGGCCCGCCCCGTCGGTCAGGTCGCCGTAGTGCAGGAACAGCCTGGCCGACGGATCGTGCGGGTCCTTATAGATGTGGTCCAGCCGGCCGGTGGTGAACGTGCTGCTCCGCCGGACTATCCCGTGCACCTCGTACCCCTTGCCAAGCAGCAGTTCGGCCAGGTAGCTGCCGTCCTGCCCGGTGATGCCGGTTATCAACGCGCGCTTGAGTTTGCCGGTCTTTTTCGCCATTTCCGTCGCTCCGATCTTTCGTGTTTTCTTGCGGCCAATTGTAGACTGCCGAGGCGATAAAGGCAATCGCAGAGCGATTTTACGCCGGATGTTTCGCCGGCAGAACCTGAAAATTTTCCGTTTCGGGTTTACTGCCTATTGACAGGCAAATTTGGCGAGCGTATAAAGAATTCATGGTTGGGTCTCCCCCCACCCAACCACCCAAGTAGCAGACCAAGTTCTCCCCCGACTTGGTCTGCGTTTTTTTGCGCGGTGGGGTGCCGCTATTTTCGCTCCCTGAAAATGGTCATCGTTTCAGTCTGGCCTACCAGCGTGCGTCATCGAAGGGGTGGGCGGCGCGATTGAGCTTGGGTTTGGGGAGGGTCTTAATCACGGAATTTGCGAAGGCCAGGTCCGCCCGCGTGGTTATTTTGATGTTTCGCCCATCTCCGGCGACGACTGCGACCGGCACGCCGAGCATTTCGACGAGGTGCGCGTCGTCGGTGGCGTCGGCGCCGGACTGGTAGGCTTTCACGATGATCTCTTTGCGGAAGACCTGCGGGGTCTGCGCCTCCCAGAGCTGCTCGCGCGGGCGGGTCTCGGCGATCAGGCCGCCGTCGGCGATCTTCTTGATAGTGCCGTGGATGGGGCAGGCAAGTATGGCCGCGCCGGTCTGCTCGGCCCGGGCGAAGACGGCGTCGAGCCACAACTGGCTGACGCAAGGCCGGACAGCGTCATGCACTGCGACCAGGTCAGCCTGGTCGGCCAGACCCGCCAAGGCATTGCGGACCGACTGGCTGCGGGTCTGCCCGCCCTCGACGAGCTTCGTGTTGAGCAGGCCCAAGTGCCCGCCGAAGCGGTCCTTCATGTCGGCCATGTCCTGGGCGGAGACGACCAGTTGAATCTGGCAGACGTCGTCGCGGCTGGAAAAAAGCTCGATCGTGCGGATGAAGACCGGCTGGCCGTCGATCCGCTCGAAAATCTTGTTGGTCTTTCCGCCGAAGCGTTTGCCCGCGCCCGCGGCCGGTATTATGACCGAAATTTTCGCCATCTCGCTTCCTCGCAAATCTCAGGGCGGTTATTTCGCCCCGCCGCTGACCCGCATGAGTTCCTGGACGAACGTTAAATCCATCCTTCCGCCGAGGGCCTCGACCTTGTGCACGTCGGCCCAGGCCTTGTCGTACTGCTGCATCTCGTAATGCGCCCGCGCCCGGTTGGCGTACGCCTGGATAAAACCCGGATAAAGCCTGATCGCGGCGTCGAAATCTCCGATGGCCTGCGGCGTCTGGCCGGTTGCCCCCAGCACGCTGCCCCGCTGGAAATACGCCATGGCGTAATCGGGTTTAAGTTCTATCGCCCTGGACAGGTCGAAAAAAGCATTTTTGAACATCCGCATATCCGCCTTCACAGCGGCCAGATTGCACCATGCTTCCGCCCACCCGGGTTTCAACTCGACGGCCGTCTGGAAATCCTTCAACGCCTTGTCGCGCATGTCGAGCTGGGGCGAGTTCATCAGGCGATAGACGGTCCCCCTGCTGTTGTATGCCTCGGCGTACCTGGCGTCCAGTTCGATTGCCTTGTTGAAATCGAGAAGGGCGTCGTTGAATTTGCCCGCCTTCACGTACAAATCGCCGCGAATCCGGTAATTTTCCGGCCGGTCGGGGTCCATATCCACGATCTGGTCCCAGTCGGCCAGCGCGAGCCGGTCGCTGCCGGCCAGGCTGCATGCGGCGGCGCGCTGGGCATAAGGCAGGTAATACTTCGGCCGGATTTCGATAGCCCTTGTGAAATCGTCGATAGCATCCCTGAATTGGCCCAACCCTTTTTGAGCCAGGCCGCGATTGAACCAGCCGTGGAACTCCGCCTTGTCAAGCCCGACGGCCCTGTCGCATTTTTCCACGGCCGACAGCAGTAATCGGCGGTCCGGCCGGCCGGCCCTTTCCGACTGCTCGTACTCATTCCGCAAGGCCGCGCCCCAGTTGGCCCATGCCCGCGCGTTGGCCGGGCGTCTTGCGACGTTCTCTTCCCAGAGCTTGTCGGGCCGGCGATAGTCTGAGTTCCGCAGCCAGGTCAGAATGCCCATGTCGCAGACGGCCAGAAATGCCAGAATAGCCGGCAATATCTTCAGCAGCAGCATCGTCGGACCGGTCTTGCCCGAGTGGCGTTCCAGAAGGCGGCGCCAGCCCGCCCACGCAAGGCAGACCACAAAAACCGTCAGCGCCGCCAGTGGCAGATACATCCGGTACTCGAACTGGAGGTCTTTGAGGGGGACGAAACTTGACGTGGGCGCCAGCAGGATGAAGAAGGCCGCGCCGAGGAACCCGATCGCCGGCCGGCGGATTATCGCCCAGATCGTCAAGGCTAAAAGGGCGGCGATCAACAGGCACCAGGGCAGTATCTGCCACAGGCCGCGGGCGGGCGTTGTGCCGTAATCCATAATCAGCGGGTCCGGCCAGACGCTCAGCAGCAGGTAATGGCATATCACGCCGAACTGCGTCAGGGTGTAATCCATCGCGGCGACGCCGCAGCCGAAGCCCGCCGTCCCGCTCCGTCCGGGCGTTTGCAACATCAGGTACACAAGCACGCCCCAACTCGCCGCCAGGCCCGCGTAAAGCCGCCACCGCCTGCGGAATAATTCTCTGAACGAGCCGCCCGCCAGCAGCCGGTCGTAAAGCAGGACGACGACCGGGGCCGAGACCATCGTTTCCTTGCAGCCCATGCCAAGCGCGCAGGTCAGTATCGCCGCGACGTACCAGCCGGCCGGCCGGGCCGATTGCATCCCCCTTGCCGACACATAGAGCGTCAGCAGGCAGAAAAACGCCGCCAGCGATTCTGCCCGCTGCGACAGATATGACACCGCCTGCGTGCCCAGCGGATGGACCGCCCAAAGCAGGGCCGCGACAAGGGCCAGCCAAGTCGAGTGTTTCCCGGTAGAACCGGCCAATCGCGGCAGCAGCAGCGTCCGCCGGACCAGGCCGAATAGCAGGATCGCGCTGAGGGCGTGGACGATGAGATTGAAGACGTGGTATCCGAACACGTCGTATTCGCCCAGGGCGTAGTTGACCGCGAAGGTGAGGTTCAGGAGCGGCCTGCCTTCGACCGTCGAGCCGAAGCCGGCCGGCGGCGAAAGCGGCTGATTTATCGGCCAGAGCTTCCTGATCGTCTGATTGCCGAGGATAGAATCGTAGTCGTCGAAGATGAACGGCCCGTGCAGGCTGTTGGAATACGCCGCCGCTATCGCGGCGACAACGACCGCCGCCGCCGTAAGGTTAAGCACATGTGCCCTCAGCCGGCCGATCAACGCGCCGGCCGCCTGTTCTGCAATTTCGCTGCCCAACACTCCGGCCGAATCTTTCCTGCCATGGTCTTCTTTCGACGCCATTATGGACATGATACGGCCTGCGCGGCCCGGAGACAAGCGATGCCGCACAATGAACCGTTTTTATTCCCGGTATCAACGGATTTTCAGTTTTTCCCAAAACAGGCGACGCCGCCGTCGCGGAGGACGACGATGATCTGCCCGTCGCGGTCGACGCAGATGCCGTTGAAGATGGGTTCGCAGGGCAGCGGCACGGCCCAAAGTTGTTCGCCGCTGCCGGAATTCACTTGATGAGATTATTTGGCCGCGGCCTTGCGGATCACGCAGGCGATGAAGTGGTTGCCTGTCGTGCCCACCGCCGGTTCGCCGGTCCTGGGAATCGCTATCTCACAGGTATAGTCCCAGATAAATAAGAGCGGCGATGATACCGCCTTGGCGGCTTCTGAAACCGCAACTTCTTCCTTTTTTCCTTTTTCATGCTCAATGGTGTGTCCGCGCGTGGTGAACGAAGCCGCGAGGATCGCCGCTATGTTGTCCTTCTTATCGCCGATAACCGTCGCTATCCCTTTTTCCGACGACTCCACGATCTTGACGGGATCCTGGGAACCGGCTTTTTCTCCGGGCGGAGCCTCGGTCATGATGAAGTCGCAGGTGAAGTTCCCGGTCAGCAGCACGGCCGTGAGACCTTTTTCCTGCACATCACCCTGGTAGAAGTGGGACACGCCCGGAGAGCCGGGGCCAAAAAGCGGGACATCCTTGCCCAGCGCGCCCTGGAAGACGTCCACGATTGACTTTGCTTTTGTCGTCTTTTCACATGCTCCCAGGATGAGGACCAAGCGCCCCTTGCCGGCGGCGGCTGTATACGGCGCCTTCAAACCTTCCGCCAGCGTCTTGTAGGCCTCGCCTTCCTTCCCCGCTTCGATCTTCGCGTTGACCGGCGTCTGCTGGACTCCGCCCAGGGCCATCGCCACAACGGAACCGCTGCCGTTCGAATCGCTTATCGGTCCGGTGGACTGGCCGTAAATAATCTTCTTGTCGAAACTCTCCGCCACGCCATCCAGGACCTGCTTGCGTTCCTCGTCCGTCTTGAAGGTCCAGAGGAATTGGAAAATCAGGATGATGTCCGGTTTGCGGTCCTTGCATGCGTCCTTGAGTTTTTTTCCGATATCCTTGCCCACATCGGCTGGTTTTCCGTTGGCCGCGGCCGTGGCGGACCAGACGTCCCCGGCGGCCCCCGCCGGCGCCGCGGCAACCGCCTGACTGACTGCTGACGACTGCCACGAAAACGCCAATGCCATCGCTACAACTGCTGCCGATGCCTTCACGACATGTCCAAGAATAAATCCTTTACGAGCCATGATCATCTTCCTTTCCTTATACTGGGCCTGTTTTGTTCCCAAGCGAAGTTCGATCACTTGCCGATGCAGTAGAGCGTCTTGAGCGTGCGGACGTACATCCTGCTGCCCGCCAGGACGGGGCATGAGCGGAACGGCTCGAGCTCGTTGCGTGCGACCTCCTTGTATTCCCTGCCCGGTTCCAGAACGATCGTCTTGCCGTTCTCGCCGCTCAGCAGGATGCACTTTCCCGCCAGCGTGGGGCTGGGATAATTGATCCCCCCTAGATGTTCCAGCTTCTTCTCGTAGATTTTCTGCCCGGTCTTGGCGTCCACTACCGATAAAAATCCGCCCTCGTTCACGGCATAGATCAACCCATCGTGCACCAGGGGGCTTGCGTAGTATCGATCCTTGTGAATCGCCTCGGCGTCCCAGAGTTTTTCGGGTTTGTCCGCCGGCGTCGCGGGCAGTTTGAACGCGATCGCTTTTTCCTCGATGAAATACAGAATTCCATCCTGGAGCAGCGGACTGTTGAATTGAAGGCCTTTCAGGCCTTTTGCGACTTCCTTGCCGTCGCTGACGGTAACAGCGGCGCCTTTGCAGGTGTATGCAATATATTGGTCGCCGATCTTGGCCAAGACCGGCGTGCCCCATCCCCACAGTGTTTTGAGCTTCCATATTTCTTTGCCGGTGGCGGGATCCAGGCCGTAGAGATTGTCGTACTGCACCAGCAGAACGTTTCCGGCCAGCAACGGCGAGATGCACGAACCCCATTCGTGCGGCGGATTTTCCAGCTTGCGGCCCCATATTAATTTGCCGTCCTTGTCGTAGCAGACCACGACGCCGGTCCCGAAAACGGCCCAGACGCTCTTGCCGTCGGTAACCGGCGTGGCCGAGGTATAGCCGTTCGACGACTGCGCCTTGGGCAGTGCGTAACTGATCTGGCTGAGTTCCTGGCGGATCGGTTCGGCGGCCTTCCGCAGGTCGTCCACTTTTTTCTTCAGATCGGCGTCGTCCTTCTTTTTGTTCCATTCTGCCTGGGCATCGTTCAGTTCTTTCATCTTCGCGTCCAGTTGCGCCCTTATTTCATCCCCCTTTTTCGCCTGATTCCTGGCCTTGGCCTGCTCGGCCGGGTCAGTCAGAAGGTCGAGGTAGTCGTTGGGCTTCTGCCAGAGAATCTTGCCGTCGGCGAGGTTCACGCATACCAGCGCGGTCGGCTCGGAGCAGACAAACAGCCGGTCGCCGCAGAGCGCCGGAGAGGCGTTGGACCAGCCGGGCATCGGCGTCTTCCAGACCACGTTCTTGTCTGGCCCCCATTCCGTTACGGGCGTGGCGTCGGGAAACCGCCCCTGCCCGTTGACGCGGAATCCATACGGCTCTTCCGCGCTAAGAATGGAAAAACCTGTTAAAACAATCAGGCCGGCCAGCAACCAGATCGGCAGATACATCCGGGCACGGCGAATCATTTCTGTTTCCATGGATATGTTCCTTTTCAGAAGTTTGTGAACGGATTCCAACGCTCTATGTCTGATGATTGGCATATGGGGGCAAAAAGTTACGCCAAATCGCCGGAAAACCCGGCAATTATCCGCGGCGGCGTTTTTATGTCACTTTATTCGATCAGAACCACCAGGCTTTTCCGGCCTGTTCGTGGAGCATGACGCCCTTGAGGTATTCGACGGCCTTCTCGAAGCCCTCGTTTGCGCTCATGAGCGAATCCTCGTGCTCGATGCTCAGCACGCCGTCGTAGCCGTGGACGCGAAGCATCGAGACGAACGGCTTCCAGAACTCGTCGCCGTGGCCATAGCCGACGGTGCGGAAGACCCAGGCGCGTTTGGCCACGTCGCCGTAGCTCTGGATATCGAGGTTGCCGAAGATGCGAGAGTTTTTCGGGTCGATCGCGGTGTCCTTGGCGTGGACGTGGAAGATGCATTTGTGCTCGCCGAGGAACCTTGCGGCCTCGATCGGGTCGATGCCCTGCCAGAAGAAATGGCTGGGGTCGAAGTTGGCGCCCAGGTTGTTGCCGGCAGCCTTGCGGAGCCGGACGATATCGAGCGGATTGTGCACCACCATGCCCGGATGGGCCTCGAATGCGATCTTGACGCCGTACTTGGCGGCGAACTGCGCCTCTTTGGACCAGAACGGGATCATGACTTCGTCCCACTGATATTTCGCGGCCTTGTCGAAATCGTCGGGCCAGGGGCAGGTTACGAAATTCGGCGTGTGGTCGTGCGGCCCGCCGCCCGGACAGCCGGAAAAATTGACCGCCACCGTTCCCAGTTCCGCCGCCAGCAGCACGCCGTTGCGGTGCGCCTCGTGGTGGACCTTGGCTATCATCTTGTGCGGGTGGACGGGGTTGCCGTGCACCGCGATGCCGTGGACCTCCAGTCCGCGGCCGGCGATCTTGCGCTTAAGCTCGGCCAGACGCGCCTTGTCCTTGTGAATGCCCGACAGCTTCCACGGGTCGCCCGGATACGCCCCGGCCGGCAGCTCCACCGCCTGCAGGCCCACCTTCACGCAGTAATCCAGCATGTCGTCCAGCGTCATCTTGCTGAAAAGCACCGTAACCACGCCCAGTTTCATGGCTCATCTCCTTGTGTATGGAATTATTTAAACCTGCTTCAGTTGGTCAGTTATAATGAACCCCAACCGCTAACTTCTTTTCTTAAATTATTTACTCTGTCTTTGCAACCATCTCCATCATATACGACGTAGAGGCGGAAAGCCTGCCAGTAATACCCGGAGCAGAAATGCAAAAGGCTATAATCAATATCGACCATGGATTTCGGTTCCGCTTCGGGCGAGTCGTCCACGAAAACTTTAATTAATTCGGTTTCTTCATCTTCCTTGGTTTTTTCTTCCTCTTCCTTGGTTTTTGCTTTCTTCGTCGTTACATAAGGTCCCCAAGGTCCCCGCGGTTCCAATCGCAAGGCTGGAGTTTGGCACAAGAGAAACTGCCCGAGAGGAATTTTGAACTCGTTGGCCAAGTTTTCGATCTTCGCTATGACGTCTTTCCGAAAAACCGTGCCGTGATTATATTTTTCTTTTTCGTCTTTTTCGCTAATAACAACTTGAACTTCCTTCAGAAGCTTCGGCGCACGGCGCGATTCTATGGAATGAGCCAAGGCCTTTATTACCTCGTCGCCGTCTTTTTGCGAAGCTTCATGTATCAGATTATCAACATAATAATCCGTAAAACCAGCCAATCTCGAATCACCTGCAATATTAAGGATTTCCTGTTTGGTGGAGTAAATTCCAAAAAGCCGATTATCACGAATGCGTCTCAACAATTGCCGACATGCTTCTTCAATCGCGTATGTTGTTTTGTGATAGTAGACGACCTTGTGCATAAAAAATCTGGCCAGTAAAAATTGTTCAGCCGCCGCCAGGGCTTTTTTCGTCACCCCGACCATCCCGGTCTTGCTTACCCGCAGTGAATTCAACAAATAATTGATATCCACCTCTCCATAAGGAACGCCCGCCGTCCGCGAATCTCTCAGCAGATAATCCAAACGGTCCATGTCTAAACTGCTGTGAACCAGCTTGGTGTTCTCCGTGGTTGCCTTACTAAAAATATCACCGATTTTACTTGCCCGATCTAAACTGCCGATGACACGTACAATTTCCTGCTGTTTGGTTACTATCTCTTTACCTAATGGACCATGCTCCGGATATTCACAACACAATTGGTACTCGCTCTTGCCGTCATAATTGTTTTTTTTAACTTCATCCTCAATAAGTGTTACCTTGTCCACTTTTTCCATAAGATGAGAATAAGGATAGTGGCCGATGTCATGAAGCAGAGCCGCCATTCTCAAATTTTCTTGTTCTTCATTTGAAAGCTTAAGAGATTTTCCCGCCTCCTTTAAAATTCTAGCCATGATGCTCAACGTGCCAAGAGAATGCGCGAATCTCGTGTGCGTGGCGCTTGGGTAAGTAACATGCCCCATCCCCAACTGCTTTATGCCGCGAAGTCGCTGAAAGGCGAGCGTATCAACAATGTCCCATTCCTGGTTTTTGAGATGGATATCTCCGTGAATCGGATCTACGACCAATCTTGATTCGGAAGCGGCATTATTTGGCGAGGATCCCATTCTCCACCATTTCCTTAATGCCCTGTTCAATCTCTTTTTCTACAAAATCCTTCTTGTATTCGTGGAAAATCCGCAGTATTTCCTGTGGATTGTGCCCCCTCACTTGTTTCCGATCTATCAGGAAATGGATCGACGCCAGCAGTTCGAGATTTCTAGCAAGGGCTTTGGTGTTGGACGTATCACCGATCACATCTTTGAGCCGTTGGATGTTTTTTGCGGAGTTGTCATCAAGTTTCCAATTATTGCTCTCGTTATTGCCCGCAGCAAGTTCTGCACACGCCGCGAACCCGTCGTCTGCCACATCCGGGCAATACGGACCACGGAGATACCACTGAAAGAAATACCCCAAATTGACGCCGGATGCCTGGACCAGATAAATGGTTTTTTCCAGGATTAGCCGATGTTCAAAATCCTTAACCTCCAAGGGGAGGCCCACTTGCTCCATCACAAGCGTTAGTCCAATCTGTTGTCGTTCCATCGAGATAGCCCTTTCCGTTAGGTGTCTGTTAAATCGTATACTTTTCTCCAGCCATAAGCAAGCTCTAAGCCGTTAAAAAATCGGACAAATTTCCTCGTGAGGTTATTGTTTTATCGGACTATCGTCAATAATTTTACCGGACATATTTGTCTATAAATACGGTGATTTCATTTTTTTCCGCCGAGGCGCTTGAGCAGTTTCGTCAGGCCCTTATGTTTTCCGGCCCAGGCCAGCGGGGTCGAGCCGTCGGACGCTCTGGCGTTTACGTCGGCGCCGCGATCTACAAGCAGTTTGGCGCAATTTTCGTGGCCGTGCATGGAGGCGGAATGAAGCGGCGTGCAGCCGGCGGAATTTCTCGCGTCGACTTTCGCGCCCCGCCCGATCAGCAGGTCCACAAGTTCCGGATGTCCCTTTGTGGCGGCCCAGTGCAGGGGCGTTCCGCCGTCGGCGTCAGGCTTGTCGGCATCGGCCCCGGCGTCAAGAATCGCCTCGGCCGCCCGCACTTGTCCGGCCATCGTCGCAAAATGCAGCGGCGTCTCGTCGACGCTGTTTGCCGCGTTGCGGTCGGCTCCGGCCGCCAGCAACGCCCGAACCACATCCAACTGCCCCTTGTCGGCGGCTGAATGAAGCGGCGTGTTGCCGTATTCGCTGCGGGCGTTGACATTCGCCCCGCCGGAAAGCAGGACCTCGACCGCCTTGCGATGTCCGGCCCGGGCCGCTTCGTGAAGGGCCGTATGGCCGAACCTGCCTTTGGCATCGATTTTCGCGCCGCCCGACAGCATCGCATGTATCTGTTCGGCGTCGTCTTTCGCCGCCGCCTGATGAAGCGAGGCTTTTTCCTGCTCTTGCACGATTGACTCCTTGTTGCGTCTTGCCGGACAGATTCTATCTCCAAAATCGGGATATTCAACCAATCTGTTGCCTTCGCGGGCAGACGCGGACAAAATAGCCCGCACAGGTTTTCAGGATAAGGCAATCCGCGTGCAGACACAAACCCAGATACGTCAGATGCTCGACTCGGCCGGGCTGGCTGCCCAACAGCGGTTCGGGCAGTGCTTCCTCGTGGACCTCAACCTGATGGGCAAACTGCTGGCCTTGGCGGATATCAAAGCCGGACAGACCATTCTGGAGGTCGGGCCGGGCACCGGGTCGCTGACGGAAGAACTGCTGGACCGGGCAGGCAGGGTCGTCGCCGTCGAGATCGACCACGGGCTGGCGAGGCTTTTGCGGGACAGCCTTTCCGGCCGGACAAACCTTGCTCTGATCGAGGGCGACGCGATGGCGGGCAAGCACCGGATATCGCCGGGCGTGCTGGCCGAACTGGGGCCGCGGGCCTGCCTGGTAGCGAACCTGCCGTACAATATCGCCACGCCGCTGATCGCCGAGTGCCTGGTGAGTTCCTGGCGTGCGTCAGCAGGGCGGAACGCAACAGACCCAGCCGGGGGCGGCTGTGCCGCAAACACGCGGGACGAAAAAGTCTGCTTGTTCGAGAGCCTGACTTTCACCGTCCAGCGCGAGGTGGCTGACCGGCTGACCGCCCGGCCCGGCCAGGGGGCCTACGGACCGGTAAGCATTCTGGCAAGCCTGATGGGCAAGATCATTCCCGGTCCGGCCGTCCCGCCCGAGGCGTTCTGGCCGGCGCCCAAGGTCTCCAGCCGCATCATGCGGATCGAATTCGATCATCAGGCCGCCGCCCGCGTCGCCGATCTGGACTCGCTGATGAATCTGCTGAACCCGGCTTTTTCGCAGCGGAGAAAGCAGATAGGCTCGCTTGCCCGCAGAAAAACTGGCGGGGAAACGGCGGGGCAATTTTCACTGGCCCTCGAAAAAGCGGGCGTCGATCCGTCCTGCCGGCCCGACGCGATAAGCCCCGGCCAATATCTCCGCATGGCCGGCTGCCTGCCGGGCGACCGGAATTTGTCTTGATGACTTGTATTTCGCAGCTTGCCTGTAAAGAGGTTTTGATGTAAATTAACGCCTGTCGATTCGCATCGTACAAGGAAAGAGCGATTAATCATGGCTACGACAATGGGACCGAGTGCCGGCAAGGGAAAGGTTTTCTTCGACAGGGCTGACCAGGTCGCCGAAACCAACAACTGGGACTTCGCGATAGAGCTGTATCTCCAGGGCATCGAGCGCGAGCCGGAGAACATGGAGCGCGGCCACAAGCTGCTGCGCGAGGTTGCCCTCAAGCGCAAGGCCGCCGGCGGCAAGAACCCCAGCATGATCGAGCAGCTCAAGCACCGCCCTTCGTCGAAGAATCCCGTCGAAAGTCTCGTGAACGCCAGCCATCTTCTGGCCAAGGAGCCGGGAAATCCCGGCTTCATGGAGCAGGTGCTCAGCGCCGCCCGGGCCCTGAATCTCCGGGCGCTCATAAAGTGGATGAGCGACATCCTTCTGGAGGCGATGAAACTGGCGACAAAACCCAGCAGGAAAGTGCTGGAGTCGCTCATCGACGCCTACCGGCTGGTGGAAGACTACATCCCGGCGATCACCGCCTGTGAAATACTCAAGAAAGCCTTCCCGAACGACCTGAATGTCGACGACCTGATGCGGAATCTTTCGTCGATGTACACCATCAAGAAAGGCCAGTACGACAAGAAGGATGTGGATTTCCTGGAAAAGGTCGTGAACAAGGAGGCCCAGCGGGACGGCATCGAGGCCGACGCCCTGGTCAAATCCGACGATTATCTTCAAAGGCAGATCGAAAAGGCCCGTTCGGACTATCTGGCCTCGTCGAACGTGCCGGGCAAGGTCAACGCCTTTGCCGACGCCCTTATTCATAAAGAGGAGGACAGTTACGAGAACGAGGCCATCGACGTGCTCGCCAAGGCGCACAAGGAACTCGGGGCATACCAGTTCAAGATGCGGATAGGCGACATCAAGATCAGGCAGATGACCCGCCGCCTGCACAAGCTTCAGGAGCAGAAGGAAAAGGCCGCCGCCGACCAGCAGTACAAGGCCCTGCGGGCGTTCGAGCTGGAAGAGTACGCCGAGCGGGTGACCAACTATCCGACTGACTTGGGCATCAAATTCGAACTGGGCCGGCGGCAGTTCGAGGCCGGCAAATACGACGAGGCGATCGCCTCGCTCCAACAGGCCCAGCGCGATCCGCGCAGGGGCGTCAACGCCGCCGTTCTGCTGGGCCAGGCGTTCTCGCGAAAGGGCTGGCTCAAGGAAGCCTCCGAAACATTCGAGCGGGCGCTCCAGACAGTCGATACCGAGGAAAAGGCCAAAAATCTTCGCTACGCCCTGGGCGACGTCCTTGAAAAACAGGGGAATCTGGCAAAAGCGCAGGAGCAGTTCTCGCTGGTCGCCCAGATCGACTTCAATTATCAGGACGTCCGCCAGCGGCTTGACAGCCTGCGGAAAAAACAGGCCGGCCAGCCGTAGCCGCCGCCAATTTCCTCCCGCGTCGGCGATTTCGGCCGGAACACTTTTCAAAAAGAGGACTCGTGGAACAGTCGGAACCGACGCTGACGGAAAACGCCTGGCTCTGGCCCGAGCAGATCGCCTCGCGGAAAAGTCTTCTGCGTTTCACCGGCGAGCACGAGCAGGCATTGCTTGCCCTCAGGCCGGCCATAGCCGATCTGGCCGATTGGATCGATGACGAGTTTCTCCGGCGGCTGGCCGCGCACGAGGAAGCCGCCAGGATTCTCGCCGACACCGGCAGCGCGGAGGCGCTGAAAAATCATCTGCGGAAATACGTCCTGGAGTTGTTCGGCGGCGTCTACGGCGAGGAATACGTCCGCGGCCGCCTGCGGATCGGCCGGACGCACCAGAGGATCGGCGTAACTCCGCAGCTTTACCTGGCTGCAACGGGAACGCTGCTGGACATGCTCCGCGAGATAATCTGCCGGCAGGGGCTGGATGAGGCCGGCCGGATAAAAGCCCTGGCGGCCGTCGAAAAAATAATGATCTTCGACGCCATTTTGGTTCTCGACACGTATATGCACAGCGCCCGGATCGCCCTTCTCAACAAGCAGGACGAAATCCGCCGCTACACCGCCAACCTCGAGGACATGGTGGCCAGGCGGACAAGACAGCTGGCGGAACTGGCGATGCGGGACGGACTGACCGGGCTGTACAACCTGCGGAGCCTGCTGGACCAACTGGCCTCGGAGCTTGCCGGGTGCAAACGCAGGGCGGCTGAATTGTCGCTGGTATATTTCGATCTGGACGGGTTCAAGCATCTCAATTACCTCCGGGGCCATCGGGGCGGGGATAAAATACTTGTCAGCGTCGCGAGAATTCTCAAACAGGTCTGCCGCGCGTCGGATATTCCCGCCCGCTACGGCGGGGACGAGTTCTGCGCGATTCTGCCGGACACGCCGGCCGGCCAGGCCGAGGTGTTCTGCCGGCGGCTGATCGAGGCGTTCGACGCCGACGCGACATTGTGCGACAGCGGCACGTCGCTGAGCATAGGCATCGCCCAGACCGGCCCCGAAGAATTTTTCGACGCCGATTCGATTATCAGGCTGGCCGACAAGGCGATGTACAAGGCCAAGGAAAAATCCGGCCATGCCATCTGCATCCACGGCCGGGATTGACTGCTATTTATCGCCCTGCTCCGGCGGTTTTTCCGCGTCGTTGCGGCCTGTCTCCGCCGGCGAGTCCGATTTGCTGCCTATTTCATCCATGAATCCGTCAATCACGTCATAATACTCGTCGAGGCCCGCGCCGCCTTCCGCGGCCGCGCCGGCATCGCTTGCCGGTTCAACCCCGGCCTCGTTTTCCACATCGCCAACGTCAGGGCCGGCCTGTCCGCCGGGGCCGCCATGCGGGCCGACGGGCGGCTCATCCGTCCTTTTACCCGCAAAGTCAATATCCCCGGCAACCAGGCGGACCACGGCGGCAAACTCCCGCCACAGCCTGGCCAGCTTCTCAATCACGACGCGTGTCAGTTTGTCCGGCAAGTCAGCCTTCGCTTTCCCGGACCATTATACTTGCCGCGAGCGAAAAAATCGCTTTGACAGTTCCGGTCGCGGCGTGTAGATTCTACGCAGTTGCCGCATCAGGGATGGTTGACGGCAGGTCGGCGTGGAAGGGATTGCAGTCGTTAAGTTTTTCCATGATTTGAACCAGACAGTCCGTATTTGCGCCCGCGAGGCGCTTTGGAGAAGCGGCCGAATGTCAAAAGTGGACCGTGTCCTCTGGCAGAAGATCATCCAGAAGGTCGTGGCCGACGGCGGAAACCTGATCCGCCCGTGGTTCACGCAGCTTGATCCGATCTGCTTTGACAACGGTCTGCTGGAAATCCAGGCGCCCGGACGGACGGAGGCGGATTATTGCCGGCGGCACGCCCTTGCGCTTTTTACCGAGGCCGCCCAGACCGCCACGGGCATGCTGGTCGGCGTGTGTTTTCTGACGGCCGACGAGCGGACCGAAACGGAGGATGAGGCGCAGGCGGTCGCATTGGCGCCCCCGGCCCGAATCAGCTTCAGCGAGGATTATTCCTTCGACACCTTCGTGGCCGGGCCTTGCAACCGGCTCGCCCATGCCGCGTCCGTGGCCGTCAGCGAATCGCCCGGCAAGACGTATAATCCCCTGTTTCTCCACGGCTCCAGCGGCTTGGGCAAAACCCATCTTATCCAGGCCACTTGCCGCAAGATTGTCTCTGACAATTCGCAGGTCAATATCATGTACCTGTCCTGCGAGACCTTCGTGAACCACTTTATCGAGGCGGTCGAGCTGGGCAAGCTTCACGAGTTCCGCTACCGCTACAGGCACGCCGACGTGCTGGCCGTCGACGATATCCAGTTCCTCTCCGACCACGAGCAGACGCAGGAAGAATTCTTTCACACGTTCAACACGCTTTATCAGTCGCAAAAGCAGATATTCCTGACTTCCGACCGCGGCCCGTCGCAGATTCCCGACCTGGAGGAGCGCCTTATCAGCAGGTTCAACTGGGGCCTGGTGGCCCGGATTGACCGGCCATGCTACGAGACGCGGGTGGCCATCGTCCGCAAGAAGGCCCGGCTCCGCAACATCGACCTGCCGGAGGATGTCGTTTGCTTCATCGCCGGCAAGATCGAGAGCAACACCCGCGAGCTGGAAGGCGCCATCGCCAAGGTCGCCATGCTGGCCCAGGTTTCGGACAAGTCCATTTCGCTGGCCCTGGCTGAACAGGCCCTGGGCGAGGTGCCGGCCGATTCCGGCAGAGACATAACCATCGAGGATATTTTCAACGCCGTAACAACCCGTTTCGGCGTCCGCCTGGCGGACCTGCAATCCAAGCGGCGCAGCCGGTCGATCGCATTCCCCCGGCAGGTATGCATGTTCCTGGCCCGACAGCTTACCCGCCACAGCCTCGAGGAGATCGGCGGTTATTTCGGCGGCAGGGACCATACCACAGTGCTGCACGCCAACCGGACAATCGAGCACATGTGCTCGTCCGACCCGCAGTTTCAGGCTACCATCAATCGCCTGACGGAAGATCTTCAGGCCAAAACCTGATCTGCCGGCAGCCGAGTTTATCTGCCCACAGTCTTCAACATGAATCGGTGGATAGCGTCTGGATAACTTCTTGTTTGGCTTTACATGATCCAACATATGTCGGCTGCTTTTTCATCCCCGCACCGCGTCGGCCGACCATAAGTGAAATATTGTCAGGCATTTCTCTACCCCGACAACAGGATAAACAACACGTTTCCCACGAACCTGTTATTATCAAGTCGTCATTTATCCATTCTTCTTTCAAGCAGTTACAGACTTCAGCAGTGCTTGAATAAACAATCAACACAACCTGTCAATACTGGCTGCTGAGTTTATATCTTATATAACAGAAGAACCCGCGTTGTCATCTTCAGATGGTTCTTCCATTGCCTTCTGATTTTGCAAAAAGGTCTCAGCCGCCCATTCATGTATCGGATGCCGACTTCCACATAAAGGGCATGCTGTTGTGGGATGTATGGCGATACAATTTGGGCATATAGCTTGGGTTTCAAATGTATCAAATTTATTCCCGCAGCGATCGCAGCGCCAGAAAAGCCCGACCGGAGGATTGGCCTTGCAGACTGGGCAGGCAAAATATATCCTGCGCGGCGCCTTGTACAGACGCAGCGCTGACAAGGCCTGCCATAGCCCGGCCCAGCAGTTGAGAAGGATAAACACGGCTATCACAACAATCCAGACCAGCGGCACCTGCCACCAGATTGCCAGAAGAACCATGGCGATAGCGCCCAGAATGCCGACGAGAGCGGCAATAATCAGGCTGATAATAGGCCCAAGGAGAAACCAGAGCAGAGCGCGGAATATCTGCCCGCCATCGAGCGGATAGATCGGCAGCAGATTGAAAATCAGCAACGCAATGTTGATGCGCACGATCCAGAAGAAAAAAGTGTATGCATCGGATTGAACCGCCGGTCTTTCCGGGGGAAGCAGAACCATGCCGAAGACGAAAAAAATCCCGGCGAAGATCAGGTTGACCAGCGGTCCGGCGAATATGCCCCAGAGCGTCGCGCCAGGGCGAGCGGGAAGCCGCACATATGCGATGCCGCCCAGCGGCCAAAGCAGGATACGATCGGCCTTGCCCCCCACCTGCCTCGTGGCCAGCGAATGTCCGAATTCATGCAGCAGCACGAGGCAGAAAAGCGACAGATATTCAAAAGCGCACCACCATAACGAGGTGTAAGTCCCCTGACGATAGGAAATTTGATATATCGCGACCAGAAACCAGGTCCAGTGCAGGAAGACCGTTATTCCAAAGATGCGGAAGAGACGGATTGAGCCGCCCATGGCGGCCGTGCCTTTGGATTGTTGGGGCACTGATGCTTCTTCGGAATTTGTATTGTTTGTGTTCCCGTCTGACATGCCGCAGATTTAACCCGACAATCTTCCGACGGCAAGACAAATAAGAAAAAGGCATATTTTGACTTGATGGAGATATCTTGCGGTATTCGCGTCATGGAATAATTTACATGTAAAGAAGAAGCCCCATTCAAGGAAAATAACCCGCATCCCGGCATATTCCCCGGTTTGATCGGCTGGGCAACAAGCTTCAGATCGTCTGCGCTTCGGCGGGTTTGTAAGTCCGCTTGAGCGGTTTGACGATAAGGCCCATCTTGATGGCCTTGGTCGAGACGTTGATGCGCGTGGGCTTACCGTCAATGACGGCGCGGACCCGCTGCATATTGACCTTGAACTGCCGTTTGGTCTTGCCGGTGACTTTTATTCCGACGCCGCCAAGGTATTTAGCCTTGCCGCGGCGGGCATACTGATTGCCGGTGGTGGTCTTCTTGCCTGTAAACGGACAAACGCGTGGCATAGGTGCGACTCCTGATAGTTCTGTTATTGTCTGTGTTCGCCGAAAACGAACCGGGCAGGCTAACGCGACAGGCCCGGATTGTCAAGCTCGCGCCTGGTTCGCCGGGGCGGCTTATTTATCCTTGTCCTCTTCCCTGGCCTTTTGGTGCGCCGCGACGATCTGGGCCTGGACGTTGCCCGGCACGGGTTCGTAGTGGCTCAGTTCCATCGAGTAGCTGCCCTGCCCGCCGGTTACGGAGCGGAGCTGGCTGTTGTATTGCATGACTTCGGCCAGCGGGGCCTGGGCCTTCACGACGCACATGTTGCCCGGCAGCATGTCCTGCCCGAGTATCCTGCCTCGCCGCCCGGAAAGATCGCTGGCGATGTCGCCCATGTAGTTGGCCGGAACGGTTATCTCCATCAAAACGACCGGCTCAAGGATGACGGGCCTGGCTTTTTCGACGGCGTCGAGGAAGGCGTACTTGCCGGCCGTGCGGAAGGCCACTTCCTTGGAATCGACCGGATGGTGCTTGCCGTCGGTTATCGCGACCCGGATGTCCTGGAGCGGATAGCCGGCGATCGCGCCGGCCTGGCGGATGTCCGTGATGCCCTTTTCAATGGCCGGCAGGTACTGGCGCGGTATCGACTCGCCGAACAACTCGTCGACGAATTCGTACCCGGCCCCGCGCTCCATCGGCTCGACCCGCAGATAGACCTCGCCGAACTGCCCCGCCCCGCCGGTCTGCTTCTTGTGGCGATAGTGGCCGTCGGCCTTGGCCGTGATAGTCTCGCGGTAGGGAATCTTGGGAGGCTTGGTTTCGACGTCCAGGTCGAACCGCTGGCGCATCTTGGTCAGCATGATCCGCAGGTGTAGGTCGCCTATCCCCGAGATGACCGTTTCGCTGGTCTGGCTGTCGCGGGCCATGATGAAGGTAGGGTCTTCCTCGGCCAGACGCGACAGGGCCTCGGAAATCTTCTGCTCGTCGCCGCGGGCCTTGGGGGTTACCGCCAGCGAGTACATCGGGTGTGGAGTTGGCAGGACGGATGCGAACATCGGCTTGGCCTCGGTGTGCAGCACGTCGCCGCTGTGGATGTCGTCGATCTTGGCAAGGGCGATCATGTCGCCGGCGATGGCCTGCTTGATTTCCAGGGTGTCCTTGCCCTGGACCTTGAACAGGTGGCCGACCTTGCCGCCTTTCTTTTCGTCGCGCAGGACGAACTGCGTCTCGGGCAGGACCGTGCCCTGAAGTATCCTCACCCAGGCCAGCTTGCCGACGAACGGGTCGGCCGTTATCTTGAAAGCCAGCCCCACGAACGGTTTTGCCGGATCGCACGCGAAGGCCGCCGGCTGCGAATCGGGCTTTGTCCCGTCTTTGACGATCCGCGCCGGCACGTCCAGCGGCGAGGGGAAATATTTGGACGCGAAGTCCATGAATTCCTTTACGCCGACGGCCGACTTCGCCGCCGAGAAGAACACCGGCACCAGCGTGCCGGCGATCATCGCCTTCGAGAAGGCCTCAGTGAGTTTTTCCGCCGAAATCGTCTCGCCGCCCAGGTAGGCCTCCATGAGTTTTTCGTCGGCCTCGACCACGCCCTCGACGAGCTTGGTGTGAGCGTCGGCCACGCCGCCAAGGTCGCTGTCGCCTTTTTCGGACGCCATGCAATCCACGATCGACTTTCCGCCCCCTGCCGGCAGGACGGCCGGCTTGCAGGCCTGCCCGAACGCCTCGGTTATGTTGCCCATCAGGCGCTCGAGGTCCACGTTCTCGGCGTCGATCTTGCCGATCATCAGCGCCACGGGCATTTTCGCGTCCTGAGCGGCCTTGAAGAGCTTGCGGGTGTTGACCTCGATGCCGGCAGGCGCCGACACGAAAACAACCGCCGCGTCCGCCCCGTTCATCGCACCGATGGCCCCGCCGATAAAATCGGGATAGCCCGGCGCGTCGATGAAATTGATCAGCTTTCCGTCGTGCTCGACATGCGCCATCGACGGATCGACCGAGTGCTTCCGCTCCTTCTCGATGTCGGTGAAGTCCAGCACGCCCGTGCCGTCGTTGACCGAGCCCAGCCTGGTCGTAACCTTCGTGGCGAAGAGCATCGCCTCGCCGAACGTGGTCTTTCCCGACCCGCCGTGGCCCAAAAATATGATGTTGCGGATGTCCTGCGGTTTTGAAACAGCCATTTTCAATTCTCCAATATCGCTGTTGTCCGACCAAGGCGCCTGTCCGGGCCGGCCGGATGCGACCTTATGCCGCCCGGTTCGCCCTTGAGGCAGATCGCCAAATATATGCCTTTCCGAACCTGTGGCAAGTCTTTTTCCGGACAGGGCGAAAAGAGGACGGCAAAGAATGCCGCAATGCCATGAACATCTCCGACGTGAGCGGCGGCTTTTTCCGCGCCGGCCGGGCTGGCACGAAATGGGGCCGGCTTCAGGTGTTGCTGCCCGGCTGATGATGGTCCGAGGCGATTTGGCCGGGCAGGACCGGCGGCAATTCCTTCAGGTCCGGAATGTCCGATATGGCGGGAGGCAGGCCGGTTTTCTTCCCGGCGTGGGCCGCAACCTGCGAAAGCCTTATCGCCCCCAGCTTGCCTCGTACCGTCTTCTGCAAGTCTTCCCATACAGACCGGAACGGACAATCCTCCTCATCGCAGCGGGGGGGAACATGCTGGCACAGATTCAGCGCGATCGGACCCTCGACGGCCTCTATGATCTCCAACAGCGTGATCTGGGATGGATCCCTGGCCAGCGCGTATCCGCCATGCTTGCCGCGAATCGGCGAGATCAGGTTGCTTTTTGTCAACTGGCCGAATATCTTGGTCAGGTATTCCTTACGCAGGCGGCGGGCTGAACATACATTCAGAAGCGGTGTAGGTCCTTTGCCGTACTCTCTGGCAAGAACCACCATGCCTCTTACGGCCATTTCAGCCGCCGGTGAAAGTTTCATGGAATTAGCCTTGGGGGGTAGACGGTTAGCTCCCCCTATCGCAACAGACTGTGGTTTTACCAGTCATATCCGTCGGTAAGGTCTGCGTCGGTTACAGGACCTGTAACGACTACTTGTTCGAGAAGCCGAGCAGATCAGTCGGCCTCGCG
>JACRIL010000056.1 GCA_016235825.1 Planctomycetota bacterium
CCCATCTCTTGCGGCAAATACTCCCATTGGGTGCCGGTTCGCAGAATGAAAAGAATGCCCTTCAAGGCTGCGCGATCCGGCAGTCGCGGCCGGCCTCCCTTGGGCTTGGGAGGCTCCGGCGGCAAAAGTGGTTGGATGCGACGCCATCATTCGTCCGTAAGCAGCGGTTTGGCCATAGTTGTGTCCTCCCTGACACAGAATATTTATCGGCCAAACCATTGCTCAAAAACTAGGTTTTGTTAGAGTGCCTTAAGCGGATCGTACAAATTTGTGCTCTGGCTTTGCGGGCTTATGACGCTGGGCATCGGGGCGCTGGGCATGTGGCTTTCAACGAAGCGCTGGCCGAGGCTGCTGGACCAGGAGGGCGCGACGCTCCGCAACGGCAAGCGACTGCTGTGGAAGGACGTAACGGAGATAATTCCCGTTACGGTGGTTGATCCGCGGGGGCGAAGGATCACCGGCCGGCTGGATATAAAGTTCGGCAAGGACAAGCTGAAGATCGTGCCGCAGTCGCTGGCCGAGGGGCAGGCCGTGATGGATTTCATCGCCGCCGTCCTGAAAACCGACCTTGCCACAGGTTGACTCCGGCGAAATTCGCGGCTAAAAGCGTTACATCGGGCTGACAGCGGAAAGTCGGCGCTCAGGCCCCGAAATTTTCGCAGAGAAACAAACAGGAAAAGTGAATCTGACAATGGCGAAGATAAATCCGGACAAGGGCCGCGTGCTGGTCGGCAGGAAGCGTATCGCAGGCTGCGTCAGCCGGCTGGCGGACGAAATCAGGAAGACCTACGCCGGCCAGGAAGAGCTGACGATTCTGGCCGTGCTGACCGGCTCGATGATTTTTTTATCCGACCTGATCCGGCGGCTTCCGATGCGGCTGCGGCTGGAGCTTGTCTGGATGACCTCGTTCTACGGCAGGCGTTCGCAGCAGGGTCCGCCGAAGTTCAAGATGGAGATTCCGCCGGGGCTGGGCGGCAGGCACGTGCTGGTGGTGGACGACATCCTCGATTCCGGCCAGACGCTCTCGCTCATAATGATGGGCGCGGCGTCGCAGAGGCCGGCGAGCCTGCGAAGCTGCGTTTTTCTGGCCAAGAAAAGACCCGACCTGCCCGACCGCGTCAAGCCCGACTTCCTGGGCATTGAGATCGAGGATGAATTTGTGTTCGGGTACGGACTGGACTACGACAATCTCTACCGCAACCTGCCCGACGTGATGGTGATGAAATCCGGCAGACGGAGCGGGAAGCCATGACTCCATCGGCCCAGCCGGCCAGCCCGGTCGTCGCCGTCGCCAAGAGCGTCCCGGCGGAGATGCTCGAGGGCGGCGAGATCATCATACTGGCCGTCAGGCCCAGCGGGTGGTTCGTCATACTCGACAGCCTGGCCGTTCTGATCCTGGCCGGCGCGCTTGCGGCGGGGCTGAAGATAGTCTCGGATATGCCGCAGGTGCAATTGCCGATAGATATGAGGACGGGCCTGACCGCCATCTGCGGGCTGGTATGGCTGCAACTGCTGATCGCCTGTTTCCGCTGGGCCGGCCGGCTTTACATACTGACCAATCGCCGCGTGATGACCATTCGCGGGGTCCTGAGGCCCAACGTCAGCCAGTGCCATCTCCGGCGGCTGGCGGGCGCGGACCTGCGGGGCAACCTGTGCGAACGGATTCTGGGCCTGGGGACCGTAAAATTCCGGACCGTCGAGACGCAGGAAGTTCCGGGCGACTGGGAAAAAATTTCCCGCCCGGCGCAGGTCGTCAGGAAGATTCAGGAGGCGATGTCCAGGAGCTGAACGGCCCGGCGAAGCCCGTTCCGATTATCCAACAGCCTTCGCGCCCGACACGTCAAAACAGACACCCTTTACGGGCACATATTCCGACGGCCCGAAGTTTCTCGTCGCCATCTTCCTGGCGGCCGCCTGAAAATGCCTGTTTGCCTCCTGTATCCTGCCAAGACAAAAGAGGATATAGCCGGCGTCGGTCAAGGCGTCGTAGTCGTCGGGATTGTCCATCAGGTGCTCGTGGAGCAGTTCCAGGGCGGTCTCGTATTCGCCGCGATACTTCAGGTCCAGCCGCCTGGTCGGCATGTTTATGTATGTCTGATTATAAGCCATATATTCCTTTATTTGACGCCAAGGCAGGAAAATGCAAACCTTGTGCCAGTTTGCGGGCGGCGGGGATATTTTTGCCGGATTACCTGTTGGCCTTTTTGTTCCCTTGTCAGCGCCAATGAGTCGGCAGTATAATGGGGTCGGCTGAGTCAGGGATACGCTCATCGGGACAAAGGCGCGTCAGGTGAATTCCACACCGGCTCATTCAGGGAGATGTCATTATGGGCAAGGCTCATGTCGATCCGGCGGAACTGCGCCGCTTTGCGAGCGAGTTGAACCGCTTTAACAATGAACTGGAAACCCTGCTGGGCGGCCTGCACGGCAAGCTGCGAAATCTGGAACAAACCTGGCGCGATCAGGAACAGCACAAGTTCACCGAGGAATTCGAGCAGACCATGAAACTCCTGGGCGGTTTCCTGGAACATTCACGCGAGCACGCGGCCTTTCTGGCCAAGAAAGCCTCGCTGGCAGAGGATTACCTTAAACAGCGTTAGCCGCCCGTTGAAAAAGTAGCATGGGCATCTTGCCCATGAGTATCACGGCCGTCCCGGCCGTGGATTTTGTTGTTTTCTGCATATTTCAGGGGCAGGATGCCCCTGATACTCATGGACGAGACGTCCATGCTGCTGTAAAAGGACTTTTTCAACGGGCTGTTAGCCGAGAGTATTGTTACAAAGCATCAAGGCGTATGTGTCATTGACAGCCGGTTTTGACAGTTTTGACAGAATAATTTATTTCGCCCATTCAGGGCTTGAATATTGATGTGGACCGAATTCCCAGGGCGTTGCCCTGGGCTGTAATATTACGCCCCTTTGGGGCTGCATGATTTGGCCAGTATTTACAAACTTGGCAATTAAAGGATATGAAGAGCCGGGCAATGGATGTTAACGCCCTGAAAGGGCAAAATATGATAGCCCAGGGCAACGCCCTGGGAAAATGGGCGAATTTAAAAGAGTAAAGCCCTGAAGGGGCGAAATAAGGCTGGTTGAATTCGCCATTCCGATAGTCAAAAGACCTTCATAGCGTTGTAGTATTAGCAGGATTTGTCCGGTGAGAATAGAAAGCGTTCTCCGGGCGGGGACTAAAAATCCGAGCATGGCCGAGATCAGAGTCGAATCCATCGAAGCGCTCCGCCGGCTGCGAACGGCGATTGTGAAGTTCATCGACGTCGGGCGATCCGCGATGATCGACGCCGAGATGGATTTGCAGCAGACCATGCAATGGGTGCAGAACGAACAGACGGCCTACTGGAAGGGTCAGATTCAAAAACGCACCGAGGCGGTGGTCCAGGCAAGGCAGGCGCTGAGAGACAAGAATCTTTTCAGGACGACAATATCTTCGTCGGTCGATACGATAGATGAGGAAAAGGCTCTGGCCAGGGCCGGCAGGGCGCTGGAGGAGGCCGAGCGTAAATCGGCCGCTTCCCAACGATGGGCTCACCGCCTGCCGCAGGAAAGCGCGCAGTACAACGGCGCGGCCCAGCGAATGCGGAACCAGACGGAAATTCGTTTGCCCGAATCGATCGCGCGGCTGGACCAGATGGCAGAGTCTCTGGAGGCATATTTGGCCCTGGAAGCGCCGGCGGGAACGGCCGCGAGTGCGGCAATCGGCGAGGATTCATCCGGGGTTCGGGAGCCGGCGGCCCGGAGCATGTCGCGGGGCGAAGACGCCGCGGCGTCGGAACCTCGCGCGGATGCCCCCGAACCGCCGGGAGCGAAGGAAAACAAACTGGACGCCGGCCCTGACGCGCCGCGGGGAAACGATAAATCATGAGCGTTGACTCGGCCCAGGCTAAACTGCACAGAGGGCTGCGGGATCTGATGGCGATCTGGTATGAGACCGCCGAAGCATGGCGCGATCCCAGAGCCGAGGAATTCGTCAGGGTGTATTTGCAGGAATTGGAAAAAGATCTGCGCGTAACGCTGTCGGCCATGGATCAATTGAAGACCGTCATCGGACAGGCCAGGAACGATTGCCAATAACCGCCCGGCCAAAGGACGGCCGGACAGATTTTCGCCCGGAAAGGCGGATTGGAAACATGAGTGAACAGGTGCAAGCCGTCGGGGACGGCCGGGAACCGGACGCCAAGGCCGGCCATGCGGCCCTGCAGCGGATGGCACTGCGGGATTTGTGGCGGCTTTCGCGCGAATGCACACAGCGCCGGCAGGCCGCCGAAACGCGGCTGAAGGACATAACCGAGCAGACCGATCGCCATCACTCGCTTCTGGGAACCCGGCTCAAAGAGCGCAGCGCCCGTCTGCGCCAGGATCAGGATCGCAAGGCGGCGGCCAGGCAGCAGGACCTCAAAACGAGGGAAACTCATGCCGGCAAACAGTTGGAGGAATCGCTTGCCCGGCGCCTGAAACAGGTCAGGGATGAAGTGGAATCGGCGCAGGTCAATCTGAGCCAGCAGCAGGAAGACGCCCAATGGGTGGCCGAAAGCATGGCCGAAGCCGCCGCTCAGGACGCGCTAAAGAACGTTCGTGAGTGCCAGCGGAAAGGGGACGAACTGCTGGCAAAACTGAAGGAGACGATCCAGCGGACGCAAAAGGCGATCCATCGGCTGGGCCACAAGCCTGCCGTAACGGACGGCGGCCCGGAAGAAACGGTCAAAATCGAGTCGGAGGGATCGCCTGGCCAGCGGTTTGCGGCATATGTTACAACCGCCGAGCAACTGCTGGCTCGCATGGAACGCATGACGCTGGCCGTTTGGATACGGGGCCTGTGGCCGTGGATTACAATATTGCTGCTCGCTGCGGCCGGCGGAGGAGCGGGGTACCTGGCTTGGCTTATCCGATCCTTGGGCGGACAAGAGGGACTCGGCCCGGCTTTCATGGCCAGTTTGGGCGCCGCGGCTGGATTCCTGCTGGCGTTTTTGGTGGTTGTCTGCCTGTGGCTGGCGGTCGGCAGAAGGCTGCGGGCATGCGAGCGGGAGATTTACACCGCCGCCGCGACGGCACGCGCGTGGCACCAGCGATGGATAGACGAGACGGCGGCACACGCCAAATATCGCAAGGACCAGGCCGATCACAATCGCAAGGCGGAACTGGAAAAAACACATCATCGCTTCAAGCCGATCATGTCGAATACGGAACATATAGCGGCCGAACGCCTGAAGGCGGCGGAGAAACAGGCCGCTGCCGAACGCGAAAACTGGACTCGCGCCAGCCGTGAAAAGCTGGCGAAGATGGAAGATGAAATCCGCCAGGCCAAGACGAAACTGGAAACCCGTATCGCGCGGTGGACGGAATTGAACCAGACGCATCGGGATCGGACGCTCCGGAAAACCCGGGAAGATTACGAGCGCGAGATGGGGTCGATCCAGGAAGCCTGGGATGCCGGCCAGGCGCGAGTCGGGCGGATGATGAAGGAGACCGCGCAATTCACCGGGGCGACTATGCGGGAGTGGGACGATCCGGCGTGGAATAAATGGACCCCGCCCACGGACTTTCCGCAGGTGGTGCGTTTCGGCCGGCTGGTAGTGGATGTCAAGGGGATAATGAGCGGCCTGCCGCGGCAGCGGCCTTACGACCTGGGCCTGCCCGCGAAGTTCGAGTTGCCGGCGCTGCTGGCCTTTCCGGACGGGGCGTCGGTGCTGCTGGAAAGCGGCCTGGATGAGCGCAGCGCGGCGGTCGCGGCGCTCCAGGCGATGATGACGCGGATACTGACATCTCTGCCGCCCGGGCGGGCGCATTTCACGCTCATCGATCCAGTCGGCCTGGGGCGGAATTTCGCCGGCTTCATGCATCTGGCCGACCACAACGAGCAGCTCGTCGGCCCGCGAATCTGGACCGAAACCGACCAGATCGACCAGCGGCTCGTGGACCTGACCAACCATATGGAAAACGTGATCCAGAAATATCTGCGAAACGAATTCGCCACCATCGACCAGTACAACGCCCAGGCCGGCGAACTGGCCGAACCGTACCGGTTCCTGGTGATCGCCGATTTCCCGACGAATTTCAGCGACGACGCCGTGCATCGCATCGCGGCGATAATGAGCAGCGGCGCCCGCTGCGGCGTGTATTGCCTGATCGCCTCCGATCCGGGCCGGCCCCTGCCGGGCTCAACCACGCCGGACATGCTGCGCAAACACGCGGTCAACCTGGTTTACCGCGACGGAAAGTTCGTCTGGCGCGACGAGGTGTACGAACCCTATCAGCTTGTGCCCGATTCGCCGGCGCCGGAAACGTTCCTGACGGGAATTTTGCACAAGGTGGGCGAGGCGGCAATTGACGCCAGCCGCGTGCAAGTGCCCTTCGCCGCCATCGCCCCGCAGCCCGGGCAAATGTGGTCGCGGCGCTGCGATCAGGAACTCGTGGTGCCCGCCGGACGAACCGGGGCGACCCGCCAGCACGCCCTGCGGCTGGGCAAGGGTATGGCGCAGCACGCCCTCATTGCCGGCAAGACCGGCTCGGGCAAATCCACGCTGCTGCACGTGCTGGTTACGAACCTTGCGATGTGGTACAGCCCGCAGGAGGTCGAGTTCTACCTGATTGACTTCAAGAAGGGCGTGGAGTTCAAGACCTACGCCACCCATCGCGTGCCGCACGCGCGGGCGGTGGCCATCGAAAGCGACCGCGAATTCGGCCTGAGCGTGCTATTTCGCCTGGACGAGGAACTGAAACGCCGCGGCGAACTCTTCCGGGCCTCCGGCGTCCAGGACCTCGCCGGCTACCGGCAGACGTCCGGCGCCAAACCGATGCCGCGAGTGCTGCTCATGGTCGATGAATTCCAGGAATTTTTCAGCGAGGACGACAAGATCGCCCAGGACGCCGGCCTGCTGCTCGACCGCCTCGTCCGCCAGGGCCGGGCGTTCGGCGTGCACGTGATCCTCAGCTCGCAGACCCTGTCGGGCTCCTCCGGCCTGTCGCGCAGCACGATCGGGCAGATGTCTGTCCGCGTGGCGCTTCAGTGCAACGAGTCCGACTCGCAACTCATCCTTTCGGACAGCAACACCGCCGCCAGGCTGCTCACCCGCCCGGGCGAGGCGGTATACAACGACGCCGGCGGCCTGAGCGACTCCAACAACCTGTTCCAGGTCTCATGGCTCGGCGACAGCGAGCGGGACCGCTGCCTGGCGATGGTGGAGCAAAAGGCGGCCGGGGAGAAAATCTCCTGCGAGCCGACGATCGTTTTTGAAGGCAACGCCGACGCCGACTGGTCTCGCAATGCGGCCTTGTCGCGTTTGATGGACGCCGCCGGCCCGCCGGCGGACCGCAAGCCGCCCCGCCTGTGGCTTGGCGAGGCGGTGGCTATCAAGGAGCCGACGAACCTGGCCCTGACCCGCCAGAGCGGGGCGAACCTGCTGGTGATCGGCCAGCGGGACGAGTCGGCCGCGTCGATCTTTGTCGGGGCGGCGATGAGCCTGGCGGCGCAGCATCGGCCGAACGAGGCGCGGTTCGTGGTGCTCGACGGCAGCCCGGCCGGCTCGCATATGGAAGGCAAACTCGCGGCCGCGATGGCGGACCTGCCGCTTGAGGCCCGGATGGTCGCATGGCGCGAGGTCGAGGCCGTTATTGATGAACTGGCCAGGGAACTGGCCGGCCGACAGGGGCAGGAACAGGGCGCGATGAACGCCCAGGTGATCTACCTCTTTATTTACGGCCTGCAGAGATACCGGATGCTCCGCAAGCAGGAGGACAACTTTGCCTTTTCCAGCAGTTCCGAGCCGGCCAAACCCAAGACCGACCAGCAGTTCATGGACATCCTGCGCGACGGCCCGGCCGTGGGCATGCACGCGCTGATCTGGATCGACACGCCCGCCTCGCTCGAGCGGACCATAGGCCGGCAGGCGCTGAGGGAATTCGACCATCGCGTCCTGTTCCAGATGAGCGCAAATGATTCCAGCAACCTCATCGATTCTCCAGCCGCCAACCATTTGGGCTTCCACCGCGCCCTTTATTTCAGCGAAGAACAGGGCGTCCTGGAAAAATTCCGCCCCTACGCCTTCCCCTCCGCCGAATGGATCGCCGCCTGCAAACAAAAACTGGCCACGCGGAAGAAATGAATTAAAAATCTGTTCCGCCGGGCGCCATGGCCGCATCCGTTTGCGGCCATGTGGTTTTTTCTTTTTCAATTCTCATAACCATTTTTCATCATTTTAACGCGCACGTCATGGTTCATGAACGACGTAAAAAAGAACACGCTCACAATCCGGCTTCGCGGACTCGTTACGGCGTAGCGAAGCGGAGCTGGATGCTGCGCCGAGATAAAACAGATGTGAGCGCGGCACCCGTTTTACCTCTTGCCGCGAATACTGAACATGCCACCGGCCCATCGCCGCAAAATTCCCGCGACCGGGAGATTGCGAAACAGACCCAAAAAGGCTTGTAAGCGTGCGTGGCGCGGGTATAATCCCGCGTCTTAATTGATCTGCCCGGGCAGAGGTAGGGCGTGCAACTCGTTGCACGCGGGAGATTTTGTCGCGCAACAAGTTGCGCTACCTACATGCTGCCGGCGGGTCGCAAGCAGGAGAAATTAAGTGGCAAATTCGTTGTCGGCGAAGAAGCGTATCAGGCAGAGCCTGAAGCGTCGCGGCCGGAACCGCTGGCGCAAGGACCAGGTCAAGGACGCGGTGAAGGCGTTTGAGGACGCCGTGCACAAGGGCGACAGCAGGCAGGCGGCCGATCTGCTCAAGGCGGCATATCACGAGCTGGACCGCGTGTCGGCCAAGGGCACGATCCACAAGAAAACCGCCGCCCGGAAAAAGTCGCGTCTGGCCAGGCGTCTGGCCCGGATCGGCGCGGCTCCGGCGGACAAGAAGTAACGGAATTGCCGCGGGCTTTCGGGCCGGCCGGCGGCCCGACAGGCCCGGCGGCGCGAAGGGACTGCGGCGTGGGCGGGAAAGGGCAGGGGAAATTCGTCAGCAGGGCTGGCCAGAAGCTTCAGACCGCCCTGGAAACCTTCGGAATAAGCGTCGCGGGGAAGATATGCGCCGACTTCGGCTGCAACGTCGGCGGATTCACCGACTGCCTGCTTTACAACGGCGCGGCCAGGGTTTACGCCATAGACACCGGCTACGGCCAGCTCGCATGGAAACTGCGGAAGGACGAGCGGGTCGCCGTCATGGAGCGGACCAACGCCCTTTACGCCGCCCCGCCTGAGGCGGTCGATCTGGTTGTCTGCGACGTCGGCTGGACGCCCCAGGAACTGGCCGTGCCGGCGGCGATGAAATGGCTGGCCCCGGATGGATCGGTCGTCTCGCTGCTCAAGCCGCACTACGAGCAGGCCCACAGGCAGAAGCGGCGGCCCGCCGGACCGATCGGCAGCCGGCAGGCGGAGGAAATCTGCCGGCAGACCTGCGACGCACTCGCCGGCCTGGGTTTCCAGGTCAAGGCCCGCTGCCGGTCCTGCCTGCTCGGCAAGGGCGGAAACGAGGAATTTCTGCTGCATATAGCCGCAAAATAGCCGTGCCGCCGTCTGTCAGGGACGGATTTTGCGCGGCCGGCGGGTCCGGCCCCCGGCGGCCGATCTCCGGAATTGTCGGTGCGTCTTTGCAAAGGCGATGTTGACTATGGTTTATCCGGTTATTAACATGAAGGTTTCCCCCGGCTTGATGCCATGTTGCAGGTCAGGCGGGACAATTGCATCATTTGATGCGAAAGAGGCTTTTTAAAATGCGTGAGATTCGGGTCGCGATAGTCGGAGTAGGCAACTGCGCTTCGTCGCTTATTCAGGGCATACATTATTATACGGACGTGTTCGCCAAAGGCGGCGAGGTCGTCGGGCTTGCCAATCCGACGCTGGGCGGCTATGCCCCCGGCGACATGAAGATAGTGGCGGCGATCGACGTGGACGCCCGCAAGGCTGGCCGGCCCCTGCATGAGGCAGTATTCGCCCTGCCCAACAACACCAAGTCGTTTTTCACGGATTTCAAATACGACAATCTGATCGTGCAGATGGGCAATGTGCTGGACGGCATCTCGGAGCATATGAACCAATATTCGCCGCAGGAGCGTTTCGTGGCGTCGGACAAGCCCAGCGCCACCCAACAGCAGATCGAGAAGCTTCTGCGCGACAGCGGGGCCGAGATACTGATGAACTACCTGCCGGTCGGCTCGCAGAAGGCAAGCGAGTTCTACGCCGAATGCTGCCTGAACACCGGCGTGAGCCTCATCAACTGCATTCCCGTTTTCATCGTCTCGGACAAAGGCTGGGGCGAGCGGTTCGCCAAGGCCGGCATCCCCTGCATCGGCGACGACGTGAAGGCCCAGGTCGGCGCTACCATCACGCACCGCGTGCTGACCAGGATGATGCACGAGCGGGGCGCCAAGATCGACGCGACCTACCAGCTCAACACCGGCGGCAACACCGATTTTCTGAACATGCTGAATCACAACCGGCTGGGCAACAAGAAGCGGAGCAAAACCGAGGCGGTGCAGTCGCAGCTTGACGTGCCGCTGCCTCCGGGCCAGGTGCACATCGGCCCGTCCGACTACGTGCCATGGCAGAAGGACAACAAGGTCTGCTTCATCCGGATCGAGGCCCGGGGTTTCGGCGGCGTGCCGCTGAACCTGGAGCTGAGACTCAGCGTGGAGGACTCGCCCAATTCAGCCGGCGAGACCATCGACGCCATCCGCTGCTGCAAGCTGGCCCGGTTAAACAAGATCGCCGGCCCGCTCGAGGCGGTCTGCGCGTACACGATGAAGCATCCGCCCGTCCAGCACACCGACGCCCACGCCCACGCGATGCTCCAGAAGTTCATCGCGGAAAATTCGCTCAAGGCCCCGGCCGAGCATCAGCACAAGCAGCAGCCGGCGGCAGCCCCGCTTCCGCAGCAGGCCCCCAACCAGCAAAAGCTCAAGACCGTGCCGGCAAAATGACGGCTGCATGAGCGGCCGGTCCGCAATCGCCGCCAGGAAGGAAAGGAAATCAGATGCCGCCCAAACGTCGCCAACCGGATTTCTCGAACCTTCTGAAAGTGCTCAATCGCCAGAAGCCCAATCGCCCGACGCTCTTTGAATTTTTCATGAACGCGCCGCTTTACAAGCGGCTGGCCGGCGACGACTTTGACGACCGGGGCGACGACATCAACTCGTTCCGGCTCTGGATCGCGGCGTTCAAAAACGCCGGATACGACTACACGACCATCCCGTCCGACTGGCGGGGCCTGACGTTCCCCAAAAAAGAGCAGGATAAAAAGTCCAGCATCTCGCTCAACGAGGGCGTTACGATAACCGACCGGGCGAGCTTCGAGGCCTATCGGTGGGTCGATCCGGCAAAGGGCAGGTACGAACTGGTCGAGAAGGCGGCTAAGGCCCTGCTGCCCGACGGGATGAAATTTATCGCTTGGGGGCCTGGCGGAGTGCTGGAAAACGTGATCGGCCTGTGCGGCTACGAAAACCTGTGCTTCATGCTGATGGACGATCTGAAGTTGGTGGGCGACCTTTTTGAGGCCGTCGGGTCGCGGCTGGAAAAATATTACCGGCTCATCTGCCCGCTGGATTGCGTGGGCGCGGCGATTTCAAATGACGACTGGGGCTTCAAGACCCAGACCATGCTCTCGCCGGCCGACATGAGGAAATTCCTGTTCCCCTGGCACAGGCGGATCGTCAGGGCTATACACGACAGCGGCAAGCCGGCCATCCTGCACTCGTGCGGAAAGTTCGACGAGATATTCGACGACATGGTCGATGACCTTGGCTATGACGCCCGCCATTCATATGAGGACACAATAATCCCGGTCGAGCAGGCCTACGAAAAGTACGGCCGGCGGATCGCCATTCTCGGCGGCATCGACGTCGATTTCATCTGCCGCTCAAGCCCCGAGGACGTCTATCGCCGCAGCAAGGCGATGGTCGAACGGGCCGCCGGCCGCGGCGGATACGCACTGGGCTCCGGAAACAGCATCCCCGAATGGGTGCCGCAGGATAATTATCTCGCCATGATCCGCGCCGCCAACGAGGTTCTATAAATTCGGCGGCAACTATGTGGCACAGCCGCCCTCGGCTGTGCATCAACATGTATTTTTATTGTGGTTGTCCGTCGCAGGCGCGGCCATAACGCCCCCAGTCCCGCTTCAGCGGGACGGCTGCTGCCGCGAGGCGGCCTCCGGCGGTCCGGACGGCTCTATCCGGGCCGCGCAGCACTTGTACTCCGCCGTCGCCGTAACCGGGTCGAATGCGTCGATGGTCAGGGCGTTGGCCGACTCCTCCACAAAGTGGAAGGGCATCCAGATGGTGTCCGGGCGGACCTTGCGGCCCACCGCCGCGCGCGCCGTGGTCCGGCCGCGACGGCTGCGCACCACGACCTCCTGCCCGTCGCGGATGCCGTAGCGAGCCGCGGCGTCCTCGTGAATCTCCACGAAGTTCCGCGGCTGCTTCTGTGTGGCGACCGCCATCCGGCGGGTCATGGTCCCGACGTTGTAGTGGTAGAGCGTCCGGCCGGTGGAAAGGATCAGCGGGTACTCCGCGTCCGGCTCCTCCTTCTGCGGCTGAAAGGCGATGGAGTGGAAAAGCCCCTTGCCTCGGGTGAATTTCCCCTCGTGAAGGAATCGCGTGCCGGGGTGCTCCGCCGTGGGGCAGGGCCACTGCAGGCCGTCGCCTTCCAGACGCGCGTAGTTCATCCCCGCGTAGCTGGGCATCAGCGAGGCCAGTTCGGCGAAGACCTCCGCCGGACCGGGGTAGTTCATCGGGTAGCCCATGGCCGTCGAAACCGAGCAGAGGATTTCCCAGTCCGGCCTGGCCCGGCCCGGCGGCGCGACCGCCCTGCGGATCCGCTGCACCCGCCGCTCGCTGCACGTGAAGGTGCCGTCCTTCTCCGCGAAGCACGCGCCCGGCAGGATCACGTGGGCGAGCCTGGCCGTCTCGGACATGAAGATTTCCTGGCAGACCAGAAAATCGAGCTTACGCAGGTGGGCGATGACCTTGGTCTGGTTCGGCTCGGACATCACCGGGTCTTCGCCCATCACGTAGAGGGCCTTGACCTCGCCGTTGCCGGCGCGCTCGATGAAGTGGGTAACCCGGCCGCCGGAGTTCTCCGGGAGCTTCACGCCCCAAGCCTTCTGGAACTTCTCGCGGCTGACCGGGTCTTTCCAGTCCTGGTAGCCGGGCAGGCGGTGGGGCATGGCCCCCATGTCGCAGCCGCCCTGGACGTTGTTCTGGCCGCGAAGGGGGTTGATGCCGCTGGAGGGCTTGCCGATCTGGCCGCAGAGCATGGCGAGGTTGGCCAGGTTCTTGACGTTGTCCGTGCCGCAGGAGTGCTCGGTGATGCCCAGGGTGTAGAAAATGCCGCTGGGCGCGCCCCTGGCGTAAAGCTCCGCGGCCTGGCGGATAAGCCCGGGCTCCACGCCGCAGTACCGGGCGGCCTTCTCGACGGTATAGCCGCCAAGCCCCTCCCGGAAGGCATCGAAGTCCTCGCAACGCTCGGCCACAAACTTGCGGTCGTAGAGGCCCTGCCCGACGATGTGGCTCATCATCGCGTTGATGAGCATGTTGTCGCTGCCCGGGCGGTGCTGGATGAAGATGTGGGCGTGATCGGCCAGCCAGGTGCGGCGCGGGTCGCAGACGATGAGCGTCGCGCCGCTGCGCAAGGCCCGCTTCATCTCCAGGCCCACGATGGGGTGGGCCTCGGTGGCGTTGCAGCCGATGACGAACATCACCCGGCAGTCGCGGATTTCGCGAGTGCTGTTGGTCATGGCCCCGCTGCCGAAGGCTGCGGCCAGGCCCGCAACCGTGGGCGCGTGGCAGGTGGTCGCGCACTGGTCCACGTTGTTGGTGGAGGCCGCCGCGCGGGCCAGCTTCTGCATCAGGTAATTTTCCTCGTTGGTGCAGCGGCAGGAGGACATGAAGGCCAGGGCCTCCGGCCCGCCCCGGTCGCGTATCTGTCGCAGCCGGCTGCCGACCAGCCCGATGGCCTCATCCCAGGACGCCGTCCGGAAGCCGTCGCCCTCCCGGATCAGCGGGTCGGTCAGACGCTCGGGCGAGTTCACGAACTCGAAGCCGAAGTGGCCCTTGACGCAGAGGTGGCCGTCGTTGACCGGCAGCCCCGGCGCGGAGGTAACCCGCACGATGCGGTTGAGCCGGCGGTTGACCTGCAGGTCCATCTGGCAGCCCACGCCGCAGTATGTGCAGGTGGTGCGAACGGCGGCGAGGTCCTTGGCTCGGCCGAGACCCATGGCGGCCCTCTCGCGCATCGCTCCGGTGGGGCAGACGCGGATGCAGCCGCCGCAAAGTTCGCAATCGGACTGGTGCAGCGGCCGGCCGTGGGCGGTGTTTACCTTCATGGCGATGCCGCGGCCGTCGAAGGTTATGGCCGAGGCCATCTGGACCTCGTCGCAGAAGCGGACGCAGCGGCCGCAGCGCACGCACTTTTCGGCGTCGTACTCGATTCCGCGGTTTTCGGAGGTATAGTTGAGCGCCACCGGCTCGCCGTGCTGGTAGGCGCCGTAAAGCCATTCATCCGCGCCGTAGCGATAGGCCAGGTCCTGCAGGACGCAGCCGCCGTCGGCGTCGCAGGTGGTGCAGGCCACGCGGTGCTCGCTGAGGAGCAGCTCCAGGATGGCCTTGCGGCGCGCCGCGAGTTCCGGCGATTCGGTTATCACGGTCATCCCTTCGGAAGCCTGGGTGATGCAGGCCAGCACCGGCGCACGGTCGATCCCGCCGACGTGCACCTGGCACAGCCGGCAGGCGCCGACCGGGGAAAGCCGCGGGTCGTGGCAGAGATGGGGAACCTCGATCCCGGCTGCCAGCGCCGCTTCCATGATGGTCTGCCCGGGCCGGGCCTGGACTTCCCTGTAGTCTATCGTCAGCCGGATCATCGGGGTCTCTCCCCGCGGCGGCGTTTCAGTTCCTCTGCGCGTTCGAGGTCGCAGCGCAGGCATCTCCGGGCCTCGCCGACAGCCACGGCGCGATCCAACGTCCCGGCGACCTCGCCGAAGGATGCGGCTCTCGCGGCCGGGGCGGTCATGGGGGGACGCGGCCTCGCCGGGGCCGGCTCACCCTCGACGGCAAAGCGCCGGCTGGACAGGCTGAGATGATCGGGCAGTTCGCCGCTGCCGCCGAGCAGCCGGTCAATGGCGCATGCCGCGCGCTGACCATCGGCGACCGCCTGGATGACCGAGGCCGGCCCGCGCACGCAGTCGCCGCCGGCGAAGACCGGCTGGCGACCGGTAGCCAGGGTCACTGGGTCCACCTTATAGGTTCCCTCGTCGGTGAGTTTCAGGCCCCAGGCGCTCTCGGCGGCCACAACCTGGCCCACGGCGCTGATCACCGCCTCGCAGGGGAGATCGAACTCGGAGCCGGCGACGGGCACTGGCTGCCGCCGTCCGCTCTCATCGGCGGAACCTAGTTCCATGCGGGCACACTTGATGGCTTTGACCCGCCCATCTGCCCCAGTAATCAGCCCCACGGGCTGGGTCAGGAACTCGATGCGGACGCCCTCTTCCGCGGCACCCTCGATTTCCTCGGGATAGGCGGGCATTTCGGCGCGGCTCCGGCGGTAGACGATGGTTACGTCGGCTCCCAGCCGCCGGGCCACGCGGGCCGCATCCACGGCCACGTTTCCGCCGCCGATGATCGCCACCGTCCGGCAGAGTTGCTGGGTCGCGCCGCCCAAGCGCCGGTCTCGCAGGAACTTGACGCCGTCCAAGACACCCGGGGTGTCGGTGCTGATGCCCCTGAGCGGGGCGCCCTGATGTGCGCCCACCGCCAGAAAAACCGCTTCGTACCCTGCCGCCAGGAGGTCGTCCGGAGACCGGACTTTTGAACCCAGCTTAAGCTCGATGCCCGTGGAGAGGATGAAGTCAATGTCCAGTTTCAGGCGTTCGGCTGGCAGGCGGTATTCGGGGATGCCCACCAGAATCATCCCGCCTGGACTGGACATCTCCTCGAAGACTGTCGCATGGTGGCCGAAGAATCGCAGGAAGTAGGCGCAGCTCAGACCTGCCGGCCCGGCCCCTACCACCGCCACGCGGTGCGAGGTCTGGCGCTCCAGCCAAGCCTCCGGCGGCCGCCATGGCGCGGCCACGGCGTCAGTCGCAAGGCGCTTGATGTCACGGATGGCCAAGGGCTCGTCCACGTCGGTGCGCCGGCAGTACAGCTCGCAGGGCCGCTCGCAGACCCGGCCGCAGACCGAGGCGAATGGATTGCGCATCTGGACGACCGTCAGCGCCTCGGCGTTGCGTTCCTCGGCAGCCAGGGCCAAATAGTCGGGTACGTCCACGCCCGCCGGGCAAGCGTGCTGGCAGGGGGCCTCGACCAGCGCGGAGCAGGCCGCGGCCCGGCACCGCCCGAGCATGATGTGCTCGATATACTCCTCGCGGAAGTGCCGGAGAGTGCTGAGCACCGGGTTGGGGGCGGTCTGTCCCAGGCCGCAGAGCGCGTTCTTCTTGACCTGCAGCGCCAAGGTCTCCAGCTTGTCAATGTCTTCGATCCGGCCTTTCCCGGCACAGATACGATCGAGAATTTCGAGCATCCGGCGCGTGCCGATCCGGCACGGGGGACACTTGCCGCAGGACTCCTTGGCGCAGAAGTCCATGAAGTAGCGGGCGATGTCCACCATGCATGTTGTTTCGTCCAGGACGATCAGGCCGCCCGAGCCCATGATGGCTCCGACTTCCTTCACGGACTCATAGTCGATTGGCAGGTCCAGGTAGCGGGCGGGCACGCAGCCGCCCGAGGGTCCGCCCATTTGGGCGGCCTTGAAGGCCCGGCCCTTGGGAATGTCTCCGCCGATCTCGTGGACGATCTGGCGGAGGGTGGCGCCCATAGGCACCTCGACCAGCCCGGTGTTGTTGACTTTTCCGGCAAGGGCGAAAATCTTGGTCCCCTTGCTCGTGGGGGTGCCAAGTTTGGCGTATTCCCGCGCGCCTGCGCGCAGAATGGCGGGCAGGTTGGCGAGCGTTTCGACGTTGTTGATGCAGGTCGGCTTGCCCCACAGGCCGCTCTGGGCGGGGAAGGGCGGTCGCGGCCGGGGACAACCGCGCCGGCCCTCGATGGAGGCCATGAGCGCCGTCTCCTCGCCGCAGACGAAGGCCCCCGCGCCGGCCTTGATCTGAACATCGAAGGAGAACCCGGTGCCCAGGACGTTCTCGCCCAGAAGGCCCAGCCCGGCCGCCTGGCCGATGGCCAGCCGGATGTGTTCGATGGCAATGGGGTACTCGGCCCGGATATATGCGCAGCCGTGCCGCGCGCCGATGGCGTAGGCGGCGATGAGCATTCCCTCCAGGACGGAGTGAGGATCGCCCTCCAGCACCGCCCGGTCCATGAAGGCGCCGGGATCGCCCTCGTCGCCGTTGCAGACCAGGTACTTGGGGCTTCCCGCCGCCGCGCGGGTGATCGCCCATTTTTTGCCGGTCGGGAACCCCGCTCCTCCCCGGCCGCGCAGCCCCGAGGCCGAAATTTCCCCGATAACATCCTCGGGAGTCATCTCCGTCAGGACTTTCTCCAGCATTTCGTAGGCCCCGGCGGCCAGGGCCTGTTCGATGCTCGCCGGATCTATCCGGCCGCAGCGGTCCAGGACCCGGCGCGTCTGGCGGGCGAAGAATGGGACGTCGGAACGCTTGGGGATGGGGCCTTGCGGGCCCTGGAAGCACAGGCGCCCGACCACCTGGGCGCCGAGCAGCGTGGTCCGCACAATCTCGGGCACGTCCGCTGGAGTGGCGCTCAGGTAAAGAATGCCATCCGGTTCGATGCTGATGACCGGTGCGCCGGCGCATATCCCCTGGCAGCCGGTCTTGACCAGGGCCACTTTTTCGGCCAGGCCGGCAGCGGCCAGCTCTCGTTCAAATGCGGCGTGGACTTCGAGCGCTCCCAGCGCCCGGCAGCCGGTGGCGCAGATGCGCACTTCCCGCGCGGGCCGGCGTTCCTGGGCCTCACGGCGCAGCTTCCGCAGCCGCGCGATCTCCGGCGCGACGGTTCCGGGCATGGAAGTTACCCGCCTTCCGGCCGGCCGGCGCCGCGAATGGTTTCCAGAACCTTCACCGCGCGGTCCGGCGTGAGCTGCCCGAAGTACTGGCTGTCGACGAGCATCACCGGAGACAGAAAGCACGTGCCCAGGCAGGCCACGGTTTCAAGCGAGAAGACCATGTCCTCGGTGGTCTGGCCGTCCCCGACGCCAAGGTGCCTGGAGACGGCGGAGAGAATCTTGGGCGCGCTGCGCACGTGGCAGGCCGTTCCGCGGCAGAGCCTCACGGTGTGCTTCCCGTGGGGCTGGAGAAAAAACTGGCCGTAGAACGTGGCCACCCCGTAGAGTTTGGCCACCGGGATGCCCGTCAGCCGGGCCAGTTCGTCAAGGGCCTGGCGAGGCAGGTAGCCGTAGGCGTCCTGCATATCCTGCAGGGCGCTGATCGCATCGCCCTCGGTGAAGGGCGCGCGGGCGGCGACGATCCTGGCGACCGGGGCCAAGTCCAGTTTTTTCTCGGCGACTGCCTGCGGCATCTTCATGCCTCTCTGCGCCGCCACCTTAAGTCAGATCGGGGCGGCGTTCCACATCGTGTAAAAAATTCACCGCATCTTTAAACTATAGCGGCAGGCGGCATGATATCAAGCCGCTTTCCCCGCGATCTTGCATGAATTTTTTCGCCTGACTGCCATCTTATTGCGATGGTTTCAGCAAGCCCGACCGGCAAGCAGCACGTCGGAGCCAAAGACGAACCTCACGAGACACGATCTTGATTGTCAAATTCCGGATTGCTGTTCCGGTCCGGCCGGCCGGTCAGGTTCGTCCGGCGAGGCCTTGTGTCCGCCAGAGCGAACGCTTTGCAGCAGTTCTCCGATTTCAGGGCATCGCAGGGCTTTTGCGGCAAGGAAGAACATTATCGCGCCGGCCGGCACGCCCGCGGCGACGATCATCCAGTACGGCCGGTCCGCCAGCAACTGCTGCACGACGACCAGCGCGCCGGCCATCGCGCCGCATGCCGCCACCGAGCGGGCCGCGCTCGCCGCGAGCCTGCGCAGGCCCAGCGAGCCGATCCGCCGCCTCAGCAGCAGGGCCAGTATGATCGTGTTTGCCCCGAAGGTCGCCGCGGTCGCGATGCCGAAAGCCCCCGGCCCGATGCCCGGCGCCCACGCCAGCGCGGCAACCATAATAAGGTTAGGCCCGACCAGCCAGCAGGAGACTTTCAGGGGCAGAGCGGTTTCCTTGAGCGAGTAGAAGGCCCGCGTGAATATCTGGTAGGTGCAATAGGCCCACATTCCCAGGCAATACAATTGCAGGACGAAGGCGGAGGTTTCCGCGTCGGCCGGGCCGAATTTCCCGTGCTCGAAGATCAGCGAGACGATTGGCCTGGCCAGGAAAAACAGTCCTGTTCCGGCGGCCAGGCCCTCCATCATGGCCAGCCTCGCGGCCCGGTTGACGCTTTCGCGCAGGTTCGCCATGTCGTCGCGGGCGGCGTAGCGCGAAAAAAGCGGAAAGATCGCCACGCCGAGCGAAACGGCCAGCACGCCCATCGGCAGTTGATAGAGCCTCTGGGCCGCGTAGACGTGAGCCAGCACGCCCTCGGAAAGCGGTTTAACAAGCGTCAGGCCGAAGAGTTCGATTGTCGGAGAATTTTCGGTGGCCGACAGGACCCACGCGATGACGTCGTTGAGCAGTTCGCACAGTTGCAGGAAGCCCAGGCCCAGCAGCACCGGGGCCATCAGGCGGAGCATCGGCCCGACGGCAGGATCGATGGGCCTGAACACCGGCCGGATTGAAAAACCGTGCCGCCGCAGCACCGCCAGCACGCCGGCGAGTTGGACCAGGCCGGCGATTGTTACGCTGCATGCGATGGCGATCAACTGGACCTTCTGATCGGCCTGAAAGATCGGCCCGGCGGTCCATGCGGCAGCGATCATGAATATGTTCAGGATAACCGGCGCGAAGGCGGGAAAACCGAAATGCCCGCGGCAGTTGAGTGCCGCGCTGCCCAACGCCAGCAGGCAGACGGTAACCGTAAAGGGCAGCATAAGACCTAATAACAAAAGGAGCATCTGCCTGTCCGGCAGGCCCGGCCAGAACAGGCCCCAGACAAGCAGGCCCGCCCCGGCCAGCGCGCACAGGCAGCAGAGTATGACGGCCAGCAGCCCAAGGGCGTTGGCGAAGAGAGCCTTGGCCCTGTCGAAACCCTGCTTCTCGGCCGTCTCGGTGAACGTCGGCACGAACGCGGCCGACAGCGCGCCCTCGCCGAAGAGCCTGCGGAAGAGGTTGGGAACCTTGAACGCCAGAATGAACGCGCTGGGCAGGCGCGAGGCGCCCAGCAGCCAGATGATCGCCATGTCGCGGACCATGCCCAACACGCGCGAAACAACTGTCAGGCCGGCCATCAGCTTTGCCGATCCGAAAAAATGCTCGCGCTCCTTGTGGGCGATATCCGACATGGCCGGGATTATCGTGTCCGGCGGACGGTCTGGCAAATGAGAAAATCCGCGGGAAATAATGCCAGGTTATGGGGAACTGCGCCGGAATGCGGGAAATTTTCCCGGCACAAAACTCTTCAGCCCGTCAGGGCGGCTGAAAATAGCCCGGGCTGAAGCGAGGACGACAAGGCCCTGGCAGCCATGGAAGGACGCGCCTCGAAATCCACACAGGCATAACGCATCATTTTCCTGCCGAAAATATGTAACCGATACAATAGTTCGCCCACATATCCTGTTGCGCAGTTCAGGAACCAGGAAAGAACGGATAAAACGGCATTCAGGAGATCAAGCATGTTTACAAATAAAATCAGATTCAGCCTGTCGGCGGCAGCGGCGGGGATCGTTTTTTCAATCTCGATAGTGCCGCTGGCCTGCGCAGCCGGCACGCCGGTCCCAACTACCCGACCGACGAAGGAATCCGGTTTCAGGGAAGACGCGGCCGCACCAAAGGGAAACAGGGAAAAGTTCGTGTCCGGAAGCGATAGCACCGCGGAGCGAATCACGGTGTATGCAGACAGCAAGCTCGGGCAGACCAGGCCGTTGATAGGGTTTGTGCACGGAATCACATATGATTCCTCAAAAAACTACGACAGAACAATTGAACTTATAACAGCTCTAAAGCCTCGTTTCTGGCGCAGCAGTAATTTTGGCAACAGCGTTTATGGATTCATATCAAAGGGCGACTTTGTAAAAACCTGCGATACGACGCTCATGTTTGTCATCCAGGACGCCATTCACAACCAGTTCGGTTTCAACATTAAGATCGACCCGGATTGTCCGGCCGGCAAGTCAAATTGCTTCAGGACTTTTGATGATTTCAAGGCCGCGTGGGAAAAGGTAACTTCCGGCATAGTGAAGGGAGCGATTCAGAGAAACGTTCCGATAAAGTATTTTGAAATCTTCGGCGAACCCATCAACGCCGGATTCGGGAAAGTCAACACTGGAACCGGAATCACGGGTATTACCCCGGAACAATTGCTGGAACTGTACAAAACCTCCCACAATATCATCCGCGCAGCCATGCCTGCCGCAAAAATAGGCGGACCGGGTTGGATCGCCTACAACAAGCAAGTCCTTACAGGTTTTCTGGACTATATCGTCAAAGAAAACCTCCCTCTGGATTTTGTTTCCTGGCATGAATTCGGGGATGAACCTGGAGATGTCGTCAGTCATGTTGCCGAAGTAAGGGACCTTATCAAGGCCCGGCCGCAGCTTTGCAGCCCGAAAAGCCCCGAGATCCATATCACCGAGTATTCTCCAGACAAGCACATGCATATTCCGGCGACCGGTCTTGCATGGGCTTATTATCTTGAGAAGGCCGGCGTGGATTGGGCGACCAAGGCCGCCTGGGGCGTGATTAACCCGATCGGCAAAAACTGGGACTGCTGCTGGGCGGGCTTTAACGGAGTGATGCTCAAAGACAATACAACGACGACGGACATGTACTGGGTATACAGAATGTACACGGACATGAACAAGCAGAGGATTCGCACCGAATGCGCCAAACCCCGCACGGTGGCGATATCGGATCGGAATGATTCGCAGAAAGAGCTGAAGATTCTTGTCGGACGCTATGGATATGAAGGCGCAGCGGGGGACGTGAAGGTTTCAATAGAAGAATATCCGTTCGGAAATGGAAGAGTCAGCGCCGAAATATGGAAAGTTCCCTCAAATGGCAAATTGTACCACCTGAAGGCGCTGGCCAAGCCGATTCAGATTGAATCCCAGGAATTGGATGTTGCTAATCGGGCAATTACCCTCACTATCGACTCATTCAAGGACGGGGAAGTTTACTATCTGATTCTTCGGCCAAAATGAATTAAGGGAAAAAGAGATATCGTCAACTTCTGGCGGAAACAGATGGCTTTTCCGGCAACTTTAACATGTACGTCAAGTTTTATGGACAACGTAAAAAACTCATCCTCGCAAACAGATGCGGCCTTGCCGCCCTTTCTATACCGTTGGGCGCAAAAACCAACCATGCCATCGGCCAACGTCGAGCCGGGAAGAGGATTTCATCGCCACCCCCTAGACAAGATTTTTCGCAATCGCTTCGATCGGCTTCAATCCTGAGCCGAATCTCCGAATCGCATCCAGGTTCTTCTGCAGTTCCCCATATGGCAAATAGAGCATGCGCAAATCGGAGATGGCTCGGAATGCCGCCCGGTGCAGTTGTTCTCGCACCTCTTCCTCCCGTTCATCCGGAGCCACGAGGAAGAGCCTTTGCACTTCCCGGGCCGTGCCCGCCAGGTCCAGCAGGCGCAGGATGCCGGAGTAGATCGACGTTGTGTGCTCTATTTCAAACGCCGCAGCCACAGACCCATTCGCAAGCCACAGCACATCGATGAGTGCGATAGAATCGCCGCCGGGCACGTTCACCAGCGAGTCCGGCAAACGCTCCAGGCATCCTTCGGCGAGTCGCCGGTCGCCGTGGTTTCGCCCGCGGTCGTTGACAGCGATCCAGACGTCGAAGCCCAAATCTTTTCCCAAATCCCGAAGCCACGCCTGCATCTGGGTATGCGTCACGTCGCCCTCGCGGGCCGCCTCGCGCATTTTCCGTTCCTTCGCAGATTCCTCTCGGACTCGCTGGAGATCTGTTTTCCATGCCGCGACGGCTGACTCGCCTACGGGCGGCGCGGGGTAGCGTTCCGCGTCGAAAAGAAGCCCCGCGATAGCGCCCAGGTCGTTGGAGAGAATATCCCGGTGTTCGGCGTTCGTGCGCAGAATCCCATCCCGCATGGCGAGGTACTCCTGCCAGTCTCCGAGCTTCACCTTCGCTCCAAAAAGCCGATTGTACCCCTTCACGATTGCGGTATTAAACGGGGGGATTTGGGTGGGATGCAGGAAATAGAGGAGATTCGCTACCGCAGGGCCTAACCCTTTGATCTTCCGGTCGTCCAGGCAGCGGATCGCTGAGACGATGTCCGCCTCGCCGGAGCAGCAGAGGCAGGTCGAGAGGAACTCGCCGAAAGCCCGCTGATGGTCCGGATTCTCATAGATGTCCGGAATGCGAAGTTTCGGCTTCCAGAGAAAGGCGTGATCCGCCCCCTTGAAGATCTGCCGCTGTTCCGCAATCGAACCCACAACCGTCTGGAGTGACGAGCCCGTGTATACGTTCCCGAAGGTGCCAGCGCGGATCTCTTCCACAACCTTCGATATTCCCGTGCGGATCGATCGGAAGTTCTTGAGGCGCTCCTCCCAGAGGAACCAGGTTTGGTATGTGCCGGAGGAGTCCTGTTTCCAACGCTGAATGAGAGAGCGGAAAATTTCGGGTAGGATCATGCTCGCAGGTAGCCCCCATGCACAACGTACTTCAGCCGGATGGAAAGTGACCCTTGGTCGGTGGCATGTTTGTTTTTTGCGCCAAGAGGCGTGGAACGGGTGCCATTGGCCGCATCTGTTTGCGGCCATGCTTTGTTCACTCTTTTCCGGTTGTTCTTCATCGGTCTGTCCAATCCAATCGGCAGCATTCCGACAGCCCTTTTCTAACCTTTTTTTCTCCACCGACAACATACCATGACGGTCGCAGAATTCCCAGATCGGTCATGCCATCAATTTATTCCGCGTGCAACTTGCTTATACGCACTACAGCCCGGCCGGGTTTTAGTTTTCAGGCAGGTCGATGTTGGCCTTCTGGCCGGGGGCAGTATGTTCCAGCGCCGACTGGAGCATGGACATCTCGCGGATGATCGCGCCATCCTCCATCTGTATCCTGCCGCGTTCATCGATCAACTGGCCGAAGATCGCTAATCGCCGGCCCACCGATTCGATAGACCCGCCGACGGGCGCGAGCAGTTCGATCTCCAGGTTTGTGTCATCGGCCCGCAGGTGTGCGAGGAATTTTATGCTGGCCGGCGCGGCGGCGCGCGGCGGAACCTCACCTGTCGGCGGGTCAGTCCGAAGGTTTGGCCCGGCCTGCCAGTGCAGTGTTTGCTCGGCCCGGCCGGGATTTTGCGCCCGCACCTTCAGGCCGGCAAAGCCAAGTTCCATCGCCGCCAGGCGCGTGCATCGCCACCACTGGGCCAGATTGCCGCAGCGTTTGAGCGCCGCCTGGAGCCGCTGGAGCCGCTGCTGGCTCGCCCTGCTCTGCCTGCCCAGCCGCCAGTTGCCCAGCAGCCGGCCGAATATCTGGCCAAACCGCACCGCCCCGGCCACGCGAAAAACGATCAGCAGCATCAGGCAGACTCCCAGAAAGATCGACAGTATCCCGAAATGATTCATCACCAGCATGAACAGGCCCAGCCCGCCGGCAAGCAGCGTGACAACGTACAGGACGATGACGGCGTGCCGCTGCCGCAGGCCCATGTCCAGCAGCCTGTGGTGGATGTGGCTGCGGTCGGGCGAGAAGATGCTCCGCCGCTCCAGGAACCGCCTCAGGATGCTGAATGCGGCGTCGAAGATCGGCAGGCCCAGCGACAGTGCCGGCAGGGCAAGGGCCACGATAGTCTGCGACTTGGTGGTGCTCTGGACGCTGGCGGCGGCCAGGAAGAAGCCCAGAAAGAGCGTCCCGCAGTCGCCCATGAATATTCTGGCGGGGTTGAAGTTGAAGCACAGGAATCCCAGCAGCGACCCGAGCATGACGAGCATCATCATTGCCATTATGACCTGGCCGGTGGCGAAGGAGAAAACAGCCAGCACGGCGCAGGTGATGGCCGCGATTCCGGCGGCCAGACCGTCCAGCCCGTCGATCAGGTTTACGGCGTTGGTGATGACGACGATCCAGATGACGGTGGCCGGCCAGGACAGCCAGCCGATGTCGGCCTTGGCGATCCCGCCGATGCCGACGATCTCGATCCTGATGCCCGCCCAGCAGATCCCCAGCGCCGCGATCAGTTGGAAGATCAGCTTTGTCCGCGCCCGCAGCCCCCTGATGTCGTCAACCAGGCCGACCAGGAACATCAGCAGGCTCAGGCCCATCAGTGCCAGCAACTGCGTTTGCGACGCGACGGCCTGCTGATGGGTCCGGTCGCTCAGAAAGAGCATGGGCATGGCGACGACCATCATGGCCAGCGCGAAGACGGCCCCGCCTATCCGCGGCACCGGCGAGGAGTGGACCTTCCGCCCGCCCGGCCGGTCGATGAACCCGCGCGCCCACGCCAGGCGGATCACCAGCGGAGTGGCCAGCCACGACACCGCCAGCGCCGCGCCGAAAGCGGCCAGATATGACCAGTATCCCGTCATTTATCCTCAAATCGTTTTGCGGTTAAAGCCCGCATCGGTACGAAGAAGACTCCATCCTGTGAAAGTCTAGCAACGGCTTTGCCAACAGCAGTCTAAGCCCGAAGGGCTGGCAGAGGGTAGCCGGAGGCGTAAGCCTCCGGTCCCGGTCCACCAATAATCCCAGCCCCGGCGGGGCGGCACAAAGAAATTTCTGCCGCCTCTTCGAGGCTCGTTATTCTGGAGCATTCCGTACCGTAGGCTCACGCCTACGGTTACTGTCTGCCGGCTCTTCGAGCCTGCAAATCGGCAGTGTTGAATCCGCAAGGTATCATTATCTCGCCGAAAAATAAATGATAATGACGCCGTCCTGAACACTGGCATAACTAAATTGGACAGTATTATAACGGCCGGATAAGGCACGTCCTATGCGATTGTCAAAATAGATAAATCGACCTTCGTAGCGATGCAGTATTAATCCAGCGGTTCCAGCAGGGCCGGGTCGATCTCCATCGACGCGCCTTGGCCTAGCATGCTGACTTCCAGGACGACCTGCGCGAGTTTTTTCCGGCTGACGACGACGCCCTCGATTCCCTGGAAGGGCCCGGCCGTTATCCTGCACCGCCGCCCGACCGCCGCGAACTGATAGGGATCCAGCATGGCCTTGCCGGCCAGGGCCTGCTCTATGGCCGACAGTTCCGCGATCAGTTTGGCCTGGTCGGCCACCTCGATCGTCTGGCAGACGCGGTTGGTGGTCATGGCCGTGTAGCGGTCGTCGTCCGTGCCGCAGAAAAAAACGTAGGACGTGAACAGCGGCACGAGCACCTTTCGCCGCCGCCCGCCGGAGATCGTTATCTTCCCGATCAGCGGCAGAAAATATCCGATCCGCCTGTTGAGCAGGTCCCACGCCAGGGCCTTCTCGAACCGCGAGCGCGTGTGCGCCACCCGCCACGTGCCGGAAAGCTCGGCCAGGCGGGCCGCCCACGGGCTGACGATCGGCGGATTGTCCGACAACTTGAGCATTCATGCGATTATAACCCATCGGCCCGCCCCGCCGCCAGAAAAGATACTTTCACCGCGGAACCTCGCATGCATCCATAACCGGATATTTCAAAAACCGCGCCAATCTGCGATCTTGCTTTACTGGCACTGAAAAGGTTATCCTTGACCATCAAAATATGAGTAAATTGCAGATAAATATTCCGATGGAACAAATCCGGAACTTCTGCTCCAAATGGAAGATCAGGGAATTTTCCCTGTTTGGGTCGGTGCTTCGGGATGACTTCAGCCCGGACAGCGATGTGGATGTGTTGGTTCTGCTGAACGACGACGCTCCATGGGATATTCTGGATTGGGTCGACATGATTGACGAACTGAAGACTATTTTCGGCAGAAACGTCGATCTCGTAGAAAAAACCGCCATCACGAATCCATTCAGACGGCACAATATCCTGAAGACGCACAAGGTGATTTATGCTGCCTGACGAATTCGATGCCGCCAGATTGTGGGATATGCTCGCGTATGCCAGAGAAATCGCCCAGACGCTCGGCGGCAGAAGTTTTCAGGAATATCTCGGCGACAAGAACCTCCGGTTGGCCACGGAACGCCGAATCGAGATAATCGGCGAGGCCGCCAATAACGTGTCCAGCGCGTTTCAGGATTCAAATCCATCGATTCCATGGAAGAAGATCGTGGCGTTAAGACATATTCTGGCCCATGAATACGGCGAAGTAAAACAGGACGTGGTGTTCCGAATAGCGACCGTTCATATCCCGGGATTGATATCCTCGCTGGAAAAACTTGTTCCAGAATTGCCGGAGGAATGAGAGTTTTGCTCTTTGTTTACGGCATGAGGATGCAGTAAGGCAGGCCGGCAAGCCAGGATGCGGCAAGGAGGCAGGCGGCGGCGATCCGCAGTTTTTTTGACGAGCCGATCAGCAGTATGCAGCTCACGGTCGCCATCGCCAGCAGCATCCGCGGAAAGCCCGAAGGCCCGGCGACCCAGGTGTTTTTGCCGAGCACGGCGGCGATGGCCAGCAGCATCGGCCAGGCGGCCTTGACGGCAGGACTCACCTTTGACTTTCGCCATGCGATTCCGGCCAGCACGGCCAGTGCCGCAATCGCCAGCAGGAAGAACAGGGAATAAATCCAATACGCGCCCGCCGCCGCGGCCGGCGACATGAACGATGGGGCCAAAGTATCCGACAGCGGACGGAACGGGAAGCCGTCGATCGAGAACCGGATAAGATCGAGGAACGGGACGAGGCAGACCGGATCGGCGTCGGTCGAATGGCTCGCCGGGGCCCAGTACCCATAAATATGATGCAGCCAAAGCTGCCAGCCGACGAAGATGCCGGCCGGGATAAACAGCCAGAGGATCGGGCGGATGCGGCTCGCCGGCGGAGCGGATGGATCGTCTGGTTTGCGAGATTTTTGTCCGCGAATCAGCAGCCAGAGTTGATATGCGCCGAGGGCAAACGGAACGAGGACGGCCGTCTCGCGGGTCAGGATGGCGGCGGAAAAAATAATCGCACCCGCGCCGCGTTTGCCCGCCCCCCATGCCAGCAGACCGGCCAGGAGCAGCGCGGTCTCCTGAGTCTCTGTGAGATCGCGACCGAGGGAGACCATGAACCCCGGCCACAGGCCCGCAAGCAGTCCCCATCGCCAGTTGAATCCGGCCGACGCAGCGAATCGCCCGCCCGCCCAGCCGACGACGAACATCCAGAAGAGGTTCACGCCGATCATCGCCCACGGCAGAAGCTCAGGCCGGTCGAAACTCGCCAGACGGCACAGGACCGGATAGCCGATCCGCTGATGGCGATAGGCGGGGTTGTCGAAAGTTATGCCGTGGGTAACTTTTTCATCCGAGAACGGATCGAGTGCCATCGCGTAGTAGAATTGTCCGTCGTAGCCGTCGGTGTTGGGCCTGACGGTCAGGCCCTTCGGCACGGCCGACGGATCAGAGCAATTCGCCCCCGCGCAGACAAAGACGGATGCGTCCCACCCGTGCCACGCGAGTCGGGCAATAACAAAAACCATGTAGAGTCCGAGAATCGCCAGACCGGCCGGCCAGGCCCTCGCGGCATGTTGAATAAGTGGCACGGGCATCTTGCCCGTGTGTCCCACGACCGTCCCGGTCGTGGCATCTGTTATTTTTGCAGGCACCCCAGGGGCGAGACGCCCCTGGAACACACGGACGAGACGTCCGTGCCACGTTAGAATGGCCTTTTTCAACGGCTTGTCCGCAACAGACGATTTTCCGGCCGGGCCTGTCATTTCTCTTGACCGTCCGCCTTGCCCAGTGCTCGCCAGAATTCGCGGAGGTCCGCCGCTATCATCCGCGACAGTTCGATCTTGCCTTTCAGGCCCAAGTGGACGAAATCGCTGAACCTGTCGTCCGGAATGCGGTCGCGGTAGCTGAAGACCGGCACTGAATTGCCGAACGCATCGGCCAGCGCCCGGCGAAGGCACTCTTCGGCGAACGGCGGGCATTGATTCCGCAGGCGCGAACCTTCGGGCATCAGGACGATCACGACCTGGGCCCCCAGCTTCCGGCAGCCGGCCGCCAGTTCAACCAGGTCGTCGGCGGAGCTGGCGTATTGCTTCTGATAGGCCTGCGGGTCGAACCATCCGCGATCGCGGAAGACTTTCTCCATCCAGTCGTCGTGCGCCCTGCCGTAAAGCGGTTTGTATTCCACCGAATCCGAAGGGCGGGAACTTCCCGCCAGATTCGTCGCCGGATTTTCAAGGTTTACAACCGCGGCCGGCGGCATCCACGGGTCTTCCATCGGCGGCTGGGCGCTGAACGACTGAAAATCCAGGCCCAGCAGATCGTAAAACGCCAGCCTGCCGTCGTAGAGCATCAGTCGGATGCGATTGTTGATGTGCTTTCGGTTTGCCGCCGCCCATGCCCATGCCCGCGTAACTTTTTCCGCCTTCTTCCACTGGCCGGCAAATACATAAGGCAGCGGGTCAAGCTCAATTTTCGGACGGCTCGGGTCGCCGACCATCATATAAGGATGCACGCCCAGAATAACCAGCCCCGGCCGAAGGTCGCTGTGAAGCAGACTGCGATTGGCCAGCAGCAGGTTGTTCATGCTCAGCCCGCTGATGCACAGCGAGGCGAATCGTCCCTTTCGCCCGCCTTCCTGGGCGAGTATCCCGCCGTCTATGCCAGCCCCGGCCGACGAAAGCCCCAGCACCATGCCGTAAAATTCGTCTTCGGGCAACTGGCCGTTTGTCTGCCGGCCGGAGATCGTGCAGACGGTTCTGCTGACGCGGTCAAAATAATTCCAGCCGATCGGAAGCTGGTCGGGCACGATCCATTTGGGCGACGGTCCCGTCGCCGCCAGCAGGCAGCAGTTTATCGCCACAATCGCCAGGCCGATCCACAGCAGCGTCAGCATCCCGCGGTATCGGCTTAGTTCAATTTTTCCGCCGTCAGCCATTTCGTCAAAATCCCTGATAGAAGAACAGGTCGCCCTTCTGGGTCGTCCAGTATGCGATCAGCAGCAGCGCCGCTGTCAACAGCACTCGCAGCACGAACTGCCACAGCGGAATGCCGTCTACGGCGAGCTTTCCGCCGGCCCGCGAAACCTGATTATTCATTTTTGGTTCCATTTATTCCTGATTTTAATTCGCCCGCATGGTTAATCCAACGGGAATGAGCGACAGGGCCACGTACTCGAAGGTGATAACCGTCGTCAGCAGCCTGATGCGCCAGTCCCGCATGTATTTTTTCACGCCCGCCGCGCCCAGCCGGCGGGTCAGCCAGTGCCTGTAAATGTTCGTAACCATCAGCCCGACGGCGTGGGCCAAGCCCCACAGAAAGAACCCCACGCTGATGCCGTGCCATATCCCGCACAGGACGAACGAGACCAGAAACGCCATGCTCGCGCACGCCAGCGGCCGGCGACCGTCCGTCTTTCGCATCGTCCATAATTGGATTGGTATAAAAAGGTTCCGCCTGATCCACTGCGACAGCGAGATGTGCCACCGCTCCCAGAAATTTATCAGGCTGCGGGCAAGGTACGGATGGTTGAAATTTTCCGGCGCGGCAAAGCCTATCAGCCTGCCGACCCCGACGGCGATGTCGGCAAGGGCGCTGAACTCCAGGTACAGCCAGAAGAAAAAGACGTTGGCCTCGAACACGATATACCAGCCGTCGGCGCGGAAATCGGTCAGGAAAAGTTTTTTCAGCGTATATGCCAGCACGAACTTTTTAACCAGCCCCCATGCGATCCGCTCGCAGGCCCGCAGGACCTGCCCGGCCGACGGGGCGGCCGGGGCGGGCGGCAGGGCGCAGAAATCGTCCCACGCCTGGATTGGCCCGGCCGCAAGCATGTGGAACGGCATCAGGTAGTTCAGCATCGAGGGCAGGTCGGGCGGGGCGGATCGCTTTTCCAGCACGGCCCGCACCATCTCGACCATCCTGAGCATAACGTAAGAATATCCGACCCCGGCGAGGATGGGATTGGCCTGTCCCAGCAGCCCGCCTAAAACGCCGCCGGATCGCGTCAGCCATTCGATTCTGCCCAAGGCCGGCATTTTGTGAATCACGAACAGGCCGAGCATGAATACGACCAGCAGCCCCAGCCAGATCGCCGTCGAGCCTCGCCGGCCGGCAAGACGGTTCACCGCCGACGCAAGCATAATAAAGGCCAACAGGCAGGCCGCCGAATATCCCAACGCCGCTGCTGAACCTGCAACCGTATCCATCCAGCCGGCGTCTTTTACGGGGTCCCAGTCGAGAATCTTGCAGACCGGCGCATTGATCGATACAAGCGCGTCATGCAGAAAACCGCTGAAGACCGGCGCCAATGCGATTGCCGCAACCACGGCCAGGCAGATTATCGCCACAAAAATCCGTCGCGGCGGCGATTCAGAGAACAGCGTTCCCAGAATGAACCACACGCCGGCCACGCAGGCGAGCACCGCCCAGACTCCTTGTTCCACGACCACGGCCAGAAACGCCGCGTTTATCAGGGCCAGTTCCCATTTGCGCATGCCGGCGAGCCGCAGCGGCGTCAGCAGAAAGATCGCCGCGCCCAGCACGAGCCAGAAATACGGCCCGGTGAGGTCCACCTGCCATGCCGTCAGGTCCAGCCCGCCCTGGCCCGCCGCGGCCAGCGCGGCAAAATTTGTTGTCGCAGAAATTCCTGTCATGTTATTCCCAGCCCGCAACCGGATTAGTCTACAAAGACCGCCGCGCTCATTCAACGCGATACGCCGATAAACCTTTTTCAGCCGATCTGAAAGCATTGAAAAACTTGAACACAAGGCCCGCCGCGGAGATAATCAGGGCCGGGCGGACATGATCGAACTGAAATGCAAGAACTGCGGCAGGACGGTGAAGGTGCCGGAGATGCTGGCGGACAAGCTCCAGCCGGACAGCCCGGCCGGGCGGGTATTCAAATGCCCCGGCTGCGGGCAGGGTCTTGGCGGCGCCGAACGCCAGACGCCCCCACAGGCTGAAGAACTTAAATGCGCCAAGTGCGGCAGGATCGTCAGCGACCCCGCCGAGTTTGTCCGCGGCAAGGGGCTGTGCGCGGAATGCAGCCGGCAGGACCAGCCGGCAGATGCCGTAGCGGCCGACTTCGCCGACAAACAGGCCCGGCCGGCGGGCGCCGCCGAAGAACCCGCCGGCAGATTTGTTCCGATCAGCGAGACCGCCCCGCAAACTGCCCCGTGGAGAAATCAGCCCAGGCGGCAGATGCAGCCTGCGGGCGAATCTTTAAAAAAGCCCAGAAAGGCCGGCAGGGAATCTTTCCTCTACTGGGGTCTGGGCGGCATTGCCGTTTTGATCGGCATCGGCCTGATCATGCATCTGCTGGTGTTTCGCGACACGTGGGAAGAGGACAACCGCGACAAGGCCGTCGAGATGCGGCAGGAGGCCAAGGCGCTGGCCTCGCGCGGTGCGTTCGAGCAGTCGGTTAAAAAATACCAGACCCTCATCGATCTGCTCTCCAGCCGCAGACTCCAGAGTTCCGAACTCAAAGACCTGCTGGCCGGGGCCCGTGCGGAAAGAGCGGAGGCGCAGAAATCGTTCGACAGGCAGCAGGAAATAGCGCGTCAGCAGCAGGAACAGGTCCTGGAATTCCTGGCCGGCTTCGAGCCGCAGGAACAGCAGGCAAAGGTCTCCGCGTCCGCGGGCGATTACGCCGGGTCCGTCGAACGTTACGAACAGATCATCGCCTCGATCGAGAGCCGGCCGGACCGCTCGCCCGAGATCGCGCAGGCCCTTTCGCGCCTGAACCAGCAGCGGATCGAGGTCTCGCGGAAGCTTCGCGACAGGCGGCAGGCCGAGGCCGCCACCCGCAAGGCGCAGCAGGAAGAAGAGGACCGCCTGGCCGCAGCGCGGGCGAAAAAAGAAGAAGAGGATCGCCTGGCGCGGCTGATCGCGGCCTCGCAGCAAAGTCCGCCGCAGAATACCACGACCCAGAATGTTTCGGCCGGCGGCGAAAATCCCGCCGAACTGTCCCGCCTCAGGCAGTCTGACGTCAAGGCGATGAAAGACTCGATCCGGATGATCCAGGATTTTGTCGCGGCGTATCGTCCCGTCCAGCGGCTCGCCCAGGCGGCCGGCCAGGCCGACGACCTGCAGGTGCTGGCCGAACGGGTGCAGCAGACCGGGTCGATGCTGTTCGCCCCGGCCTTTGAGCAGCCGTCCATCCAGCAGGCCCAGGCGCTGCAAAACTGGCGGGCCAACTGCAATCAACTGGCCGCGGACATGCTTGCCGCCTGCCAGACGATCCAGAGAAACCTCGACACCATCTGCAAACTCTACAAGGACATGAAGATCGCCGGACTCACCGGCGATTCGGGCGCAGGCCTGCTGAAAAAACTCGATGAACTGAACTCCGCCGAATGGCTGAAATTGCAGGACCTTCTGCAACAGGCGGCGGAGATTGTCAAAGGCGGATGAAAACCGCCCGGCCGGACAGGCCGGGCCTTGATCGGGAGATGCCAAACATGCTTACAAGACTCGCCGCAATAGTGCTGGCGCTGGCAATTGGCCTTGCCGGCCTGATGAACCTGTCAGGCTGCGTCAATATCAACGTCAAGGAGAAACCAAAAGATCAGAACTCCAAATCCTCAGATTAAAAGCTGCGGATATTCCCGGAAAATCAGCCGGACGGCCAGCCCGTTGGACTCGCCGCGGGCATTCCAGCCGGGATAGCGCATTCCGCTTGCCAAAGCAGGCAGCCGCGGCGGCACTTGCCGTCTGGCATTTGGCCCGCGACCAACGACCGGAGGCGGAGCAACTGCGCCGCGTGCTGGTCCAGCAGCAGCACGCTGGAAAATATTGGATGGTTTAGAGCCTATCCGGATAACTACAACGCAGTCCATCGTAGTTATTCGGATAGGCTCTTATTGGCATTTTCTCCGCCGGAACATCCGGAGATCAATGACGACATACCGGAAAATCTGTGCGCAAGATTTCATGCAGTTTTCTTTTCTCATGAATTTTCTCGGAACAAAACTGGCAATACTGTTGAAGTCATCGGCCGGGCCGAGGGTGAACATGGCCGTCGACTGGCGCGACCTGCCCGCGTTCGAGGATTTGCTCGTCCAAAGATTGACGCAGCCGTAATGTTGAATCATAACTCCGGGCGGGGCGGGGCTGCTGTTCTGCGGAGGATATCAAGCGTGGCTTGGGCGGTCTGCTGCCAGGTCCATGGCCGTCGGGTTAGCGCGGTAGGTCCGGGCAGTTCGAGGGCGGCCAGCAGTTCGTCGGGATTGTCGAAGTCGATCTGGCATTGTTTGGGCACGCCGATCTCGTCGAAGACGGCCAATCGCGAGCAGATGACCTTTTTATCGTGCTGGACGGCCTCGAGCGCCGGCAGGCCGAAACCCTCGAACTCCGTCGGAAACACCACCGCATAAGAGCAGTCGTAAACCGCCTGCACCTGCTCAAAGGGCAAAAAACCCATATGAATCACGTCGTCTTTGAGGCCCTGTTCGGCAATAAGGTTTTCCAGTCTGTCCCAGAGTTTCGTTCGCCTGCCTGTCAGGACCAGCTTGCAGCCGAGCCGTCCGCTACGCTTGATCTGAGCCATAGCCCGGATGAGCCTGTCGTGCCCCTTGTGCGGGAAGGTCGCCGCGGGGTAGTAGATGTATTTTTCGGGCAGGCCCGGCGGCCGGACTGCCACGGCCGATCTGACCGGCTCGACGCCGAATGGCACGGCCGTAACCTTCGACTCGGCGACCCCGCACCGCTCGATCAGGGTCCGGCGGGTGTATTCCGAGATGGCGATAACGTGGTCGGCCCGGCGGAGGCTCACCGGGTAAATCCTCGCGCGGAAGGTCCGGTCGAACAGGCCGAAATAGTGCGGGAAAAAGATGTGCTGGATGTCCACCACAGTCATCACGCACGGGCAGGCGACGGCCTTGGGGAAGATCGACTGCTGCGGGAAGAATGCCACGTCGGGGTTCAGTTTCGCGAAGACCTGCTCGATCTTTTTCGCCCGCAGCGGCGTGTAGGCCTCGGCGATCCGGGCCATCACGCAGCGGCGGTCGGACCATGGCACGACGAGCTTTTCCAGGTTGGGGCACTCGACCGAATCGGCGATGTCGCGGTAGAGGACCACGGCCACGCGGTCCTGTCCGCGAAGCTCGCCCAAGTGTGCCAGCAGGCGGCGGATGTACGTCTCGGCCCCGCCGATGTTGCCCGGCCGGAAATTCAGCAGGCTTATCGCTATCAGCATAATTGTGGTTTATACTCCATATCGTGAAGATATCCGTCATTACGCCGTCATTCAACCATGCGCATTACATCGGCAGGACGATCCGGTCGGTTCTGGACCAGCCTGCCGGTCGGCCGGACTGCGCGTTTGAGGTCGAGCATATAGTTATCGACGGCGGCAGCAACGACGGCACGATTGACATTCTTCGCTCGCTGGGGCCGAAAATCCGCTGGGTCAGCGAGCCTGACCGAGGACAGGCCGACGCGCTCAACAAGGGCCTGGCGATGGCCGGCGGAGACGTGATCGGCTGGCTCAACAGCGATGACGTTTACGAGCCTGGGGCCTTGGCTGCCGTGGCGGATGTCTTTTCCGCCGAGCCGCAAACTATATGGGCCTACGGCAGGGTGAAGATCATCGACGCCCAAGACCGCGAAATCCGCCAATGGATCACGGCGTACAAGAATCGCAGGATGAGGCAATATAATTTCAGCTCGCACCTGGCCGAGAACTGGATTTCACAGATGGGCGTGTTCTGGCGGGCGACGGCGGGGCGGCAGGTCGGGCCGTTCCGCACCGACCTGCACTGGACGATGGATTACGACTACTGGCTGAGGTTGGGCAAATGCTGGCCGGGCAGATTCATCGACCGCTGCCTGGCCGCGTTCCGGTGGCATCCGGCCAGCAAGAGCGGTTCGGGCTTTACGGGCCAGTTCCGCGAGGAACTTTCTGTCGCCGCCGCCCATGCCGACGGAAGATTCGCCGGGGCGATGCTCCGCCACAGGTTCAATTACGCCAAGATTGTAACGGCCTACACAATGATGCGGGTCGTCAGGCAGATTTTTTACGGCTCTTCGAGGAAAACAGATGATTGAACTTGGAATCGTGGGCATAGCGGGCTGGGGCGGCGTCCTGATAGATGCGATCGGCAAGGCGATCGAGCGCGGCACTCAATGCCGTCTCGTCGCGGCAGCCGACGGCCGGCTGGGCAGCCTGGGCGAGCGCGAGGAAAAACTCAAGTCGCGGGGCGTCGAACTTTATGCCGACGCGATGGAGATGTTCGGCCGCATATCCGGCCGATGCCAGGCCGTCTATATCGCCACGAGCATTCCGTCGCACGCGCCGCTGACCGTCGCGGCCGCCGGCGCCGGCCTGCACGTGCACCTGGAAAAGCCGCCGGCCGCCACCGTTCAGGAGGTTGACGCGATGCTCGCGGCGCTCGAACGCGCCGGCAAACTGTGCATCGTAGGTTTTCAGGCTGTTCACGGCAGGGAGATGCAACTGCTTAAAACGCGGATCGTCGAGGGGCGGCTGGGCGGCGTCCGCAAACTGATCTGCCGCGCCTGCTGGCCAAGGGACGCCACGTATTATTCCCGCAACAACTGGTCGGGCAGACTCAGGAGCGGCGATTCGTGGGTGCTGGACGGCCCGGCGACCAACGCGCTGCTGCACCAGATCAATAATATGCTCTACCTGGCGAGCGGCCAGGGCGGGCGTTTCGCACAGCCAGCCGGCGTGCAGGCCGAACTCTACCGCGCCGGCCCCGCCGATTCGCACGATACCGCCGCGATCCGCATCCGCACCGGGGAAGGCGCCGAGGCGATCTTCCTGGCGACTCACTGCTGCGAGCAGACGCTCAACCCGGTCATAAAAATACAGTGCGAAAAGGGCGCGGCCTTCTACAACATGTTTGCGAACGTCCGGATCGACTATGCCGACGGGACGAGCGAGTCGGAAAAATGGGACGATTCCCAGATGGCTGAAATGGTCGGCAATTTCTGCCGGGCGATCCAGACCGGCGATGAAAGCCTGCTGGGGTGCGGCCTGGCTGAATCTCGCAAGACCATCCTTGCGATAGACGGCTCGCACGAAAGCAGCGGGCGGGTGCATCCGATTGATGAAAAATTTGTCAGTTGCGTCAATCAGGGCCAGCCGTCGCAGAAGACGATCATTGACGGGATTGAGGATTTAATCAGCCGGGCCGCGGAGGACGGAAAGCTCTTCAGCGAGCTGCCCGACAGGCCGGCATGGGCAGTCGAAACCGGAGAATTTTCGCTGGCCGGATATAAAAGTTTCCCTCAACGGTTTTCCCCCTGAAAATGTTCGACACGAGCGACACGATCTGCGCGATTTCCACGGCGGCCGGGGCCGGCTGGCGGGCCATCGTGCGGTTGAGCGGGCCTAGGGCGATTGAAATTGTGGAGGATTTGTTCCGGCCGTTTTCGGGCAGACTGGCGGAACTGGGCGGGTTCCGCTGGACGGACGGCATCGTCTCGGCGGGATTATCGCGGCACGGCGGCGAACAGATAAAATTGCCAGCCCGCGCCTACGTTTTTCGCTGCCCGAAAAGCTATACCCGCCAGGACCTCGTCGAACTGCACGTTCCGGGCGCAATCCATGCGGCCGGCGCGGTTCTCGATGCGATGCTGGCGGCCGGGGCAAGGCGGGCCGAGGGCGGGGAATTCACGGCCAGGGCGTTCCTTTCCGGCAGGATCGATCTGTCGGCGGCCCAGGCGGTGGCTGACCTGATAGATTCGGCCGGGGCTGCCCAGGCCCGAGCGGCGGCCGCGGCGGCATGCGGGCAGATTTTCCGTATCTGCACGCAACTGGCCGGCGAACTCGCTGACGCACTTGCGTGCGTCGAAGCGGCGATCGATCTTGCCGATCAGGATATTCACCTTGACCAGCCAGCCACGCTGGCGGCGCGGCTGGAAACACTGGCCGGACGGATTGCCATGTTGGCCGAGTCGGCCGACGACATGCCCGACGAGTCGGCCTGTCCGCGAGTGGTGCTGGCGGGCCGGCCTAACGTGGGAAAAAGTTCTCTTCTCAACGCGCTGGCCCAAACTGACAGGGCGATAGTCTCGGCACTTGCCGGAACGACCCGCGACGTGCTGAACTGCCCGATCTCGATAAGCAACGTCGGCCTGCTCCTTCTTGATGCGGCGGGCTTTGCCGCCCCCAAAAATGACCTCGACGGCGCAGCCCAATCGGCGGCGGAACGGGCAGTCGCGTCGGCCGATCTTGTCCTGCTGGTCGTCGATGCCGGCGCCGGCGGCGGAGACCTGCGCGCGGATAGGGAAATTCTGGATCGTGTTGGCCACGCAAATCCGCGGGCATCCGTCATTCTGCTGGCCAACAAGCTCGACCTTGCGGCGGACCAGCCGGGAACAATCGAAAAAATAAAATCCACCGCCGGCGTCGAAACGCTGGGCGTCTCGGCCCTGACGGGCCTGGGCCTCGACGAACTACGCACGGCCATCGCAAATCATCTGCATCTGGGCGCGTGGCGGGGCGGCGAGACGCTGGCCCTTCACAAACGCCAGAAGGCCTGCCTGATCGACGCCTCACGATCCGCCTCAGCCGCCGCCGAAATCCTGAAAAATTCCGGCGAGGTTGCCGACGACGCCGAACTTGTCGCCATCGAACTGCGCGAGGCCATGGCGTCGATCGGAAAAATAACCGGACAGGTCGGCACAGAGGAAATCCTCGCCCGCATCTTCAGCCGATTCTGCGTCGGCAAATGATTCCGGAGCTTATAAAGTTGAATTGGATATGTTGAACAATTACAATTGCTTTTAGGCACTCTAACAAAACCTAGTTTTTGAGCAATGGTTTGGCCGATAAATATTCTGTGTCAGGGAGGACACAACTATGGCCAAACCGCTGCTTACGGACGAATTATGGCGACGCATCCAACCACTTTTGCCGCCGGA